>CADEED010000194.1 GCA_902826225.1 uncultured Pseudomonadota bacterium | reverse complement strand
CGCGGTCGCGTCCTGCTGCGAGATGATGCCCTTGGCCACTGCCGTCTTGCGCAGCTTGTCCGGGGTGAGGCCGCGGCCGTCATCCTCGCATTGCATGCGGAAGGCGCGGCCCGACTCGGTCATCTCGAACTGGATGCGGATGTGACCTTCGGCGGATTTGCCCGCGCCCTGGCGTTCGTCCGGCGTTTCGATGCCGTGCACGACCGCGTTGCGGATGAGCTGGATCAGCACGTCCTTGACCGGACGTCGATAGGCCTCGGGCACGAGGTCGTGACCGCGACAGGTCACCACGACCTTCTTGCCGTGATCGTTCGCGATGCGATCGGCGAGCTGCTGCGCGGAGGCGACAAAGCCCTCGCGCGCCGAACGCTGCAGTGTCTGCTCGGCGGCCTGGTTCGCGACGACCTCGTCGTTGAGTTTTCTGGTGCGCGACGTCGTGTCGCCCGTGCTCGCCCGAGGCTGACTGCCCGTGATGGCCGCGGCGAGCGACTGCTGCTTGCCGAAGCTGTCGCGGAAGCTCGCGAGCTTCGTGACCATGTCGCGCACCGACTGCGAGTGATGCACGAGATCGTCGAACTTGGTGAGCAGCGGCAGGAAGTCGTCGCCCGAGAGGTCGGTGCGCTCGCGCAGCGCGGCGAGATCGCTCTCGAGTCCGTGCGCGCGGGCTTCCACGCTCCCCAGGCCGATGGCCGAGGCTTCGCCCTTGATGCTGTGGATCTGGCGGAACAGGCCGTCGATCTTGCGGCGGAACGAGGCGCTGTCGCGCGCCGGATCGCGCAGCGTGGCGTTGATCATCTTGAACGCGACGTCCGAATCGTCGAGGAACGACGAGAGCTGGTTCGGATCCACATGCAGGATCGAGAGGAACGCGTCCATCTGGCCCTGCGCGCTCTCCTGCGCGCCCTTGAGCTGCGCGGCCAGCGCGACCCGCGCCGTGACGTCGGAGACGGCCACGAGCACGTGGGTGATCTCGCCCTCGCGACGCACGCGGTGGAAATTGAACTCCAGGTAGCGCTTCTCGGTGCCGGTCTTCGAGTCCTTGTCGCCCACGATGATCTCGACTTCGTTGAGCGGGTTGATCGAGCGGATCAGGTTTTCCTTCGTGCGCTCGCTCCACAGCACTTTGACGAACTTCGTGGCGATCGCGAGCGTCTTGGCCGACACCAGTTCGCGCAGCAGGTCTTCGAAGGTGAGACCCGCGACCGTGTCGCGCTGGAAGAGCTGCGCGGTCGCGTGCGAGTGAATCGCGCCGATCTTGAGGTCGCCGTCGAGCAGGAAGAGACCTTCTCGCACGGTCGAAAGGATGTCTTCCGTCTGCTGGCGGGCCGCGGTGGCCGCGGCGGCCTGCTTGCCGCGCGCGAGCGAGAGGTAGCCGACCAGCGCGGCCAGCGCGGCCGCGAGGCCGACGCCGATGAGCACGACGGAGCGCAGCGCCGTCGCGAGGCTGTCGGACGAGCTCTGCAGGCCCGCGATGATCTGCGCCAGATTCTTCTCGAGTTGCGGCGTGTAGGCGCGCGCCTGGCTGACGGCTGCCGTCACCTTCTGCTGAAGCTCGCGGCCGTCCATGTTGAGCTGGGTGCCGTCA
>CADEED010000193.1 GCA_902826225.1 uncultured Pseudomonadota bacterium | reverse complement strand
GGCCAGCCGCGTCGTACGGCTCGATCAGCGTGTACGTCGGACTGCGAATCGCGCCGGTCACGCCGAGGCCGGCGAGAACTCCCTGCACCAGCGTGGTCTTGCCTGCGCCGAGCTCGCCCTCGATGCCGATCACGAGCGCGCCTTCACCGGCTGTGCGCAACGCACCGCCCAGCGCGCGTCCGAGTGCGCGCATGTCGTCGGCTGTGGCGACGTTCACGAGCGCTGAGATGGATTGACGCACGTGGGCAAGTACGGAAGTAGATCGGTCGCAAGCAAGCCGCGCTCGCCGCGTCGCGCGGCCATGTCGCCTGCCAACGCGTGAACGAGAACGCCGACGCGCGCAGCGGCAGCCATGTCCGCGCCTTGCGCGACGACTCCGGCGACGATGCCCGTCAGCACGTCACCCATTCCGGCCGAAGCCATGCCAGGGTTGCCGCGGTCGCAGATCGCAGGCAATCCCTCCTGGCTCACGACCAGTGAGCCCGCACCCTTGAGCACTACGGTGCACCCGTAACGTGCCGCGATTGCCCGAGCGGCACCGAGACGATCGCGCTGCACTTCGGCAGCGGTCTTGCCGAGCAGGCGCCCGGCTTCGCCAGGGTGCGGCGTGAGGATCCAATCCGCATTCGCGCGCGGCGCTTGCGCCAGCAGATTCAGAGCATCTGCATCGATCACCGTGCGCCGCTGCGCGCCGAGCGCGGCATCGAACATCGCCTGCGCCCAGACGTCCTGCCCGAGGCCCGGGCCGATCGCGAGCACGTCAGCGTGCGCGATGAGTGCGGTCAGCTCCTGCGCCGTATCGATTCCGCGGCACAGGAGTTCCGGCCGCGCGCCGACGATTGCGGCGACATTCTCTTTGCGGGTTGCAACGGTCACCAGGCCCGCGCCCGCGCGCAGGGCTGCTTCGCCGGCCATGCGCGCCGCGCCCGCCATTCCAGTGTTGCCGCCAATCACGAGCACACTGCCCTGCTGGCCCTTGTGAGTCGTGCGTCGACGCGGCGGCAGCAGCTCCGCGACAGCGGCCTCGTCGATGAGTACGGCGGTGGACGCAACATGCGCCAGTGCCTGCGCAGGCAATTCGAGGCCGTCGAACATTACTACGCCTACACAGTTCGGTCCCTCGCCGAGATAGAACCCGAGCTTCAGACCGAGGAACGTCAGCGTTCGCGCGGCATGCACCGCGTCGCCAAGAATCTCGCCGGTATCGGCGTGCAGGCCGCTGGGAATGTCCAGCGCGAACACGTGCGCATCGCAGGCGTTGATCGCTGCAATGGCTTCGGCCGCGACGCCGGCAACCGGTCGCGACAAGCCCACGCCGAAGATCGCATCGACGACGACATCGACGCCGCGCAGGCAGTTCGCACGCCAGGCGCCGACCGTGCCGCCCGCGGCAACGAAGTCGTCGTGCGCGCGGCGTGCATCGCCTTGCAATCGTCCAGGCTCGTGCAAACCGATAGCGGCGACTTCCAGGCGCTGCTCGCGGGCGAGTCGCGCCAGCACGTAGCCATCGCCGCCGTTGTTGCCCGGACCGCAAACGACCGCGACGCGTTGTGCCGAAGGCCAGCAGCCCCGCAATGTGGCGAGCGCAGCTTCCCCGGCG
>CADEED010000192.1 GCA_902826225.1 uncultured Pseudomonadota bacterium | reverse complement strand
TCAGGGCAGTGTGCGCACCGGCAACGAGCACGCGCGCCACGAGCCGCTTTCACCGGGGCACGGCGCCGCGGTCGGGCGCTGCCTGACCTGCGAGGGCCAGTGACCCGCCCGCGGCACCGTATACATCGGCCGGAACAGGTGACTGAACGCGCGACTCACCTTCACGGTCTTTTCGAGCCCGCGCAGCGTGAGGTTGTAGTGGCCCAGCTCGTCGCGCGTCGCGCTCACCATGCGCGCCGCGTTCACGAGCACGCTGCGGTGGATCTGCAGGAGCTCGATGCCGTCGAGGCGCGTCGCGAGCTCGCGCAGCGGCATGCGCACTTGCGATTCACCGGTCGCGGTCACGACCGTCACGTACTTGTCGGCCGCCTCGAGGCAGATCACGTCCTGCACCGGGATGAGGCGGATGGTGTTGCCCACCGCGGCGCGGATGAGCCGGATCCGCGGTGGTGACGTGCGGGCGGCCACTGGCGGCATGAAAGACACCACTTCGGCGTACATCTGATTCCTCCTTTGCGAACCTCTTTTCGATGGGGTGCACTTTAGGAGGAAGCCCGCTGGAGGTCGTTCGGAAACCGTCCGGTTTCGGTCTTTTCAGGCGCGCGCCTTCCACGGCTCCCGGGGCTGGCCCCAGACCTCGGCACGCAGGTTCATCAGCGGCGGCGGCATGGCGCCGTCGCGCAGGAATGTCGATCCCAGCTTCTTCGCGACGCCTTTGGAATTTTCGTTTTCCTGCGCGATGCAATGGATCAGTTCGGGCCAGCCGAGCACGAAAAACGCCGAGTCCATGGCCCCGACGGCACCCTCGCTCGCATGGCCCTTGCCCCGGTGCTCGCGCGCGATGCCCCAGCCCACCTCCTCGCCCTCAGGCGGGGCGTGGTGAGCTGAAGAGTCCCGATGTCGAAGTTAGGCATGCGCGCAGGATAATGGGGTCTGACCCCTTCATGCGCCTGCGGGAACTCGCTGAGTTCCGGCGAGGTCTCTCCTCCATGTTCCGCACCCGTAAACGCCGTCTCACCCTTGCCCTCGTCGTGGCCTATGTCCCGCTGGCCGTCGCCTACCTGTCCTTCAGTGGCCAACTTGGCGCCGCGGACTGGCGCACCGCCTCCCGGGAGCCGGCTGGCCTTGCGCCCGATCCCGCTTCCACCCCCGAAGCCGTCGTGCAGGTCTACTCGGCGCGCGCGGTGAGCTGGCGCGGCTGGTTCGGCGTCCACACCTGGATTGCGGTCAAGCGCGCGAACGCACCCGAGTTCATGGTGCACGAGGTCATGGGCTGGCGGCTCAAGCGCACCGGCACGGTAGTCGTGGAGCGCAATCGCACGCCGGACGGTTACTGGTACGGCAACAAGCCCGAGTTGTTAGGCGACGTCCGCGGCCCCGGCGTCGAGGCGATCATCGACCGCATCGAGTCCGCCGCGCAGGAATATCCGTACCCCGGCCGCTATCACATCTGGCCCGGACCGAACTCCAACACGTTCGTCGCGTTCATCCTGCGCAAGGTCCCCGAGCTGCGCGTGGATCTCCCGCCCACCGCGATCGGCAAGGATTACCTCGGCTGGCGCCTGGTCAACAAGACCCCGAGCGGCACGGGCGGCCAGGCG
>CADEED010000191.1 GCA_902826225.1 uncultured Pseudomonadota bacterium | reverse complement strand
GTGCTCGCGGCGAACGCGCTGTTCACAAGCGCGGGTGCGGACGTCGGGACGATCGCGAAACCCGCGCGCGACATCGCCGGCCGCAATGTCCTGATCGCGCTGTTCGCGGCGCCGCTCGTCGAGACCCTGGTGCTGTCCGCGGTGCTCGAGGGTCTGCGTCGTCTCACGCGGCGCGTCGAAGTGGCCGCGGTGGCGTCGGCATTCGCCTGGGGCGCGGCGCATGCGTGGTTCCATCCACTCTGGTTCTTCGGGACGGTCTGGAGCTTCTACGTGTTTTCGCGCGGCTATCTTGCGTGGCGGCCGGTTTCATACAAACATGCGCTCGGCGCCGCGGCCCTGCCGCACGCGCTCGTGAACGCATCCGCATTGTCGATGCAGTTCTTCGCCCAGCGTTGATCCAAGAGGTTTCCGAGTGCTCGATTCCAAGCAATTGCGTGCCGACGCCGCCGGCGTCGCGGCCAATCTCTCGCGCCGCGGGTTCACGCTCGACGTGGCCGCGTTCCAGGCGCTGGACGAACGCCGCAAGGCCGCGCAGGTGGAATCCGATCGTGTGCGCTCGGAGCGCAATGCCAACGCGAAGGCGGTCGGCATGGCGAAAGGCAAGGGCGAGGATGCCGCGCCGTTGCTGAAGCGGGGCGAGCAGCTCACGCACGAACTCGAAAAGGCGGATGCCGAGATCACGCAGATCCAGTCGCAGCTCGACGCCTGGCAACTCGGATTGCCGAACACCCTGCACGACTCCGTCCCCGAGGGGCGCGACGAGTCGGCCAACCGGGAAGTGCGTCGCTGGGGCGAGCCCCGACAGTTCGACTTCACGCCGAAGGACCACGTCGAAATCGGCGAGAAGTCGGGCGGTCTCGATTTCGAGTCTGCGGCGAAGATCTCGGGCGCCCGCTTCTCCATCATGCGCGGCAGCCTCGCGCGTCTGCAGCGTGCGCTCGCGCAGTTCATGCTCGACCTGCACACGCGCGAGCACGGCTACACCGAGGTGTACGCGCCGTATCTGGTGATGGGATCCGCGCTGCAGGGGACGGGCCAGCTGCCGAAGTTCGAAGCCGATCTCTTCCGCGTGCAAGGCGAACAGGGGTTCTACCTGATCCCCACCGCCGAAGTGCCGGTGACGAATCTCGTGCGTGACCGCATCGTGGACGCGGCGAAACTGCCGCAGAAATACGTGGCCCACACGCCGTGCTTCCGCTCCGAAGCCGGGGCGGCGGGCAAGGACACGCGCGGACTCATCCGCCAGCACCAGTTCGAGAAGGTCGAGCTCGTGCACATCGTGAAGCCCGCGGATTCGTACGCAGCGCTGGAGGAACTCACGGGACACGCGGAGCAGGTCCTGAGAAAGCTGGGTCTGCCATATCGCGTGGTCGCGCTGTGCGCGGGAGACATCGGGTTCTCGGCCGCCAAGACGTACGACATCGAAGTGTGGCTCCCGGCGCAGAACAAGTACCGCGAAATCTCCTCCTGCAGCAACTGCGAGGGATTCCAGGCGCGGCGCATGCAGGCGCGCTGGCGCAACCCGGAGACGGGCAAGCCCGAGCCGCTGCATACGCTCAATGGTTCTGGTGTCGCTGTCGGCCGTGCGCTCGTCGCGGTTCTCGAGAACTACCAGAATGCGGATGGCTCGGTGACGGTGCCGGAGGCCCTGCGCCCCTACATGGGCGGCTCGGAGAAGATCGGAAGGGGGGACCCTGAGGCGAA
>CADEED010000190.1 GCA_902826225.1 uncultured Pseudomonadota bacterium | reverse complement strand
CGTATTTCTCGTGCACGTCCGCGCACACCTGCACGGGTGACGGCGGCGGCATGGCACTGCGCGCCGGGCTGCCGATGCAGGACATGGAGTTCGTACAGTTCCATCCCACCGGGATCTACGGTTCGGGCTGCCTGATCACCGAGGGATCCCGCGGCGAGGGCGGCTACCTCACGAATTCCGCGGGCGAGCGCTTCATGGAGCGGTACGCGCCGAACGCGAAGGACCTCGCGTCGCGCGACGTCGTCTCGCGCTCGATGACCATCGAGATCCGCGAGGGCCGCGGAGTCGGCAAGCACAAGGATCACATCCACCTGCACCTCGAGCATCTCGGGCCCGAAGTGATCCACGCGCGCCTGCCGGGCATCGCCGAGACGGCGCGCATCTTCGCGGGTGTCGACGTCAACAAGGAGCCGATCCCCGTGCTGCCCACGGTTCACTACAACATGGGTGGCGTGCCCTGCAACGTGCACGGCGAGGTGCTCACGCTCAAGAACGGCGACCCGGACACCGTGGTCCCCGGGCTCATGGCCGTCGGTGAAGCTGCGTGCGTCTCGGTGCACGGCGCGAACCGCCTCGGCAGCAATTCACTGCTCGATCTCGTCGTGTTCGGCCGCGAGGCCTCGCGTCACGCTGCCACGGTCGTGAAGCCGGGTACGCCGCACGCGCCATTCGCGAAGGACGCCGGCGATTTCGCCGTGTCGCGCCTCGACCGTCATCGCAATTCGAAGGGCTCGCGCGGCACCGCCGAGATCCGCCTCGAGATGCAGAGGATCATGCAGCGCGACGCCGCCGTGTTCCGCACCGGCCAGACGCTGACGGAAGGTGTCGACGCGCTCGCGAAAACCTACGGCTCGTTCGCCGACGTGAAGGTCGCCGACCGCGGCCTCATCTGGAACACCGATCTGATCGAAACGATCGAGCTCGACAACCTGCTCGGCCAGGCCACCGCCACGATCGTTTCGGCGGAGAACCGCCAGGAAAGCCGCGGCGCGCACGCGCGCGAGGATTTCAAGGATCGCGACGACGTGAACTGGCAGAAGCACACGCTCTGCTGGGTGGACGACGCCGGCAAGACGCGCATCGAGTACCGGCCCGTGCACATGAACACGCTGACGAAAGACGTCGACCCGATTCCGCCGAAGGCG
The DNA here is from genome assembly GCA_902826225.1 of uncultured Pseudomonadota bacterium. Taxonomy (GTDB): domain Bacteria; phylum Pseudomonadota; class Gammaproteobacteria; order Steroidobacterales; family Steroidobacteraceae; genus CADEED01. The sequence continues at coordinate 602 of CADEED010000190.1, read as the reverse complement.
AGGACGTACTGATGGCACCCCACCATGGCTGAATTCACGCTTCCGGCGAATTCGAAGATCGACAAATCCGCGGGCAGGAAGCATGCGGCGCCCGCGGGCGCGAAAAACGTCCGCCGGTTCGTCATCTACCGTTTCGACCCGGACTCCGGGCAGAACCCGCGCATGGACACCTACGAAGTGGACATGGACGCCTGCGGGCCGATGGTTCTCGACGCGCTGATCAAGATCAAGAACGAGATCGATCCGACCCTGACGTTCCGCCGGTCCTGCCGCGAGGGTATCTGCGGCAGCTGCGCGATGAACATCGGTGGCACGAACACCCTGGCGTGCACGAAGGCCTGCGACGACGTGCGGGGCGACGTGAAGATCTATCCACTCCCGCACATGCCGGTGGTGAAGGACCTCGTTCCCGACCTGACCAACTTCTACGCGCAGTACGCCGCGGTGAAGCCCTGGCTCCAGACGCGCACACCCGCGCCCCCCGATCGTGAGCGCCCGCAGTCGAAGGAAGATCAGGAAAAGATCGACCGGCCGTCGGCCTGCATCCTGTGCGCCTGCTGCTCGACCGCCTGCCCGAGCTACTGGTGGAACAGCGACCGCTT
>CADEED010000189.1 GCA_902826225.1 uncultured Pseudomonadota bacterium | reverse complement strand
CCTCGTTGGGCGAGGCGAAATACGACGGATGGCAGCATTACCTGCAAACCGCCTCCGAGCGCGCCACTGTCGAGCAGTTCAACTCACAGCTCACGGCCCAGTCCGCGCCGATGTCTCTGGCAGTTGCCGATGCGCTCGTCGAAGTGCTGTCGGTCGAGCTCCAGCGAAGCAGACTCGAATATCGCGAGTATCGGCTCGCCGCTGGAGCCACCGATGCCTATGCGAATCAGGGCCTCGCCGACCGGCAACGCTATCTCGAACTCATGCGCGAGGGGAACCGGCGCGTCCACGATGCAATGGCAGGCTCGATGACGGCGCTTCAACTCGAGCGGCTGCATACGATGCTGGAGCGCACGCTCGCCCCGGCGGAGGCCGCCCTGCGGATAGACTCGGCCAGGAACTAGATGCAGAGTTCTTCCGCCGGCGCGCGCAAATTGTAATGCGACGACATCGCCCGGCCGTACGCGCCCGCGGTGGCGATCAGCAGCACGTCTCCCGACTCGCACTCCGGCAACAGCCGGTCATGTCCCAGGAAGTCCGAGCTCTCGCAGATCGGGCCGACGACGTTCGTCGCGACGTTCGCCGGCGCGTCGTGCTTCGTGAGGTTCACGATGTCGTGGTGCGCGCCGTACAGGGCCGGACGGATCAGTGAGTTCATGCCCGTGGCGACACCGACATACCGGATGCCGCTCTTGACCTTGGTCTGGGTCACTCGCGCGAGCAGCACGCCGGCGGCGGCGACGAGGTAGCGGCCCGGCTCCACCCAGAGCGACACGCCCGGAAGAGCGCTCTTCACTTTCCCCAGTGCCTCATCGAGCCGCGTGAGATCGATCTCGCGCCCGTCGAGCCGGTCCGGCACGCCGAGTCCGCCGCCGACGTCGATGGTCTTCACGTCGGGAAAGCGCCTGACGAGACCCGCGAGCACCGATCCCACCTGCGTCCAGTTGTCGACGTCGAACACGCCGCTGCCCGCATGAGCGTGCAGGCCGTCGATCGTCACGCCACCCAGGGCGGCCAGGCGCGCGACTTCGTCGAGCTCGTCGACGGGGATGCCGAACTTCGACTGTGCGCCCGCGGTCCGCACGTGGTGGTGGTGACCGCGGCCGATTCCGGTGTCGATGCGCAGGAACACGCGTCGGCCGCGGAACGCGTCGAGCCAGTGTTGCAGCACGAACAGATTGTCGATGGTGACGTGCACGCCCAGCGACAGCGCCTGCTCGTACTCGCCACGCGGCGCGAAGTTCGGCGTGAAGAGAATGCGTTCGGGCGAGATGCCCGGAACCGACTCGAGCACGCGCCGGATCTCGGCGAGAGACACGCAGTCGAATCCGAGCCCCGCAGCCGCGACCTTGCGCAGAACGGCGGGGTGCGGGTTCGCCTTGAGCGCGTACAACGCGCGCGACACGGACCCGAGGTTCGCGAGCGATTTCGCCGACGCCTCGACCTGGGCGAGGTCGTAGACGAAAGCCGAATCGCGCTGCTCGAGGACGTTCAGCAACGCGTCACGCTTCACGGCCCACCAGGGCTGCGGGCGCGCCGCGCTGACGCCGGGTTTCGCGAACAACTGCTCCCACGTGGGACCGAGCACCGAATCGCCGGGCAGCGGCCGGATCAGCATCTCGTGCAGCTGCTCGACGAGACGATCGCCCTGGTTCTCGTCCACCACGAAAGTGAAATTGAGGTCGTTCGCCGCCTGGCTCACGAGATACACCTTCTGCTCCTCGAACAGGGAGAAGGCGTCACCGAGCTTGTGCAGCACTACACGCGCGAAGCGGGCGTCCGAAACCTG
>CADEED010000188.1 GCA_902826225.1 uncultured Pseudomonadota bacterium | reverse complement strand
CCGGACGTGCGTGCCGATGCGCAGGCGAAGCTGCAGAAGCTGCCGCGCGACGCCAGCCCGACCCGCGGTCGCAACCGTTGCGCGATCACCGGCCGCAGCCGCGGCGTCTATCGCCGCTTCGGCCTGGCGCGCGTGAAGATCCGTGAAGCCGTGGCGCGTGGCGAACTGCCGGGCGTCTCCAAGGCGAGCTGGTAAGGAGCAAACGGAATGAGCATGACTGATCCCATTGCCGACCTCCTGACCCGCATCCGCAACGCGCAACTCGCGCGCAAGACGGACGTGTCGGTGTCGAATTCCAAGCTGAAGACGGCGCTCGTCAAGGTGTTGAAGGACGAAGGCTACGTCGCCGGCTTCAACGTCACGACGGAAGGTGCGAAGCACACGCTGAACATCGAGCTGAAGTACTACGAAGGCCGCCCCGTGATCGACCGCCTCGAGCGTGTCTCGCGTCCGGGCCTGCGTATCTACCGCGGCAAGACCGAGCTGCCGAAGATCCAGGGCGGTCTCGGCACCGCGATCGTCTCCACGCCGAAGGGCGTGATGACCGACAAACAGGCGCGGGCCATCGGGCAGGGCGGCGAAGTGCTCTGCATCGTGGCCTAACTAGGAATCAACATGAGCCGAGTTGCTAAACGACCCGTCGATCTGCCGCAGGGCGTCACCGCCTCGATCGCGCAGAACACGGTCAAGGTCAAGGGCGCCAAGGGCGAGCTCTCGCTCGTCGTGGCCGATGGCGTGTCCGTGGAAACGCAGGACAAGAAGCTGCAGGTGAAGTTCGACAGCGCGGGCAGCCGCATGTCGGCGGGCGCCGCGCGCGCGCACCTCGCGAACATGGTGACGGGCGTGTCGAAGGGCTACGAGCGCAAGCTCGAGCTCGTCGGCGTCGGCTTCCGCGCCTCGGTGCAGGGCAAGACGCTGAACCTCATGCTCGGCTTCTCGCACGCGGTGAATTTCCCGATCCCGGACGGCATCTCGATGGAGTGCCCGAGCCAGACGGAAATCATCATCAAGGGCATCGATCGCCAGAAGATCGGCCAGGTGTGCGCGAAGATCCGCGCCATCCGTCCGCCGGAACCGTACAAGGGCAAGGGCGTCCGCTACTCGGGCGAACAGATCACTCTCAAGGAGGGCAAGAAGAAGTAATTCTTCGGCACTCACATGCAGATCACCAAGAAAGAGCGGCGCCAGCGCCGCGCCATCAAGACCCGGATGAAGATCCGCGAGCTCGGCGTCGCGCGTCTCACGATCCACCGCACGCCGCAGCACATCTACGCGCAGGTGTTCGACGCCTCGGGCGGCAAGGTGCTCGCGTCGGCTTCGACCGTGCAGGAGAAGGTCTCCAAGGGCCTCAAGGGCACGGGCAATGTCGAGGCGGCGAAGGCCGTCGGCGCTGCCATTGCCGAAGCGGCAAAGGCCGCGGGCGTCACCAAGGTCGCCTTCGACCGCGCGGGTTTCATGTACCACGGCCGCGTGAAAGCGCTGGCGGACGCCGCGCGTGAAGCCGGCCTCGAGTTCTGAGGACTAACGAATGGCACGACCCGACATGAAGAACCAGGCCCAGGACGAGTTCCTGGAGAAGCTGGTGGCAGTGAATCGCACGGCCAAGGTGGTCAAGGGTGGCCGCCAGTTCGGCTTCACCGCGCTCACCGTGGTGGGCGACGGCGCCGGCCGCGTGGGCTTCGGATTCGGCAAGGCGCGTGAAGTGCCGGTCGCGATCTCGAAGGCGATGGCGCAGGCGCGCAAGAACATGGTGAACGTCGCGCTGCGCAACGACACGCTGCACTTCGCGATGCACGGCACGCATGGCGCCACCAAGGTTTACATGCAGCCCGCGTCCGACGGTACCGGCGTCATCGCGGGCGGCGGCATGCGCGCG
>CADEED010000187.1 GCA_902826225.1 uncultured Pseudomonadota bacterium | reverse complement strand
TGACCATCCGTGCTCGGGCGAGGTTCAGCCCGCATCGTTTTCGATAGCGGTGTCGAGCTTGGTCAACTCGGGCACGCATCGTGCGGCACGTCTGCCGCCGTGTGTCGGCTCGTCGGGACGCGGCAGCGGCTGCGTTGCTGATAGCGCGAAAGGACGTGTGGCATGAGTAGCGCCGAGAGCCCAGCCGCCCGCCCAGGTCGGTCAGATTCCTACCGCAACGTTTTTTTGACCGGCCTGTCGTGACCTCGGCGCCTCACACGTCTCCTTCAGAGACACGGGCTGCTTCCAGTCCGACACCAAGGAGATCGCCATGACGCAAGGCTTCGTGTGGTTCCACAACAGCAGCGATAAGCCCTCTGATTCCAGCACGTTCTACGCACGGCTCCTGGGCTGGACGCCGTCGGAGGGGCCGGGAGGCATGACGATGTTGGCGGGCGACGGTGGACCGTTCGCCGGAGTTGCCCAGAAAGACGGTGGCGCCGCCGGGTGGATTCCGATCGCCCAGGTCGACGATGTCGACGCCGCCACCACCACAGCGCTGCGGCTCGGCGCCACGGTCCTCAGCCCCAAGACGCGCGGGCCGGCCGGCGAGTTCTCGATCGTGCGCGATCCGGGTGGCGCCGCCGTGGCACTGTGGCAGAAGGCGTGACGGTGGCAGTGCCCGCAGCGAAGTACCCGTTCAGGGCGGCCAGGTCGAGGTCGAGGTCTTTCGCGAGCGCACACCTGCGCCGGCCGGCGCGGGCGCGGCATCGTGGTGAATCTTGACCGAGATGACGCCGGTCGGTAGCGTAAGCCGGTGAAGACGACGACCTTCGCGCTGTTGATCTATCGCGCCGCGCAGGCGCCGACGCCCGCCAACGAGCGCCGCGCGCTGGCGGGACACCGCGCGCTCCAGGCGGCGGCCTCGGCGCGCGGCGACCTGCATGCGGTCGCGCAACTCGACGATGTCGCGACAGCAAAGACCGTGACCGTGCGGCGCGGTGCGCACACGGTCACGGACGGCCCATACATCGAATCCAAGGAATGGCTCGTCGGCTTCTACTTTATCGACTGCAGGAACGAAGACGAAGCGATCGAGCGGGCGGGGATGATCTGTCCCATCGAGGATCACGCGATCGAGGTGCGGCCGGTTCGATGGCGATGGAGGGAGTGATCGAGGAGATCGGCGACGTTCTGCGGCGCGCATACCCCAAAGTGTTGGGCAGCACGATGCGTCTCACGCGAAGCCTGCCGGATGCGGAGGACGCCGTGCAGGAAGCGATTGTCCGGGCGCTCGAAACCTGGCCCGAGCGAGGCCGCCCGGAGTCGGCGGAGGCGTGGCTCATCACCGTCGCCCGGAACGCCCACCGCGATCGTGCGCGGCGCGCGGCGCGCGAGGACTTGCACCAGGAGCCGCTGGACGTGCTGGCCCACATGAGTCCGTGGGTGCGGGTCGCGGTTGGCGAGCCCGAGGTGGCACGAGGATGGAAGGACGATCTGCTCCGTCTGCTGTTCGCGTGCTGCCACCCGGCGCTCGAGTGCGGCGAGAGCGCCGCGCTTGCGCTCGCGACGATCATCGGGCTGTCAACCCGTGAGGTGGCCTCCGCGTTCGTGGTCGCACCCAGGACGATGGAGCAACGACTGACGCGTGCGCGCCAGCGCCTCAGGGAGCGCGGCGACGGTGACGGGGCGGCACCGGAGGCGTCACGCGATCGCCTCGACGCCGTGCTGCAGACGATCGCCCTGCTCTTCAACGAGGGCTATTGGTCGACCGCGGACGACCACCCCATCCGCACCGAACTGTGCCGCCTCGCCGTTGGTCTCGGCCATTCGCTGCGTGATGTCTTCCCGGACGAACCCGAGGCTGCGGGTCTCCTCGCGCTCATGCAGCTGCACGACGCGCGACGCAGCGCCCGTTTCGGAGCAGATGGAGCCACGGTGCCGCTGCCCGAACAGGACCGCACGCGCTGGGATCATGAGGCGATCGCCTCGGCGACGCGCAT
>CADEED010000186.1 GCA_902826225.1 uncultured Pseudomonadota bacterium | reverse complement strand
CGGAATCCGCCGACAGCGGTCGGCGACGCCGGCGCGGCGCCGTCCATTAAGATATCGGCTCACGAGAACACTGACCCCGGGGATCCGATACATGAAAAATCAGGTGCTCACTGCCCTCATCGTGGCCGGCTTCGTCGCTTCGGCCGCCCATGCCGCCTGCAACTATCCCGTTGCGCCCGGAGCATTCCCGGACGGCTCGGTCGCGACGAAAGAGGACATGCTCGCCGCGAAGAAGCTGGTCGTGAAATACAACGACGAGATGACGGCGTATCTCAGCTGCACGAAGTCCGAGTTCGACGCGAAGCTCGCCTCGCAGGCGGACGTGACTGACGCGCAGAAGGCCGACCTCACGCGCGTCCAGGCGCAGAAGGAGGACGCCGCGGTGAAAGAGGTCACCGACGTGACCGAGCGCTTCAACGAGCAACTGCGCGCGTGGAAGGCGAAGAATCAGACGGAGAAGAAGTCCGGCTGATTCCCGTTCCGCGCTGACGCGACCCCGAGGTCGAGGCATGCCTTCGTGTTGACGCCAGCCCAAGCCGAAACGCTGATCGAGCAGCACCTCGCGTGCCTGCCGATCGAATCGCTGCCGCTCACGCAGGCGGCGGGCGCGGTGCTGCGGGAAAACATCTACGCCGAGCGCGATCACCCGCCGTTCGATCGCGTCGCCATGGACGGCTTCGCATTCTCGGCGGCGAGCGCGGCGAGAAACCCGCGGCTGCGCATCGCCGGCATCCAGGCTGCAGGCGATCCGCCGCAAACATTGCCCGATGCCGACGCCTGCATCGAGATCATGACGGGCGCCATGCTGCCGCGCGGCTGCGACGCGGTGATGCCCGTGGAGAACGTCCAGCGCAGCGACGGGTTCGCCGCGCTCGGCGGCAAATCGCAGCCGTGGCAGAACGTGCATCGGCGCGGATCCGACTGTCGCCAGGGCGCGTTGCTGCTCGCCGCCGGCACGCGCCTCTCCTCGCCCGAAGTCGCGATCGCCGCCGGCGCCGGGATGGCCCGGCTGCGCGTGAGCGCGCAACCGATGATCGTCGCGATCTCGACGGGCAACGAGCTCGTGGAGCCGGGCGAAGTCATCGAGCCGCACCAGGTGCGCCGCTCGAATGCCTACGGCATCACCGCATCCCTGCGTCAGCACGGTTTCACGCGCGTCGCCGACGACCACGTGCGCGACGAGGAAGTCGAGATCGAGAAACGGCTCGACTTCCACCTGCGCACTCACGACGTCCTGATCCTCTCGGGCGGCGTGTCGATGGGCAAGCTCGACCTGGTTCCGAAGGTGCTGGCCAGGCTCGGCGTGAGCCTCGTGTTCCACACGATCGCGCAACGGCCGGGCAAGCCGATGTGGTTCGGCGTGTCGCAGTCGGGCCGTGTGGTGTTCGCGCTGCCCGGCAACCCGGTCTCGACGCTCGTCTGCCTGGTGCGCTACGTGCTGCCGGCACTGCGCGCGGCCATGGGCCAGGCGCCGGCGGAAGCCCCGCGCATCGCGCTGACGGCGCCGTTCGAAGTCACGGCGCCGCTCGCGTTCTATCTACCCGTGCGGCTGCGCAGCGACGACTGGGGACGCACGTCCGCCGAGCCCAGGCCCACGAACGGCTCCGGCGACTTCACGGCACTCGCGGGCACCGACGGATTCGTCGAATTGCCGCCGGGGCCCAGTACGTTCCCGAAGGGTCACGTCGCGAAGTTCTATCGATGGTGAACCCCTGATGCGCGAGAACGTCATCCCGTTGTCGAGCGTCGGCAGCCGCGCCGCACCGCGTGACACGCTGCGCCGCCCGATCCACGACCTGCGCATCTCGGTGATGGACCGCTGCAACTTCCGCTGCCCCTATTGCATGCCGCGGGAGACATTCCGCCAGTCTTACCGCTTCCTGCGATCCCGCCAACGCCTCGGCTTCGGCGGGATCCAGCGTCTCGCGGGCGGGTTCGCGAGCGCGGCCGTGAGGCAGCCTCACGTCACACGAGGCGAGGCGCTGCTGCGCCCGAA
>CADEED010000185.1 GCA_902826225.1 uncultured Pseudomonadota bacterium | reverse complement strand
AGGAACAGGAGCGCGGCATCACGATCACGTCGGCCGCCACCACCTGCTTCTGGAAGGGAATGGACAAAACCTTCCCCGAGCACCGCATCAACATCATCGATACGCCCGGGCACGTCGACTTCACGATCGAAGTCGAGCGGTCGCTGCGCGTGCTCGACTCCGCCGTCGCGCTGTTCGATTCCGTCGCCGGTGTGCAGCCGCAGTCCGAAACGGTGTGGCGGCAGATGAACCGCTACAACGTGCCGCGCATCGCGTTCGTCAACAAGATGGATCGCGCCGGCGCCGACTTCCTGCGCGTGGTCGACATGATCCGCCAGCGCCTGCGCGCGAACCCGGTGCCGATCCAGCTGGCGATCGGCGCGGAAGACGCGTTCGAAGGCGTCGTCGACCTCATCAAGATGAAGGCCATCTACTGGGACATGGAAACCCAGGGGATGAAGTTCGAGTACCGCGAGATCCCGGCCGCCATGAAGGCGGATGCCGACGCCTGGCGCGCGAAGATGATCGAGGCCGCCGCGGAAGGCGACGAGGCGCTCACCGACAAGTTCCTGAACGGCGCCGCGCTCTCGGACGATGAGATCAAGCGCGGCCTCAAGGCGCGCGCCGCGAAGAACGAGATCGTGCTGTGCATGTGCGGCTCGGCGTTCAAGAACAAGGGCGTGCAGGCGCTGCTCGATGCCGTCATCGAATTCATGCCGTCGCCCATCGAAATGCCGCCGACGCCCGGCATCGGCTGGAAGGGCGAGGCGATCTCGCGCACCGCGAAGGACGAAGAGCCGTTCTCCGCGCTGGCGTTCAAGATCCTCAACGACCCGTTCGTCGGCAATCTCACGTTCTTCCGCGTCTACTCGGGCACGCTCAACACGGGCGACACGGTGTACGTGCCGACGAAGGACAAGAAGGAACGCATCGGCCGCCTGCTCCAGATGCACGCGAACGAGCGCAGCGAGATCAAGGAAGTCCGCGCCGGCGACATCGCCGCGGCCGTGGGCCTCAAGGACGTCTACACCGGCGACACCCTGTGCGACCTCGAGAAGATCATCACGCTCGAGAAGATGGTGATCCCGGTGCCCGTCATCTCGGTCGCCATCGAACCCAAGACGAAGGCCGACCAGGAGAAGATGGGCATGGCGCTGCAGCGCCTCGGCAAGGAAGACCCGTCGTTCAAGGTGTCGACGGACGAAGAATCCGGCCAGACCATCATCTCCGGCATGGGCGAGCTGCACCTCGAGATCATCGTCGACCGTATGAAGCGCGAGTTCAAGGTCGAGGCCAATGTGGGCAAGCCGCAGGTCGCCTATCGAGAAACGATCCGCGCGTCGGTCGAGAGCGAAGGCAAGCACGTCAAGCAGTCCGGTGGCCGCGGCCAGTTCGGGCACGTGTGGCTCAAGATCGAGCCGAACGAGGTCGGCAAGGGCAACCAGTTCATCAACGGCATCACGGGCGGATCCGTTCCGAAAGAGTTCATCCCGGCGGTGGAGAAGGGCATCAAGGAAGCCCTCGACACCGGCGTGATGGCGGGCTATCCCGTGGTCGACACGAGAGTCACGCTGTTCGACGGCTCGTACCACGACGTCGACTCGGACGAAATCTCCTTCCGCATGGCCGCGATCTTCGGATTCAAGGACGGCTTCCGCAAAGCGAAGCCGGTGATCCTCGAGCCCGTCATGAAGGTCGAGGTGGTGACGCCCGAGGATTACATGGGCGACGTCATCGGCGATCTCAATCGCCGCCGCGGCCACATCCAGGCCACGGAAGACACGCCGGCCGGAAAGACGGTGACGGCGGAAGTGCCGTTGTCGGCGATGTTCGGTTACGCGACCACCGTGCGCTCGATGAGCCAGGGGCGCGCGACGTTCACGATGGAGTTCGCGAAGTATCAGGAAGTACCGTCGCACATCGCGGACGGCATCATCAACACGTAGTCAGTGGCTGCGCCACGAATTCAATCGCGGTTTGCTTTGCAAACCGCGAACATGAGCAGATAGAAAGAAACACTAGGAGCCCGGGTCATGTCGAAGGAAAAGTTTGAACGTAACAAGCCGCACGTGAACGTCGGCACGATCGGCCACGTCGACCACGGCAAGACGACGCTGACGG
>CADEED010000184.1 GCA_902826225.1 uncultured Pseudomonadota bacterium | reverse complement strand
CCGCACGCCAAGAAGCCGCACGCCAAGAAGCCGAGCGCGTCGAAGCGGCACGCCGCGATGCCGAACGCCAGGATGCTGCCCGGCGCGAAGCAGAACGCCAGGACGCGGCGCAAGCCGAAGCTGCACGCCGCGACTCGGAGCAAAGGGACAAGGAAAAAGAAGAAGCGAGGCGCGAGGCGATCCTGCGCGCGATCGGCAAACAGCTCGACGAGGACGCCGCGCGTCGCGACGCCGCTCGCAAAGCTGCCCCGGATCCGTCAGCGAGCGCGCTGCGCCGCGGCCGCCTGTTCGGGCACACCGACCCGAACGAGGAACTGCTCCTGTACGCGGAGGCGTGGGCGCTCAAGATCCATCTGAACATGACGTTCGCGATGGTTCGCGATCTGGTGAAGCGGCCCCATACGAGTCCGATGGTGACGGTGGCGATTCGCGCCGACGGATCAGTAGAGTCGGTGACCTTCGTCGTGTCGAGCGGCGTGCCTGAACTCGATGAGGCGATCAGGCGCGTGGTGGAGAGCCAGGCGCCCTATGCCGCGTTCTCGCCCGCCCTGGCGCGTGACTACGACGTGGTCGAGATCCGCCGCACCTGGCATTTCGACATGGCGATTCGGCTGTACTAGTCGGTACCGCGTGCTTCGCGCTCATTGCGCGGCGCGCGCGCCGCGTCGGTCCGTCAGGCAATCGAACAGCCACCCGGGCGGCAGATCCGTGAGCTGAGCCACCAGGAGCGAAGCCGCAAGCTCCCTCGATCCGCTCTGCAGGTAGTGGTTGAGGGAGCCCTCGTCGACCCTCGCGTAAAACGCCGCGCGCGCTCCGACGACTTCCGGTTTGAGGCCCGACAGCCGCGAGCAGAGTTCGATGAAGTCCCGGTCCAGCGCCGCATGACTCGTGTCGACTGAAAGTGCGTACTCCATGGCCGCGGATGCGCGCGCTCTCAACTCCTCTTGACGCTGCTTGTTGTGTCGGCGGACGACACGGGCTCCAACGTGGGTCAGCAGCACGGCGACGACGAGCGCGCCGCACTGAATCCAAACCGCCGGATCCGCGACGTTGAAGAGCGGGGGCAGGACGCTGAGAACGGTCCGGCGCGCGAGTTCGAGGATGGGCGCGACCAGTCCGTAGAGCCACAAGGCGATCGATGCGCCGTAGATCACGTTGATGCCGGTGCGGTGATCGACCTTCCAGCGCTGCTTGCCCCAGAGCGGAATGCTGAGCCAGGCTTGTGGACGATTGGCGAACGCGCCATCCTGCAGACCGAGACTGCGTTCAATCGAAGCCGCGCGTCCGATCAGCCCGTCGTAGAGCTGGTCGTTGCGGGTGTTGTAAGTGAGCAGCCCGATGGTCACGACCAGGCCGAACAGCGAGAGCGGAATACTGCCGACGCCGAGGCTGTCTCCCTTCACAACTGCGGCGAGCGCAGTAGCGATCGGCAGCAACGCGAGCAGCTTGAAGCGAATGTCGGTCAGCAACCTGAAGTTGCTGGAGACCTCGCCGTATTCGCGGAGAAGCGCTTCACGTCGACCTTCGGCCATGGCTTCACCGTTCGATAACTACCGCGTCCCCGACGGCGCCAACTGCCCACCCGCCTTGCGCGCCCGCTCATACAGCGGCATCACCTCAGGCAGGTGCTTCTGGATCTCTTTGATCCGGTTCGGGCCGGTGGGGTGGGTCGACAGAAATTGCGGCGGCGCGCCTTTGCTGGCGGCCGTCATCTTCTCCCACAACGTGATGCCCGCACGGGGATCGAAGCCGGCGCGCGCGGCCAGATCCAGGCCGATGGTGTCGGCTTCGGTTTCGTCTCCGCGCGAGTACTTGAGCGTGAGCAGTGAGCCGCCAAGGTGGGCGAGGTCGGCGTAGCGCCCGCCGCCGATCGCGGCACCGGCGATCGCCGCACCCAGCCGGGTGAGCTGACCTTTCGCCAGCCGCTCGCGCGCGTGCTCGTACAACGCATGCGCGACTTCGTGGCCCATGATCATCGCGATCTCGTCATCGGTGAGCTGCAGCTTGTTGATGATGCCGGAGTAGAACGCGATCTTGCCTCCGGGCATGCAGAACGCGTTGATCTGGTTCGAGCCGATCAGGTTGACTTCCCACTTCCATTTCGACGCTTCC
>CADEED010000183.1 GCA_902826225.1 uncultured Pseudomonadota bacterium | reverse complement strand
ACCCGGGCAGGGTGCGAAGGGCAGCGAAAGGTACGCACCGCTTTGTAAGCTGTCAATCAACGGCGTCCCGCCTCCGCGGGCCATCAAATCTGAACTGGAAAAACATTGAAACGCAGAAAAGAAAAAGGCCGCTCGGACAGATCCGCGCGGCATGAACATCACCCATCGACACCGGGACGTGTCGCCGAAGGCGTCGTGAGCGCCAATCGCGCGGGCTTCGGCTTCGTGCGCATCGAAGGACAGGAGGAGGCCGTCTTCCTGCCGCCGCCGCAGATGGTCGGCGTGATGCATGGCGACCGCGTGCGCGTTTCCGTCGAGCGCGGCCGTGACGGCCGCTACTCCGGGAGGCTCGAGAAAATCCTCGAGCACGCCACCAAGGCTTTCGTCGGCACGCTGGAAGTCCACGGGCGCACCGCGTTCGTCACGGCCGCCGATCGGCGCATCGGCATGCGCTGTCTCGTGCCGCCGGAAGAACTCGCCGGTGCGCGCCACGGCGACTGGGTGATCGCGCAGGTCACCCGCTACGGCGGTCAGGGCTCGACGCCCACCGCGCGCGTGACGATGCGTCTCGACCCGGACAACCCGGTCGAGCTCGCCTCGGAAGCCGCGGTGGCGCGCTTCGATCTGCCGCGAGAATTCACGCCCGAGGCGATCCGCGAAGCCGAGGCCTACGGCAACACCGTGGATCCCGCGGAAGTGGCGCGCCGCGTCGACCTGCGCGGCCTGCCGCTGGTGACGATCGACGGCGACGACGCGAAGGACTTCGATGACGCCGTCTACGCCGAACACCATCCCAAAGGCTATCGCCTCATCGTCGCCATCGCCGACGTGAGCTACTACGTGCGCCGCGGCACGGCGCTCGACGCCTGCGCGCGCGAACGCGGCACGAGCGTCTACTTCCCGACGCGCGTGATCCCGATGCTGCCGTTCGCGCTGTCGAACGTGCTGTGCTCGCTGCAGCCGCACGTCGACCGGCTTTGTTTCGCGGCGGACATGATCGTCTCGAAGGCGGGCGTGTTGCTCGAAGCCTCGTTCTATCCGGCGGTGATGCGCTCCGCGCATCGCCTCACCTACACGAAGGCGTTCGCGGCGCTGTTCGAGGAAAGGCCGGAAACGCGCGCCGAGCTCGGATCGCTCGCGGACCGGCTGCTGCCGCTGCTCGACGTGTACCGCGCGCTGCTGAAGGCGCGTCACAAGCGCGGCGCATTGGAATTCGACGCGCCCGAGGCCGAGTTCGACTTCGACGCGGGCGGCCGCATCCAGCGCGTGTATCTCTACGAGCGCAACGAGGCGCACAAGCTCATCGAGGAGTGCATGATCCTCGCGAACGTCGCCGTCGCGCGCGAGCTCGATTCGCGGCGCGTCGGCACGCTGTTCCGGGTCCACGGCAAGCCCGAGGAACGGAAGATCAAGGTGCTCCTCGAGACGCTGAACGCGCTCGGGCAGGGCGCGGAACTGCCGCAGGATGTCACGCCACGCGATTTCCGCGCGATCACCGATCGCTTCCCGAACGACGAGCAGCGTCCGTTCCTGGAATCGCTGGTGGTGCGCTCGATGCAGCAGGCGGTCTACCAGCCCGACAACATCGGGCACTTCGGCCTCGCGCTGGGTCACTACGCGCACTTCACCTCGCCGATCCGGCGTTATCCCGACCTGGTGGTCCATCGCACGCTGCGCTCGCTGCTCTCCGACATCGATGCCTACGGCCAGCGCTACGACGGCGGCCAGCTTGCCATCGCCGGGGCGGAGCTCACGCAGCTCGAGAAGCGGGCCGACGAAGCGGACCGTTACGTGAATGCCTGGCTCAAGTGCGTCTATCTACGCGATCGCATCGGGCAGACCTTCGAGGGACTCGTGACGACCGTGGTCGAGTTCGGCGCCTTCGTGCAGCTCACGGCGGTCGGCGCCGACGGGCTGCTGCACATCGACAACCTGCGCGACGACGAGTACGTGATGGAGCCCGGCGGCCGTGGCTGGGTGGGGCGCTCGAACAAGCGCCGCATATCGCTGGGTGCGCGGGTGCACGTCATCGTGACCAGCGTGAATCCCATCGAGGGGCTGATCGACCTGGCACTGGTCGAGGTCGAGCCGGACAAGGGACGCCGGCCGCAGAAGTCGCCGCATCGCCAGGCGCCACGTACGTCACGCGGAAGCCACCCGTCCCAGCGCCGGAAGAAACGTCGGTGACCGAGAAGGTGTACGGACTGCATGCCGTGCGTGCGCTGCTGTTACGGCATGCGGAGCGGGTGTCGACCGTGACTTTCGCCGAAGGCCGGGA
>CADEED010000182.1 GCA_902826225.1 uncultured Pseudomonadota bacterium | reverse complement strand
AGTTCTCCGCGAGGTAATACTGGTCGCGCGGGTCGAGCGTGCCGACGATGCCGAAATCCACTGCCGCGTACTTCGGTGACGAGGGATTCTCGATGAGCACGAAGATGTTGCCGGGGTGCATGTCGGCGTGGAAAAAATTGTGCTTGAACACCTGCGTGAAGAAAATCGCGACGCCATTCTCCGCGAGCTTGCGGATGTCGGCGCCGGCCTCGCGCAGCCGCGCCATGTTCGAGATCTGCACGCCGTGGATGCGCTCGAGCACCATGACGTCCTGCCGGCAGTAGTCGAAGTGCACGGCGGGCACATATAGAAGAGTGGAACCCTCCCAGTTGCGGCGCAGCTGAGAGGCGTTGGCGGCCTCGCGCATGAGATCCAGCTCGTCGAGGATGGTCTTCTCGTATTCGCGCACCACTTCCATCGGGCGCAGGCGGCGGCTGCCTTCCCAATGCGTCGACGCGATGCGCGCGAGCTCGTGCAGCACTTCGAGGTCGCGGGCGATGACCTCGCGCATGCCGGGCCGCAGCACCTTGACCACGACTTCACGCGTCTTCGCGCCGTTCAACGCCACTTCGGGACGCAACTCGGCGGTGTGGACCTGCGCGATGGAGGCCGCGGCGAGCGGGGTTTCGTCGAACTTGGAGAAGACCTGCTCGACGGAGCGCCCGTACGCCGCTTCGATCATGACGCGCGCTATCTTGCCGTCGAACGGCGGTACGCGGTCCTGCAGCCTGGCGAGCTCGTCTGCGATGTCGACCGGGAGCAGGTCGCGGCGCGTAGACAGGGCCTGGCCGAACTTCACGAAGATCGGGCCGAGCTCCTCCAGCGCCTCGCGCAGGCGCACGGCGCGCGCGGTGCTCTCGCGGCGCACGGCCCAGGTCCACGGGCTCAGCAGGAACAGGAAGCGCAGCGGGCGATAGAGATGAGTAGCACGGACGAATTCGTCGAGCCCGTGACGCACGAGCACGCGCTGGATTTCGATGAGTCTCGCGATGACGCGCAGCTTCAACGCGGACCCTCCGGCTCGGGCTCGAGCAGCCGGGCGCGGGCTTCGAGCCGGTCGAGATCCTCCCGCAGGCGCTCGACGCCGCGGTAGAAATCCTCGGCCTCCGGCCGGGACACGAGGTCACCGCGTTCATGCGCGAAATACTCGGCCGCGTTGCGCACGCCGGTGTGGATCGCGCGGCGGCCGAAGCCGGTGGCCAGCTTCACCATGCGCAGCGCCTGGTGCGCGGGCGTGTCGCCGATGAGCCGCGACAGCTCCTCTTCGACGTCGGGACGCAGCAGCAGGGCGAGCTCGCGGAATTTCTGCGAGACCTCGGCGTCGCCGCGGATCGTCACGTCACCGCGACGGATCACTTCCTCGGGACTCGGGCCGGAGAGCGCGGCGAGGCTCAAGAGCGTGCCGGAGATCTCCGCATCGGTCCCGGTGCCGTCCTTCGAGAGCTTGAGCGACGTGCCCAGCGATTCGATCCGCACGACCCAGCCCGGCGAACGCGTCTCGATGCGCACGCTGCGGCCACGGAGCTGCTCGCAAAGGTCCTGGGCTCGCGGTGATCGCGGCAGGTTGCGGTTCAGGAGATTCTCGATGGCCTCGGTCAGCATTCGCGGGTTACGTCTTGCTCCACGGCGATTTCCCCGAGAGTTTCACGAGAAGCCAGACGGCGATCACGCCGCCGCAGATCGCGAACCCGGATGCGACGGCGAGCAGCGCCACTCTGTCGGCATCGCCCTGAAACCGCAGGCCCAGCACTGCGTGGGCCAGGTAGCCGCCCCCGCAGTATCCGAGCAATGCGCCCGCAGTGAAGAACAGCGAGACGGCGAGCGCGTTGCGCAGGGATCCGAGCATGTACCAGCCGATGATCGCGGCGGGCACGAATACGATGCCCGAGATGAAGAGCAAACCAGTGATGACGAAGCCTTCCACGGGGGGTCTCCTAGTAACGATAGCCGCGGTGTACCGCGACGATGCCGCCGGTGAGATTGTGATACCGGCAATCCTCGAGGCCGGCGTCGCGCATGAGACCCAGCAGGGTTTCCTGATCGGGATGCATGCGGATGGACTCGGCGAGATAGCGGTAGCTGTCTTCGTCTTTCGCCACGAACTTGCCGAGAAGGGGCAGCACGCGGAAAGAATACGCGTCGTAGAGCGGCTTCAGGAACGGCACGACGGGGTGCGAGAACTCGAGCACGATGAGCTGGCCGCCGGGCCGCAGTACGCGGCGCATGTCGGCAAGCGCGGCCGGCTTGTCGGTGACGTTGCCCAATCCGAAGCCGATCGGCACGCAGTCGAAGGTAGCGCTCGCGCA
>CADEED010000181.1 GCA_902826225.1 uncultured Pseudomonadota bacterium | reverse complement strand
CCCGCGCAGCAAGTCCTTGGCCGAATCGGGGGCGCGACAGCCCGGGGGACTCAAGGGCCGTCGACAAATCGCTCGGCGGCGTGCTGCGAGGCGCGGCCGCGCTGCCTCGGCAGCCGAGAGATGCCGCTAAGGAAGGCAGGAAGCGAGGAGGGAGCGCGTTCGATGCAGGCGTCGCTCGGTCCGGCGGCCTCGGGTGTCAGCTCGCGAGCGTCGAGAGGTGCTGCGTCAGGTTCGAGGTGATCGCCGCGAGCAGGACCACGCACGTCGCCTTCTCCACGCCTCGCACGAGGAACTGCCGCAGGCCGAAGTTCGCAGCGAGCTGCGCGTTCGTCCACTCGCACAGCCCCGCCCGCGCTCGGTAGAGCCCCTTGGCCGCGTCCGTCTCCATGCGCGCCTTCCACGCCTCGATCGCCGGGTCGTCGTTCTGATTCTCGCCGGGCGTCTTCGAGCGAGCTGGCACGGGCACGAGGACCTCGATGCCCTTGGCGCTCGCATCGATGATCGCAGCGTGCTTGCCGTGGTTCGCGTCGGCGAGCAGCGTCTTCGGGCGCTCGCCGGTTCGCGCTTCGATCTGCTCGAGCATCGGCGTCATCGCGCCCATGTCGCTCCCGACGTTCGTGACCGAGACCGCCAGGATCGTCCGCGGCCCGCCGAGCTCGGAGCCCGCGGTCGCCATCTGCACGTTCAGCGCGGGCCGGAAGCCGCCGTCGCCCATCTTCATGACGCGCGCCTCCGCGTCGGTGCTCGACGCGCGAGCCGCACCGCGTCGTGAGGGGCCCCGCTCTTCTTGCAGTGTTCGCACGGTCGTGATCGCCGCCTCGATCCGCTCCTCGAACTCGCGAGCGCCGCGCTCGCGGGCAGCCTTCTGCGCTCGGGTCAACTCCGGATCGTCGGCCTGTGCGAGCACCGCCTTCAGATGGAGAGCAGCCTGCTCGCGGCACTCCTCGAGCGACGCGTCGGTGCGGAACGACGGCGCCGACGCTGCCGCACGAACGCGCATTCCGTCCAGCGCCACCAGGCGCAGGGACAGCACTCCCTTTTGCGTCAATGCGGCCAGGATGCTCGTCATCAGCTCGTCCAGGGCCGCGCGATGCCCGATCCGAAACCGCGACAGCACGTGGTGGCTCACGCTCGCGTCGCCCACGATCCAGGCGTACGCCCGATCGTCCATCGCGAGCCGCTCGATCTCGCGAGCGCTGCCGACGCCCTGCGAGATCGCGTAGGTCCAGAGCGTGAGCAGCATCCGCGGCGAGTGCGTCGGCCGGCCGGCGTGCCCTTCGAGTGACCGCGCGCTGGCCAGGAACGTCGACAGGTCGAGGCCACCGAGCGCCCGCCACAGCACGCGAGCGGGATGGTCCGGCTCGAGCGTGTCCTCGGGCATCGTGAAGCAGATGGTCCCCTGACGACGCTCGGGCTCGGTGGTGCGCGGCTTCTGCATGCCGATCGGATCGCCACCACGCGTGAGCCTTGGGTGCGCTGTCAGTCGTGCGACGCTTGCAGCGTCTTGTCACGATGGCGCTCGAGCACGAAGAGTTGACGGGGTCGATCATCGGCGCGGCGATCGCGGTACATCGCGAGCTCGGACCGGGCTTCATCGAGACGGTCTACGACAACGCGCTCGCCATCGAGCTTCGGGCCCGCGGTGTTCCACACGAGCGGCAGCTCCACCTGCCGGTGGCGTACCGCGGCGTCGAGGTCGGCCTGCATCGCCTCGACCTTTTCGTCGCCAAGGAGATCGTCGTCGAGCTGAAGGCGGTGAAGGAGGTCGCCGACCAGCACTTCGCCGTCGTCCGGTCGTACCTCCGGGCTGCAGGCCGGGAGCACGGCCTGATCCTGAACTTCTCGAAGCCGAAGCTGGAGGTGAAGCGCGTGATGATCTCGCGCGACCCCTCCTGCATCTCCTGCCTTCCTTAGCGGCAACTCTCGGACGACGCTGCCCGGTCGCACGGCGCCACCCGATTTAGGCGACACCCTTTCAGTTCTGTGCCCGGATCGTCGGCGGTCGCCGATCTCGCGCTGGCGAAGCTGCGCGCGTTCTTCTGACCCGGGTCAGGGTTCCTCGATCGCCCGCAACGCGTAGCCCTTCATCTCCATGCAGCGGTCGAAGTACCGGCTGCGGTCCATCTGCTCGAGCATGTCGAGTTGGTGAAGCCGGGCGTTGGCCATCGCGCGCTGGCCCGGCGAGCGCGACCACCAGTATTCGCGCATCGCCATGTCGCGTTGCATCCAGGACTGGCGGCGGGCCTGGAAATCCGCCTCGTAGCGACAGTCGCGCATGTCGGACGAGCGATGCGCCACGGGAAGCATCGGATTGACCCATTCATGCGTCGGCGCGCAGGCCGCCGCCGCAAGCACGAGGCTCGCGAGCAACAGGCGGCGAACGATGGCGGCGGCAGGGGGCATCGGGGTCGACATGATGATCGGGGCGTCGGTATGCTGCTGATAACGCGCAAGAGCGCGTGACACTTCCGGGGAAACGCCGTTCACATGGATATACCGCGCAACGCCTTCAAGCGCGCGCTGGCCGATGGCCGCCGCCA
>CADEED010000180.1 GCA_902826225.1 uncultured Pseudomonadota bacterium | reverse complement strand
ATGTGGTGGAACCGCTTGCCGTCTTCGTCGAAGTAGCGCTCGTAGTCTCCCGACGTCGAGAAGGCGGTATCCGTGAGCGGCAGCTTGAGGAAGGTCTTGCCCTCGTGATCCGGATCTCGCACGCCCACCCACCACGGCTTGCCGAAGCGGTCGCCGATGATGCGCGTGTCGCCCCCGGCATTGACCATGGCGCGAGTGATTCCCCGGCTGCGGAGGATCTCGATACCCTTGTCGACCGAGTGGCCTTTCGCGATGCCGCCGAGATCGATGCGCATGCCGGGGCGCTGGAAGAAGACGGTGGTTCTCTTCGGGTCCAGGGTCATGTGCCGGTAGTTCACGCCCGGCAGGGCTTTGTCGATCGCCCGCTGGTCCGGATGAACTCCCTTCTTGAAGTCGTACAGGTAGCCCACGCTCGCATAGGTGATGTCGAACGCACCCTGCGTGAGTTTCGAGTACTTCACCGACTCCTCGAGCAGCCAGAACAGCTCGGGGCTGATCCGCACGGGATGTTTGGACCCCTCGCGGTTGACGAGCGAGATCTCGGTGTCTTCCTTCCAGGTGCTCATGAGGCGGTCGATGCGCGTCATGTCGTCAAAAACCGACGTGATGGCCGCCTCGCCTTTCGCGGGGTCCTCGCTCCACACTTCGACGGAGCAGCGCGTGCCCATGATGGACTCGGAGCGCGTGATCCACTCTGCCCGGGCCGGGGCGCTCACCACTCCCAGGACAGCCAGGACGGCGCCAAACAAGCGGCGGAACCCGATTGCGCGACGCGGGTCGAATCGGCATGTTGTTCGCATGGGGGCGCATTATGCGCCATCATCCGGGCCCTCAGACCCAAGGAGTCGCGATGAAGAAACTTCTTCTCACCCTGTTCATCACCGGAGCCGTCTGCAGTGGCACCGCGCTCGCGAGCGCGCGCGAAGAAGCGCGCCTCATCGAAGCCTCGGGCGTGCTCGAAGAGCTGTTCGCCCAGCGTGACACCGCCATCCCGGACCGCCTCATGGCCCGTGCCTATGGCATCGCCGTCGTGCCGAATGTCGTCAAGGTCGGCGCGATTGTCGGAGGCCGCCGAGGCAGCGGCGCCATGGTCGTGCGCGACGCGAACGGCCGGTTCACGAACCCCATCATGATTTCACTCACGGGTGGCAGCATCGGCTGGCAGGTCGGCGTGCAATCGACGGACGTCGTGCTCGTCTTCACGACGCGCCAGGGCATCGAAGGCATCACCGACGGCAAGCTCACGCTCGGCGCGGACGCGTCGGTGGCCGCGGGCCCGGTGGGCCGGTCGGCCTCCGCCGGCACGGACCAGACGTTCTCCGCCGAGGTGTATTCGTATTCGCGCAATCGCGGGCTGTTCGCCGGCGTCTCCCTCGACGGCAGCGTGATCGCGATCGACCGCAAGTCGAACTCCAAGCTGTACGGCCGCACCGCCCCCGCCGCGGACATCATCGCGGGCACCATCACCACGGACGCGGACTCCGCGAAGCGCTTCGCTCGCGCCATCGCGAACAGCACGTCGTCGGCACACGTCGCGGGGTCCTCGGGGCACTCGGCCACCGCCGCCCCGGACAACGCGAGCGCGACACCGGCAGAGCAGGCGCCGCCGGCCGGCGCCACGACCTTCCCGATGGAAGACGCGCAGCCGGGCGCCGAGCCGCCCCGCTAGCGCCGCGTAGTTAGGACGCGTCGCGCTGTACCCGGCGCCGCGGTCACTCGCGGGGCCGAATCGCCTGCACGGTCGCTCCACCCCGCTGCGCCTCGCGCGCCTCCGTGCCGATGCCCCTCGAACGACACCGGGTGGACGATGCAGCGTCCGCTGGCCTCCCGATGACACGCATTACATAATCGATTCATATATATACGGAAGCGGGGGGGGTCCCGGCCACAACGGTGTCGCGTCGACGGGAAACCGCGCGGAACCGCGCGACCCTCTCGCGGTACTCACGGCCTTCGAACTGGCGGCGTCGTGCCGCACGGCGTGATAGCGTGTTTGAGAACCCAGTCGTGGAGCGAGTCGCATGAAGAAAGTGGCAGTCATCCTGGCGGCGGTCGTGAGCCTGGCAGTCGCGGGCATGGCCGAAGCCGCCAAGCCGAAGAAGCGCACGCGCAACGCCAATCGCGTCGGCGCTTACGGCGCGGCACTCTTCGGCAACACCACGTTCAACGGCGACCAGGAAGTCAACGAACAACAGCTCATCGACACCCTCGAAAACCAGGGCTTCCCGACGCAGAACATCGTCGGCAGCACGGAGGACAGCGACCTCGGCTATCAGGTCGCGTTCGGCTACCGTTTCACCCGCTACTTCGCCGCGGAGCTCGGGCTGGCGCAGTACGGGGAGCTGGCCTCGCGCGCCAGCGGCGAGATCGACATCGGCGACGGTTTCGTGCCGGCGAGTCTCAAGCTGGCGTTCAGCGCCGGCGGCCCGCTGATCTCGGCCATCGGCATCCTGCCGCTCGGAGAGAAGTTCGAGATATACGGCCGCGCCGGCATGCTGTTCGCGAGCGCGGAGCGCGAACTCTCCTCGCGGCTCGACGGACAGAGTGGTGGCTTCGGCAGCGCCAAGGGCGATTCGCAGGAACTCGTCGTCGGCATCGGCGCCTCCTACCACTTCAACGTGATGTACTCGGTGCGCGCCGAATATC
>CADEED010000179.1 GCA_902826225.1 uncultured Pseudomonadota bacterium | reverse complement strand
CGGCCTCGTTGAGCATGCAGCTGTAGAGCGCCTTGCCCGGGACCTTGAGCTTCGCGACGTCGTTCGCGATCAGCTTGCCGAAGAACTCGCGCACCCGCGCGCCGCGCACGTCGATGACGCACATGTGCGAGACGTCGAAGATGCCGGCGTCGCGGCGCACGGCGTGGTGCTCCTCGATCTGCGAGCCGTAGTTGACCGGCATGTCCCAGCCGCCGAAGTCGACCATGCGTGCGCCCTGCCCGACGTGCAGGTCGTATAAAGGTGTGCGTCTGCCCAAGAGCGACTCCTCGTGCGCCCGCATGCGCAAAAAAAGGGCGGCGGGGAAGAAGTCTCCCCCGCCGCCCCTCTGTCCTTTTGACCTGAGAGATCGGGCACCCACTCACGCGAGCGGTACCGCACCCCTTCGGTGGATGACCGGGCACAAGAACCGCGGGCATCGCTCTCCAGAGCTCGCCTTCAAACCCTGCCGTACTTTTGCCTGAGCGTTTCCGGGCGGAAACTTGCGCCTTCGGCGCCCTCATTAAAGAGGGTCTCTCGGACGGAGTCTGGTCAATTGGCGAACGGGTGGCATCATAGCGGCCCCCGCACCCGAATCCCACCGGAAATCTCATGAAATCGCGCCGCATCACCCTGATTCCGCAGCAACGGGTTGCGGTGACCATGATGTCCGCGCTTTTCCTCGCGTCGGCCGCCTTCGGCAAGGAGGACGCACGCGAACCTGCGTTGCGCGCCGCCGAAAAGACCCGCTTTGCCGCCCAGGTCGACGTGGACGCCAGGACCCTGGCGGCGCTGCTCGACGACGACCTCGAGTACTCGCACTCCAATGGCGCGCTCGATACCAAGAGCTCGTTCATCGACTCGCTGACGAGCGGGCGACGCGACTACGTCTCGACCACCTTCGAGATCCAGAGCGTCCGCATTTTCGGCGACGTCGCCATCATTCGCGGCACGGCAAGAGTGGAAGTCCTGGACGGCGGCAAGTCGCTGAATCTCGACCTGGGCTACACCGACGTGTGGCGGTGGAAGGACAAGCGCTGGCAGATGACGGCGTGGCGCTCGGCGCGCATGCCGCCGCCCGCGCCGCCGCAGTGAACTCGCCGTGACCCACGCCCGCCGCAAGGCCATCGCCGTCAAGGTCGGCCGCGTCACCATCGGTGGCGCGTCGCCCATTGTCGTCCAGTCCATGACCAACACGGACACCGCCGACATCGAAGGCACCGCGCAGCAGATCAAGGCGCTCGCGCGCGCGGGCTCGGAGCTCGTGCGCATCACGGTCAACGAGACGGATGCCGCCGCCGCGGTCGCGCCGATCCGCGACCGGCTCGCGCAGCTGGGCGTGAACGTGCCGATCATCGGCGACTTCCACTTCAACGGTCACAAACTGCTGCGTGAGCATCCCGAGTGCGCGGAAGCGCTCGCGAAGTACCGCATCAACCCGGGCAACGTCGGCAGGGGTTCCAAACGCGATCCGCAGTTCGCCGAGATGATCGAGCTCGCCTGCAGGTACCGGAAGCCCGTGCGCATCGGCGTGAACTGGGGATCGCTCGACCAGGAACTGCTGACGCGCATGATGGACGAGAACAACGCGCGCGCCGCGCCGCTGTCGGCCCAGGAGATCATGCGCGAGGCGGTGGTGACGTCGGCGCTGGAAAGCGCGAACCGCGCCATCGAACTCGGCCTGCCTCGCGACCGCGTCATCCTCTCGGCCAAGGTCAGCGGTGTGCAGGATCTCATCGCCATCTATCGCCGGCTCGGCGAACGCTGCGACTGGCCGTTGCATCTCGGACTCACGGAAGCCGGCATGGGGAGCAAGGGCATCGTCGCGTCGACCGCGGGCATGTCCGTGCTGCTGCAGGAGGGCATCGGTGACACGATTCGCGTGTCGCTGACACCGGAACCCGGTGGCGACCGCACGAACGAGGTCATCGTCGCGCAGGAGATCCTGCAGACGATGGGTTTGCGCTCGTTCATTCCGATGGTGGTGGCCTGCCCCGGCTGCGGACGGACGACGAGCACGTATTTCCAGGAGCTCGCGCAGTCGATCCAGTCCCACATCCGACATCGCATGCCGGAGTGGCGCAGGTCGTACGACGGCGTGGAGGACATGACGGTGGCCGTCATGGGCTGCGTCGTGAACGGCCCTGGGGAGAGCAAGCACGCCAACATCGGCATCTCGCTGCCCGGCACGGGCGAGCGGCCCGTCGCGCCGGTCTACATCGACGGCGAGAAAGGTCCGACACTGAAAGGCGATCGCATCGCCGAAGAATTCCAGGAACTCGTCGAGCAGTACGTTGCCAGACGGTACATTCCCAAGGATGGCCGCAAAGGCGGCGAGACCGCGGAGCAGCCGGAGGCAATCACATGAGCGACAGCGACGCCGATACCCTGAAAAACAAGAAGTGCGTCCCCTGTCACGGCGGCGTCACCGCGCTCACGGCGGACGAAGCCCATGGGAAGCTGGGGCTGCTGGAAGCCGGCTGGCAGCTGGTGGAGGACGGCAAGGCGCTCAAGCGCGAGTTCAAGTTCCCGGATTTCTACCGTGCCATGAGTTTCGTGAACGCCGTGGCACACCTGGCGAACGCCGAGGACCACCACCCGGACATCGAGTGCGGTTGGGGGTATTGCCGCATCCGTTACCAGACGCATGCCATCGGCGGCCTGCACGAGAACGATTTCATCTGCGCCGCGAAGATCGACAATTTGCCGCTGTGAAACGAGATTAGACAGGCGGGTCGATTCGCGCGGGGTCGAGGTCGAAAGT
>CADEED010000178.1 GCA_902826225.1 uncultured Pseudomonadota bacterium | reverse complement strand
CGAGCCGTACTACACGGGCTGGAATCACCAGATCAACCGTCCGGGCGGCGAGACGCCCGCCGAGAACTCGCCGCGCGACAACTACTTCGCGCGCGCCATGATGTATGGCTCCGTGTTGTCGGGTGCGCTCGCGGGACACGTGCACGGCACGGCAGCCTACGACGTCACGAGCACGGGTGAGCCGGCGGGCTGGCGCCCGCACATATGGACCGCGCTGAAATACACATCGGGCGAACAGATGCAGCATCTGCGCACTTTCGTGATGAGCGAGGGTCCGCTCTATCAGTCGCTCGCGCCCGTTCCGCAAGACTTGAACCCCCGCGGACTGCCTGGTGCCCTCGCGGACGGCCTCGACGGATGGTCGTTCCTGGCCCGCAACCCCACCTGCGACTTCGCGCTCGCCTACTTCGAGAACCGGGCACCGCGAGCGAGGCTGGCGGGCTTCTCGCCCGGACGCCGCTACCGATGGATCTGGTTTCACCCCGAAACGGGACGCTGGAGTCGCCCGGTGAAGGTGAGCGCCGACCACGCGGGAACGCTGCTGGCGCCGCCGTTTCCATCCGGCGGCAGTACCGCGTCCGGAGACGCCGCCGCCAAAATCCTGGTCGACCCACGCTGACCAGTTGTTGCGGAAAAGCCGCTCGATTCGCGTCGGTTCGTCGCCTGCGAATTGACTCATGTCGTTTAAAACAACATCCTCGATGCGGAATCGAACCTCTTGCAGGGAGCAAATCATGCGCCGCACGAATCTGTGGTCGAGTGTCCTGTTGGTTTCCGCGTCCGGGGTGCTGGCGATCCCCGCGGCATATGCCCAGGACGCTGCTCCTCCCGACCAAGACGATTCGATCGAGGAAGTCGTCGTCACCGGATCGCGCATCCGGCAGGACGCACAGAGTTTCGCGAACCCGGTCACCACCTTCTCTGCCGAGACCCTCGCGGAATCCGGCAAGACCGATCTCGCGGATTTCCTGGTGCAATCGCCGGCCCTCCTGGGTTCGATCACCGGCGATCTCACGGCCGGTTCCAACCCGGGCTTCGGTGAAGTCGGTCTGAACCTCCTCGACCTCCGTCATCTGGGCGTGGACCGCACCCTCGTGCTCGTGGACGGCAGGCGCCACGTGTCGGGTCTCGCGGGATCCGCCGCAGTCGACGTCGACGCGATTCCCACGGATCTGCTCGAGGCCGTGGACGTGCTCACGGGGGGCGCCTCCGCCGTCTATGGCGCCGACGGCGTTTCTGGCGTCGTCAACTTCCGTCTGCGCAAGGACTTCGAAGGACTAACCCTCCGCGGGCAGACCAGCAAGTCCGACCGGGGCGATGGCGCCAACAATTTCCTGGCCGTCACCGGCGGCATGAACTTCTCCGAGGGTCGCGGGAACTTCGCGGTGGCCTACGAATACAGCAAGGACGACCGCGTGTTCGACCAGGACCGCCGCTACCTGCGCGGCCTCAAACGCTACGATCTCTTCCAGAACCAGGACGACCTCGACGACGATCCGGATCTGCCGGACAACGTGCCGTACAACGACGTGCGCTACGCCGACAGCGCGCCCACCGGCGCGGTGGATTTCGACTTCGACCTGGCGTCCGACTTCACCGGGTTCGGCGACGTCTACGACCGCGGCTTCCTGCTGGAGAACTCCGGCGGCTACACGCAGGGCGGCTCGAGTACCCCGATCAACGGATACCAGGGCGACCTGTTCCCGGGTACCGACCGGCACCTCGTCAACCTCATCGGCCATTTCGACATCAACGATTCGGTCACGGTGTCCGCCGAGGCGAAGTACGCGCGCACGCGCGCGTTCTCGATCGCGCAGCCGTCGTTCGACTTTTACCTCTTGATGACACCCGACAACCCGTACATGCCCGACGTGATCCGCGATGCGATCATCCCCGGCGCGGCGGCGGCGTGGTTCGAGGACCCCGAAACGCCGGATGGCGTCATCGTCACGCGCGACAACTTCGATCTCGGCACCAACGGCGAAGACGTCAAACGCGAGACGCTGCGCGGCGTGCTCGCGTTGAATGGCACCGTGAGCGATCACCTGCGCTACGAGGCCTCATACGTCTATGGCGAGACGAAGAGCCGCATCGTCGAGGTGAAAAACCGGAACGAGGCGCGCTGGCTCGCCGCCATCGACGTCGTCGACAACGGCATGGGCGAGGCGGTGTGCCGATCGTCGCTCGATCCGGACGCCGATCCCGCGCTGGCCGGCTGCGTGCCGTACAACATCTTCGGCTTCAACCGCCGCACCCAGGCAGCGGCCGATTGGGTCAACGATGACAGCGTGAACAATACCAAGGTGACTCAGCAGGTGGTTTCCGGATCGCTGTCCGGCGATTTTGGTGACGGCTTCCAGCTCCCTGGCGGCGCGATCGGGTTCGCGCTCGGCGCGGAGTTTCGCAAGGAAACCAGCAGCTCGATCCCCGCGCAGGAAATCCAGGACGGCCTCACGTGGGTCGGGCCGATCACCCCGTCCGAAGGCAGTTTCGACGTGAAGGAACTGTTCGCGGAATTGAACGTGCCCGTGCTCACGGACGCGCGTTTTGCGCACAAGCTGTCCTTCGGCGCCGCGTTCCGCACGTCCGATTACAGCACCGTGGGAAAGACCAACTCCTGGAAGGTCGACGCGGTTTATGCGCCGGTGGAGTCCGTGACGTTCCGCGGCACGGTCGCGCAGGCGGTCCGCGCGCCGAACATCTCCGAGCTGTTCTCGCCCGAGTCCACGACGTTCAACTTCATCGTCGATCCCTGCGACATCAACGAGACTAACAACGGCACGAGC
>CADEED010000177.1 GCA_902826225.1 uncultured Pseudomonadota bacterium | reverse complement strand
TATTCGGCCATCGTGAGGCCGGTCAGCGCGACGCGCAGGCGGTTGCCCGGCGGCTCGTTCATCTGGCCGTACACCATCGCGACCTTCGAGTTCTCGAGGTTCTTGAGGTCGATGACGCCCGACTCCGCCATCTCGTGATAGAAGTCGTTGCCCTCGCGGGTACGCTCACCGACGCCCGCGAACACGGACAGGCCCGAGTACTGCTTCGCGATGTTGTTGATGAGCTCGAGCATGTTCACGGTCTTGCCGACGCCGGCGCCGCCGAACAGGCCGACCTTGCCGCCCTTCGCGAACGGCACGAGCAGGTCGATGACCTTGATGCCCGTGACGAGCAGGTCCTGGCCGCCAGCCTGTTCGTCGTACGACGGCGCGGGACGGTGGATCGGCAGCGTCTCCTTCGCCGCAACGGGGCCGCGGTTGTCCTGCGGGACCCCGAGCACGTCCATGATGCGGCCGAGCGTGGCCTGGCCCACCGGTACGTTGATCGGCTTGCCCGTGGCTTCGACCGCGAGGCCGCGCTTCAGGCCTTCCGAGGCACCCATCGCGATCGTGCGGACGACGCCGTCGCCCAGCTGCTGCTGCACTTCGAGCGTGAGATCCACGTCCTTGAGCTTCAACGCGTCGTAGACCTTCGGGATCGAATCGCGCGGGAACTCCACGTCGATGACAGCGCCGATGATCTGGGTGATTTTGCCTAGGGCCATGATTGAACCTCTAACTAGATACTGTCTTGCTTAAACTGCTGCCGCGCCGCCCACGATCTCCGACAATTCCTTCGTGATCGCGGCTTGGCGGGCCTTGTTGTAGATGAGCTGGAGCTCGCCGATGAGCTTGCCCGCGTTGTCGGAAGCCGCGCCCATCGCGATCATGCGGGCCGCCATCTCCGAGGCGACGTTCTCCACCGCGGCGCGGTAAACCTGCGATTCGATATATCGCATGAGAAGTCCATCGAGAATGGCCGACGCGTCCGGCTCGTAGATGTAGTCCCAGTGTTCCTGCAGCTGCGCACCCTCGATGGGCTCGACGGGCAGGAGCTGCTGCACCTCGGGCTTCTGCGTCATCGTGTTCACGAAGCGCGAGTTCACGAGCAGCAGGCGATCGATCTTCCCGTCCTTGTACGCATCCAGCATGACCTTGACCGTGCCGATCAGATCCTGGATGTGCGGCTGGTCGCCGAGACCCTGCGTGTTCGCGAGGATGGGATTCGGGAGCCGGCGGAAGAACCCGGTGGCCTTGCCACCGATCAGGCACATCGAGATCGCGGCGCCCTTGGCCTGCCAGTCGCGCATGGCGATCAGCGCGGCCTTGAAGATGTTGATGTTCAACGAGCCGGCGAGTCCGCGATCCGAGGAGATCACGATGATGCCGACGTTCTTCACCTCGTCGCGCTCGACCAGGAACGGCGAACGGTAATCGGGGTTGGCCTGCGTGAGGTTGCCGATGACCGCGCGGATCTTGTCGGCATACGGTCGCGCCAGGCGCATGCGATCCTGGGCGCGACGCATCTTGCTCGTCGCGACCATCTGCATCGCCTTGGTGATCTTCTGCGTGCTCTTGACGCTCAGGATCTTGGCGCGGATTTCTTTTGTGCCGGGCATAGCTGCTCTGGATGGCGCCTAGAACACACCGTTCTTCTGGAAGTCCTCGCACAGCGCCTTCAACGCCGCTTCGTGCTTCTTGAGCACGGGCTCGGCGTTGACGGCGTCGAGCGTGCCCTTGTGCGCGGTCTTCGCGAACGACTGCAGCGCCGCTTCCACGTCGACGACCTTCTTGCGGTCGACCTTGTCGAAGAAGCCGTTGTTCACGGCGTAGATCGACAGCGCCATCTCGGCGACGGACATCGGGGCGTACTGCTTCTGCTTCATGAGCTCGGTGACGCGCGCGCCGCGCTCGAGCTGGCGGCGGGTCGCCTCGTCGAGGTCGGAGGCGAATTGCGAGAACGCCGCGAGCTCGCGGTACTGCGCGAGGGCGAGGCGGATACCGCCGCCCAGGCGCTTGATGATGTCGGTCTGCGCCGCGCCACCGACGCGCGACACCGAGATGCCGGCGTTCATGGCCGGGCGGACGCCCGAGTTGAACAGGTCGGTCTCGAGGAAGATCTGGCCGTCGGTGATCGAGATGACGTTAGTCGGAACGAACGCGGTCACGTCGCCGGCCTGCGTTTCGATGATGGGCAGACCGGTCAAACTACCCGTCTTGCCCTTCACGGCGCCCTTGGTCACCTGCTCCACGTATTCCTCGTTCACGCGCGCGCTGCGCTCGAGGAGGCGGCTGTGCAGGTAGAACACGTCGCCCGGATACGCTTCGCGGCCCGGGGGGCGGCGCAGCAGCAGCGAGATCTGGCGATAAGCCACGGCCTGCTTCGACAGATCGTCGTAGATGATGAGCGCGTCTTCACCGTTGTCCATGAAGAACTCGCCCATCGTGCAGCCCGAGTAGGCGCTGATGTACTGCATGGCGGCGGGCGTCGAGGCGGACGCGGCGACGATGATCGTGTGGCCCATCGCGCCGTGCTCTTCGAGCTTGCGCACGACGTTCGCGATGGTCGACTGCTTCTGGCCGATGGCGACGTACACGCACTTAATGCCGGACGACTTCTGGTTGATGATCGTGTCGACCGCCATGGCCGTCTTGCCGGTTTGACGATCCCCAATGATCAGTTCGCGCTGGCCGCGGCCGATCGGGACCATCGAGTCGACGGCCTTGTAGCCGGTCTGCACCGGCTGGCTCACCGACTTGCGGTAGATGACGCCCGGCGCCACGCGCTCGATCGGCGCGGTGCGCGTCGCCTTGATCG
>CADEED010000176.1 GCA_902826225.1 uncultured Pseudomonadota bacterium | reverse complement strand
CCTGTTCGGTCGAAGTGATCGGCGGGAACAGGCCGAACACCGTCGGCTGGATCCACAGGATCGCGGGTGACAGTGCCCACACGGAATGCAGGATGATCTTGCGCTTGAGGTTGTAGCCGACCTTGATCTCTTCCTTGTGCTCGTGCGTGGCCTGGTTGACCTCGTCGTAGCCCTTGGGCTCGAAGAAGAAGTGTCCGCTCTGGCGGCTCACCATCGCCACCAGCCAGGCGACCAGCGCGGCCGCGGCGGGGTTGAAGAACAGCAACACGTAGGCCGCCAGGAAGCTGAATGCGCTCAGCAGGTGCAGCGACTGGTTGATCCGGCTGTGGTGGTAGAAGCGGTGGTCATCCCAGCGTTGTGTCCGCAGGGCTTCCAGGAAGGTTTGCATGAGGGTTCCTCGAGGCCAGGGGCGTGAAAGTCGAACTCGGGTGAACGAAATATCTCATTCGTGTAACAGCCAGATGACGCAAGAAAACCTTCGCCAGACGTTCACGCGCGCGTCACGTGACGCCACCAAGGTTGCACTGCATGCGAATAGCGATCGTCACCGATGCGTGGGCGCCACAGACCAACGGCGTCGTCAGCACTCTGCGACAGACCACGTCATGCCTCGAGCGGCTCGGGCACGAGATCCTGCTCGTGACTCCGAACCTGTTCCGCTCGATACCGTGCCCTACCTACCCGGAGATCCGGCTCGCGCTGCTGCCTTATCGCGGCGTCGCCAGCCTGATCTCCGGATTCCGCCCCGACGCGATCCACATCGCGACCGAGGGATCGCTGGGGCTCGCGGCACGCCGCTACTGCCGTCGCCACGGATTGCAGTTCACCACGTCGTATCACACGCAGTTTCCGCAGTACCTGCGTTCACGCTTTCCGATCCCGATGTCGGTTTCATACCGCGCCTTGCTGTGGTTTCACGGTGCCGCCACGCATTGCATGGTCAGTACGCAGACCGTGCGCAACCAGCTGGCCGAGCGGGGCTTCCGCAACCTGGTCCACTGGCAACGGGGTGTCGACACGACCCTGTTCAAACCGCATGCGAAGGATTTCCTGCAGCTCCCGCGGCCGATCGCCGCCTATGTCGGTCGCGTGGCGATCGAGAAAAACATCGATGCGTTCCTGCGCATGCCGTGGCAGGGCAGCAAACTCGTCGTCGGTGACGGACCGGAGTTGCCGCGGCTGAAAGCGCAGTATCCCGACGCTGTGTTCGCGGGTTTCCGGTTTGGCGAAGATCTGGCGCGGCATCTGGCCGCGTCGGATGTCTTCGTGTTTCCCAGCCTCACCGACACCTTCGGCCTCGTGAATCTCGAAGCCATGGCGTGTGGCGTGCCGGTGGCGGCGTACCCGGTGGCCGGGCCCATCGATGTGGTGCAGGACGGAGTGACCGGCGCGTTGGACGAAGACCTGGCGCGAGCCGCCCTGCGCGCGCTGCGCATCGACCCGCGGGAATGCCGCCAGCAGGCACTGCGCTCCAGTTGGGAGTCGTGCTCGCGCGAGTTCGAGTCGAACCTCGTCCACGCGAGCGGAACACGCACGAATCGCGCGTTGTCTTACCCGCCGCCGAGGCATCAGCCGATTTGAACGCGCACCGCGCGCCCGAAACCGGGCGCGCCCTATGTTCGCTGACGTACCGACCCACGCGCGCGGCCGGAGCATGATGGCCGCCTTGATGGACGGCAGCCTCTGCCCTCCATCGTCATCAGTAGAGAACGCTCCATGAATCCTCTTTCGAATCCGGCGCGCAACACGCGTCTCGGTCTGCAAATGACCGTGCCGGTCCTGCTCGTACTCACCGCGGCCTGCGCGAGCATGCCGCCACCTGCGGCGAACCTGCAGGCGGCCCAACAGTCGATCGCCGGCGCCGAGCGCGCAGGCGCGGGCGCCATGGCCGCCACGGAGCTCGCGGAAGCGCGCGCCAAATATTCCTCGGCGGAACGAGCCGTCGCCGAGAAGAAGATGGTGATGGCGCAACGCCTCGCGGACGAGTCGCGGGCGGAAGCCGACCTCGCGGTCGCCAAGACTGGCGCGGCGAAAGCCGTCGCCGCGAACGCCGACATGGAACGCAGCACCGCGACCCTCATCGACGAGATGAATCGCAAGACGGGAGACAGCCGATGAACACCGCACCTCGAATGATTGGACGCGTCGTCGTCGTGGCGGTGATCGTGGCGATGGCATTCGGATGCGCCTCGGCGCCGAAGAAGCCCGCGGGTTCGGAAGCCGTGCGCGCGAAGCTCACGGCGCTGCAGAACGACCCGTCGCTCGCCACCCAGGCGCCGGTCGAAACCCAGCAGGCCGAAAAAGCCGTGGTGCTCGCGGAAACGTCGCAGCCCGACCTCGAGCTCGCGGCTCATCGCGTGCTGATCGCCGACCGCAAGGTCGAGACGGCCCGTGCCCAGGCCCAGGCGAAGGTCGCCGATGGCCGGCGCACGGCGCTCAACGAGCAGAGCGACAAGGCGTGGCTCGATGCGTGCATCCGCGAAGCGGATCGCGCGAAGGTCGATGCCTCGATGGCGCGTGAGGACAGCGTGGCGCAGACGGCGGCCGCGGATCGTGCCCGTACGGATGCGACCACGGCGCAGCAGCAGGCGGCCGAACTCCAGCGTCAGCTCGAGATGCTGAAGGCGCAGCCCACCGATCGCGGATTGGTGCTCACGCTGGGTGACACCTTGTTCGCCACGGGGCGGGCGGAGCTCACCGCCGGCGCCAGCGCGAATCTGGACCGCCTGGGAAGCTTCCTCGGTCAGTATCCGGAGCGGACCGCTGCGATCGAAGGCTTCACCGACGACGTCGGCAGCGAAGGCTCCAACCAGGCGCTCTCGCAGAGGCGAGCGGATTCGGTGAAGGGCTATCTCATCGGCCGC
>CADEED010000175.1 GCA_902826225.1 uncultured Pseudomonadota bacterium | reverse complement strand
GAATCGCGCCGCGCCGCCGCGCCGAACGTGTCATCGTCGTGACGGACTGGTTTCAGCCACAATGGCTCGCCGTCAGCATCCTCATCCTCCTGCTGTGCAGCGTCGACGCGCTCTTCACGCTCAAGCTCGTGTCGCACGGGGCCACCGAGCTCAATCCGCTCATGGATCCGCTGGTGCGCGGATCCGGACACGGGTTCGCCTACCTGAAGTTCGGGTTGACGGCCACTGGCGTGGTCCTGCTCACCATTCTGGCGCGGCTCCAATACTTCGGACGCACCGTGGGTGTGGTCCTTTACCTCGTCCTCGCCGGTTACGTAGTCCTCGTGGCGTACGAGGTCTTCCTTTTACGTAACATTCCCCTAGATTAGGGACTGGTCGCCTTTCGGGGCGGGGCCCCTTCCGTTACCATATCGCCCCTTTTCATCGTCCAGGACCTTGAGTCCACAGGATTTTTTCTCGTATGGCTCCAAGCCTTCGCGAGCTATTGGCCTCCACGCCGCTGTCCGGCGGCAACGCTCCCTACGTCGAAGCTCTTTACGAGCAGTTCCTCCAGGACCCCCAGAGCGTCGACGCCAAATGGCGTGAGTATTTCCAGAAAGTTCGCGACGGCAGCACCGGCGAGCAGATCCACTCGGCCGTGCAGGCCGGCGTCGCCCAGCGCGCAACCCGGCCGCGCATGGCGGCCGCCGGCGGGTCTACCGGAAACGAAGCCGCGGCCAAGCAAGGCGCCGTCTCGCGCCTCGTCCAGATCTACGCGAACCGCGGCCACCTGGTCGCGAATCTCGACCCGCTCGGCCTGCAGAAGCGAGCGCGCCCGCGTGTGCTCGAGCTTGCCTACTTCGGCCTCAACGATTCCGATCTCGACACTCAATTCCTCACCGGCTCGCGCCCGAAGGAAGTGTCGCCGAAGCTCAAGTTGCGCGAGATCGTCGCCCAGCTCGAGCACACCTACTGCGGCACGATCGGCGCCGAGTTCGCGCACGTGTCGGACACCGAAGAGCGGCTGTGGTTGCAGGACCAGTTCCTCGTCGGCCGCCTGACGGGCAAGTTCTCGGCCGACGAGCAGAAGAACATTCTCTGGCAGCTCTCGGCCGCCGAGGGCCTCGAGCGCTACCTGCACACGAAGTATGTCGGCCAGAAGCGCTTTTCGCTCGAAGGCGGCGATTCGCTGATCCCGCTGCTCGACGATCTCATCCAGCAGGGAGGCCAGGCGGGGGTCGAGGAGTGCGTCATCGGCATGGCCCATCGCGGCCGGCTCAACGTGCTCGTGAACCTGCTCGGGAAGTCGCCGTCGGTGCTCTTCAACGAGTTCGAGGGCAAGTACGACACGGCGCACATGCAAGGCTCCGGCGACGTGAAGTATCACAAAGGCTTCTCGTCGGATCTGCGCACGCCCGGCGGCAACGTGCACGTCGCGCTGGCGTTCAATCCGTCCCACCTCGAGGTTGTGAACCCCGTGGTCGAGGGCTCCGTGCGTGCGCGCCAGGAACGGCGCGGCGATGCGCAGGGCGAGCGCGTGCTGCCGATCCTCATCCACGGCGACTCGGCCTTCGCCGGCCAGGGCGTCGTCATGGAAACGCTGCAGCTCTCGCAGGCGCGCGCGTTCTTCACCGGCGGCACGGTGCACGTCATCGTGAACAACCAGGTGGGCTTCACCACCTCGCGTCCCGACGACGTGCGCTCCACGATGTACTGCTCCGACGTCGCGAAGATGCTCGAGGCGCCGATCTTCCACGTCAACGGCGACGATCCCGAGGCCGTCGTGTTCGTCACGCGGCTCGCGCTCAAGTATCGCCAGCATTTCCACAAGGACGTCGTCATCGACCTCGTGTGCTATCGCCGGCATGGTCACAACGAGGCGGACGAACCGGCCGCGACGCAGCCGGTGATGTACCAGACGATCCGCAAGCACCCGACCACGCGCCAGATCTACACGGAGAAGCTCGTCGCGCAGGGCGTGCTCAGCGCCGAGGATGCCGCGGGAATCGTCGAGCAGTATCGACAGGGTCTCGATGCGGGCAAGCAGCAGGCACGCGCGTCGCTCGGCATGATCGGCAACAAGTACACCGTCGACTGGAGCAAGTACGGCGGCAACGACTGGTCCGAGCGGGTCAAGGGCATCGATCTTCCGCGCCTGAAGTCGCTGGGCGAGCGGGCGGTGAAGTTCCCCGAGGGGTTCACGCTGCATCCGCGCGTCGCGCAGGTGATGGCGAATCGCACGAAGATGGTCCGCGGCGAGATGCCGCTCGACTGGGGCGCGGCCGAAACCCTGGCCTACGCGAGCATCCTCGAAGAGGGAAATTCGATCCGGTTCACCGGCCAGGATTCCGGCCGAGGCACCTTCTTCCATCGTCACGCCGTGTTGCATGAGCAGTCGACCGATGCATGCTACGTGCCGCTGCAACACATCGCCGAACGCCAGCCGTCGTTCCAGATCACCGACTCGGTGCTGTCCGAGGAGGCGGTGCTCGGTTTCGAGTACGGATACTCGACCACCGATCCGTCGGCGCTCGTGATCTGGGAAGGGCAGTTCGGCGACTTCGTCAACGGCGCCCAGGTCATCATCGACCAGTTCATCAGCTCCGGCGAATCCAAGTGGCTGCGCATGTCGGGCCTGGTCATGCTGCTGCCGCACGGCTACGAGGGGCAGGGGCCGGAGCATAGCTCGGCACGGCTCGAGCGCTACCTCCAGCTCTGCGCCGAGGACAACATGCAGGTGGTCAACTGCACCACGCCGGCCAACTACTTCCACGCGCTGCGCCGGCAGATGCACCGCAACTTCCGCAAGCCGCTGATCGTGATGACGCCGAAGTCGCTGCTGCGCCACAAGCGCGCCGTGTCCTTCTTCAAGGACATGGGCCCCAACACATCCTTCCACCGCATCCTGATCGACGGCGCCGAGCTGCCCGAATGCCGCGCCGAGGTCACGCTCAAGGCCGACAAGGACATCCGCCGCGTCGTGATGTGCTCCGGCAAGGTCTATTTCGATCTCTTCGAAGAGCGGGAAAAGCGCAAGATCGACGACGTCTATCTCCTGCGTGTTGAACAGCTCTATCCGTTCCCGGTCGCCTCCCTGATGAAGGAGCTCGCCCGCTTCCCGCAGGCCGACATGGTCTGGTGCCAGGAAGAGCCGCGCAACATGGGCTCATGGACCTTCGTCGACTGGAACATCGAGAAGACGCTCGAGAAGCTGGACGTGAAGC
>CADEED010000174.1 GCA_902826225.1 uncultured Pseudomonadota bacterium | reverse complement strand
TAGCTGCGCGAATAGCAGCGCGAACGACAGCACGTGCGCGAGCAGGCGGCGTTGACGGCGGATCAGGGACATTGCACGGCGGAGTATCCGCGCCGCGCCGCGGGCCGACAAGCTCGTTTCGTCGGAACTGACTCGTCCCGGCGTAGTCGAAACGCCTCACAAGGAGACCGAGATGCCCCATGCTCCCGCCGATCGCCGCATGCGCTGGCGCGATTATCGTCAAACCGCAATCTTCGTCTTCTGCATGCTGGTCTTCCGGTCGGCCTGGGCCGACTGGGTGACCGTGCCGACCGGCTCCATGAATCCCACGATCATCGAAGGCGACCGGGTGCTCGTCGACAAGCACGTGTTCGGCGTACGGGTCCCGTGGACACTCACGCGCATCTCGGACGGTCGCGATCCGCGCCGCGGCGAGATCGTGGTGTTCGATTCCCCGACCGACGGCATCTCGCTCGTCAAACGCGTGATCGGCGAACCCGGCGACGTCGTGGCCTGGGACGACTCCGGTCTCATGATCGACGGCGTGCGGGCCGACTATGCGGCCGGGGACGTCGCGCGCCTCGCCGACGTGCCGGCGCCGACGCTGGCACTCGGGCCGGTGCTCGTGCGCGAGAGCGGCGTCGTGCCGTCTCACGACGTCATGCGGTTGCCCATTCGAACGGCCCCGGGGTTCGGGCCGGTGCGCGTTCCGCCCGACACTTACCTCATGCTGGGCGACAGCCGTGACAACAGCGCGGACTCGCGCTACTTCGGTTTCGTGCCACGCCGGAACATCGTGGGGCTCGCTTCGCGAGTCGCGGTGTCGTTCGATCCGGCGAACTACTATCTACCGCGCGGCAAGCGCTGGTTCATGAAGCTCGACCGGGAAGCCGCCCCCTTTCCCCGGTGAGGACAGCGGACTTCCGCTGCACCGCGTGGGCTCGCTCCGCGGGTCGCGGATGCCGATGACCATTCCCCGGCTCCGCAGACGCTTCTCCGTCATCGACCGGCGGTCTCCGGAATATACTTCGCGCAAACAATAGTCTCAGCCCACTTCAGAGGCCCGCGAATGCCCGAACGAGATGCGATCTATCCATCGCTGCGCGGACGCAGTGTCTTCATCACCGGCGGTGGCTCGGGCATTGGCGGATGTCTCACCGAGGCATTCGCGAGACAGGGCGCGCGGGTGGCGTTCATCGACATCGCCGAAGGTCCCTCGAGAGAGCTCGTCGAGAAGATCGAGAAGGCGGGCCATACCCGGCCGTGGTACGGCAACACCGACGTGACGGACATTCCCGCGCTGCAGGCCGCGATCCGCAGTGCGGCCGGGGCCCTCGGCGACTTCCACGTGCTCGTGAACAACGTCGCCAATGACGACCGGCACTCCTTCATGGAGGTCACGCCCGAGTACTACGACAACCGCATCGCGGTGAACCAGCGGCCCGCGTTCTTCGCGATCCAGGCCGTGGTGCCGGGAATGATCAAGCACGGCGGCGGCTCCATCATCAACTTCGGCAGCAATTCCTACGGCGCCAAGGGCCGCGTCTTTCCCGTGTACACCACCGCCAAGTCGTCGGTGATCGGCCTCACGCGCGGGCTCGCGCGCGAACTCGGCGAGCATCGCATCCGCATCAACGTGATCACGCCAGGCTGGATCATGACGCAGCGGCAGATCGACAAGTGGCTCACGCCCGAGGGCGAGGCAGACATCAAGCGCTACCAGGTGCTGCCCGACAAGGTGCGCGCGGAGGATGTCGCGCCGCTCGCGTTGTTCCTCGCCTCCGACGATGCCCGCGCGTGTTCGGCGCAGGAATACGTCGTCGACGCGGGGTGGCTGTGAGGCTGTTGCAGTTTCTCGAAGGCACGCGCGCCCGAGTCGCACGCGCCAACGCCGATGGCACTGTCTCGCCGTTCGCGCGCTTCGAAAGCACCTACGACCTCGCGCGCCAGGCGATCTCGGCACGCAAGACGCTCGAGGAGCTGGCGCGCGCGGAACCGCTCGACGCCGCCGTGGCGTACACCGACCTGCAGCGGGAGGGCCGCGTGCTGCCGCCACTCACGCATCCGGATCCCGCGCACTGCTTCGTGACGGGAACCGGCCTCACGCATCTCGGCAGTGCCTCCGCGCGCGACGCGATGCACGCCAGGTTGAATGGTCAAACCGAACTCACCGACTCCATGAAGATGTTCAAGGCGGGAGTCGAGGGCGGCAAACCGAAGGGCGCGCAACCCGGCGCGCAGCCCGAGTGGTTCTACAAGGGCGGCGGGCGCAACGTCGTCGGTTCGGGCAGCCCGCTGCGCTCGCCGGATTTCGCCGAGGATCATGGCGAAGAGCCGGAGCTCGTAGGCCTGTACCTGATCGGTGATGACAGCCGCCCGCACCGCCTCGGATTCGCGATCGGGAACGAGTTCTCCGACCACGTGGCCGAGCGCCGCAACTATCTACTCCTCGCGCATTCGAAGCTGCGGCAATGCGGCGTCGGGCCCATGCTGAATACCGGCGCCCTGCCTGCCCACCTCGAAGGCACGAGCCGCATCCGTCGCGAGGGACGCGTGATCTGGCAGAAAACGTTCCTGACGGGCGAGGCGAACATGTGCCACACGCTCGCGAACCTCGAATACCACCACTTCAAGTACGCGCAACACCGCGTGCCGGGCGACGTGCACCTGCACTTCTTCGGCACTGCGACGGTGAGCTTCGTGGATGGCGTCAAGCTACAGGCCGGCGACGAGTTCGAGGTGGACCTGCCCGCACTGGGGCCGCCGCTGGTGAATCCGCTGCTCATCGTGCCCGGCGGACTTGCCCTGCACGAGACCGGCGTCTTGTAGAACGCGCCCTGCGCGCTCGCGCGCCGGTTGATTCCGGCTGGCCCGAATTCAATCCGTTGTGAGGTCCGCCGCCTCGGCGCGAGGAAGGCGATCCATTCGCGCCAGTACTGATCCGGGTATCATCGGGCCGTTCGTTGAAGGGGAACGTCACCACATGGTCGATAAATTCCGTCGCCGGAGCTTCGCGCTGGCACTGGTACCCATCGCAGCAGGAATTCGCACGGTGTTCGCCCAGGAAACCCCGCAGGAACCCAGGCCCGACATGACACCCCGTCCCTTCGGCCGCCTCGCCGATGGCAGCGAGGTCGCCGCGTACAGGCTCGGCACCGAGGGCGGTCTTCAGGCGGAGATCCTCACGCTCGGCGGCACGCTGCGCTCGCTCACGTTGCCCGTGCGCGGGTCGCGCATCCCGCTCGTGCTGTCGCTGCCCGACCTCCCCGCGTACCTCAAGGACACGTCGTACCTGGGTCAGCTCGTGGGCCGTTACGGCAACCGCA
This sequence comes from uncultured Pseudomonadota bacterium, assembly GCA_902826225.1. Taxonomy (GTDB): domain Bacteria; phylum Pseudomonadota; class Gammaproteobacteria; order Steroidobacterales; family Steroidobacteraceae; genus CADEED01. The sequence goes on along the minus strand of CADEED010000174.1, from coordinate 236 downwards.
TCGCCAACGCGGCGTTCGAACTCGATGGCCAGAAATATCCGCTCACCGCCAACAACGGCCCGAACACCCTGCACGGCGGCGACGTCGGTTTCGGCAAGTTCGTGTGGCGCGTGCTCGGCAGCCAGGGCGGGCGGAATTCATTCGTCAAGCTCGCGCACCGCTCGCCCGCCGGCATCAACGGCTTCCCGGGAAATCTCGACGTGTCGGCGTTGATCGGGGTTTACGACAACACGCTG
>CADEED010000173.1 GCA_902826225.1 uncultured Pseudomonadota bacterium | reverse complement strand
TCGTTGATGATGCGCCCCGAGGCAACGTCGGTGAGCACGCCTTCGAGTCCGTACTGCGTCTCGATGCGCAGCGCGCGGTCGTCCTTGGCGACGATGAGGATCGCGCCGTCGTCGACTCCCTGCCGGCCGACCTTCCAGGCCTCCGCGAGCCGCACGCCGAACTGCGCGATGTCCTCCGGCTGCGTCGTCGGCAGGATCAGCAGCGCCACCTGCGTGCCCTTGCGGGCCTGGAAGCTCGTCAGTTTCTCGTCGAGCGAGGCCTGCTGGGCGGCCGTGAGCGTGCCGGTGAGGTCGGTGACGAGCGCTTCGAATTTCGGCAGCGGCGTCTGCGCGTGCGCAGCGAAGGCCGCGCCGAGCCACAACGCGAGCGTGACGATCGCGCGCTTCGCGGGCGAGTGAATCGGCGGCTCCCTAGTTCGCGGACGGCGGCTTCGCCGGTGCTTCCGGCGCCTGGGACTGCTGGGCCGGCGTCGAATTGTCGAACGACACGGCGGGCGGCGCCGAGATCTGCGCTTCGTTCTCCACGGCGAAGTTCGGCTTCACCTCGAAGTCGAACCAGCCCGCGGTGAGGTTGGTCGGGAACTCGCGGACCGTCACGTTGTACGCGCGCACCGAGTCGATGTACCGGTTGCGGGCAACGGTGATTCGGTTCTCGGTTCCTTCGAGCTGGACCTGCAGGTCGCGGAAGTTCGCGTCCGACTTGAGGTCCGGGTAGTTCTCGGTGACGGCGATCAGGCTCTTCAGCGCCTGTGTGAGCTCGCCCTGGGCCGCCTGGAATTTCGCGAACGCCGCCGGGTCATTGATGAGTTCGGGCGTGAGCTGGATGGATCCCACCTTCGCGCGCGCCTCCGTCACGCCGACGAGCACGCGCTCTTCCTGGGCCGCGTAGCCCTTCACCGTGGCGACGAGATTGGGGATCAGATCCGCCCGGCGCTGGTACTGGTTCAGCACCTCGGACCAGGTCGCCTTCACGGCCTCGTCCTGGTTCTGCAACTTGTTGTAACCGCAGCCGGCGAGACTGAACGTCGCCGACAGGACCAGAGCCGTGGCTAACAACCTGCGCATCGCATCCCCCGTTCGCGTCGAATTCACCAGAGTTTGACACGCCGCTCGGGCGGCAGATACATGCCGTCGCCGGGCTTCACGCCGAACGCCTCGTAGAAAGCGTCGATGTTGCTCGTCGGGCCATTCGTACGGAACTCGCTCGGGCTGTGCGGATCGGTGCTCAGGCGCTTGAGGAGCTCCTCGTCGCGATACTTGCGGCGCCAGCCCTGCGCCCAGCCGAGAAAGAATCGTTGGTCGCCGGTGAATCCGTCGATTTCAGGGGCTGCCCGGCCGGCGAGCGACAGCTTGTAGGCCTTGAACGCCACCGCCAGCCCGGACAGGTCGCCGATGTTCTCGCCGAGTGTGAGTTCGCCGTTGATCGGGCGATTGTCCAATACCTTGTAGCCGGCGAACTGCGCCACGAGCAGGCCCGCGCGCTGCCTGAACTTGGCGGCGTCTTCCGCCGTCCACCAGTCGCGCAGGTTGCCGTTGCCGTCGAACTGCCGGCCCGAGTCGTCGAAGCCGTGGCTGATCTCGTGGCCGATGATCGCGCCGATGCCGCCGTAGTTCACCGCGTCGTCGGCGGTCATGTCGAAGAACGGCGGACGCAGGATCGCCGCCGGGAACGTGATCTCGTTCGTCGTCGGGTTGTAGTAGGCATTGACCGTCTGTGGCGTCATGAGCCATTCGGCGCGGTCCACGGGACCGCCCGCGCGCCTGATCTGCCGCCCGGTCTCGAACTCCCGGGCGCGCAGCAGGTTGCCGGCGAGGTCGTCGCTCCGGATCGTGAGCGCGCCGTAGTCGCGCCACTCGTCGGGGTAGCCGATCTTCACCGTGATCTTCGCCAGCTTCTTCTTCGCCTCGGCGCGCGTGTCCGCGCTCATCCATTCGAGGCCGTCGATCGACGTGTCGAATGCCTTGAGCAGGTTGCCGACGATTCCGAGCATGCGGGTCTTGGCCTCCGCGCCGAAGTGCGCGTCGACCCACAGGTGGCCGATGAGCTGACCGATGTTCTCGTCCATCGCATTGACGGCGCGTCGCCAGCGCGGCCGTGGTTCCGGCACTCCGCCCAGCGTCCGTTGCTGGAAATCGAACTGCAGGTCGGCAAATTGTGCCGACAGGATCGGCGAGTACTCATCGAGCAGGTGGAACCTGAAGTACGCGCGCCAGTCGCCCACCGGCACGGTGCGCACGAGCTGGCCGACGCCACGGATGAACGACGGCTGCGACACGTCCATCTTCTGCACCGGCGCGCCCAGGCCTTCGTAGAACGCCGACCAGTCGAACCCGGGTGCGAGCTTCTGGTATTCGGGCAACGTCATCGGGTTGTACGTCTTCACCGGGTCGCGGTTCTGCACCTTCGTCCACTGGTCGTTCGCGATGCGCGTCTCGAGCGCGACGATGCGCGTCGCGGCGGATTTCGCGTTGCGATCGCCCGCGCGCGCGAGCAGCTGCTCGGCGTATGTCACGAACTTCGCGCGGAACTGCGCGTACTTCGCGTCCGGCGAAATGTAGTAGTCCCGGTCCGGCATCGTGAGTCCGGCCTGGTAGAGCGACGCGATGTACACCGCCGAGTCCTTGTTGTCGGGCGTCGAATACCAGAGGAACGGCGCCGCGAGACCGAGACGCTGGGAACGGCCGATGTAGCGGGCAACGTCGCGCGGGGTGGCGATCGCGTCGATACGCGCGAGTTCGTCGCGCAGCGGATTCAGCCCCAGGCTCTCGACGCGAGCGACATCCATGTAGGAGAGGTAGAAGTCGCCGACCTTCTGCGCATCGGAACCCGGCGCGCGGCCCGGTTGTTCGGCGGCGGCCACGATGAGCTGCCGCACCTCCTCCTTCGCAAGATCGTCGAGCGCCATGAACGAACCGTAGTTCGAACGGTCCGGCGGGATCTCGGTGGTCGCGAGCCAGTGGCCGCCGACGAAGCGATACAGGTCGTCCGTCGGCTTGACGTTGCGGTCGAAGCCGGCGAGGTCGAGACCGGACTTGAGCGGCGCGGCGGGCGGCGGAATCGGAGCGGACGGCGTCACCGGGACGGGCCTGGACGCGGCACACGCGACCAATGCCCCCGCACAGGCGATGACGGCCATTCTTTGGAACATGAGAATCCCCGGAATCGTGGCGATGCCGGAGTATAAAAAAAGCCCCAGGCTTTGGGGGCTCGGGGCTGGAAAGGCGGACTTTCGATGAAGGGAAAGAAGTCCGCTAGGGGATTCGGTGCGGCGGAATCAGTGCAGTCGGGCGACCTGCAGGATCTTGATGTCTTCGGCTTCGATCTCGAAGTTCGCGGCCAGCAGTCGGCGCAGCTCCTTCGAATCCTTGCGTTCGGCGAGCGGGTGCGTCAGCTCGATGACTCCGCTCCACTCGCTCGAATGCGCGGGCTCGGCGCTCGTGACAAAGTGCGTGTAATAGCGTGCTGCCATGGGTCCCAAGCGTAGGCTTCGGGTCGCCGGGGGGCTGTGAGCCGATGCACAGAACAATTGGGGGTCGATTGAGACCCCCATCACATATGGTCACAAAGCCATGAGTCGTTATCGCGTCTTGGAGAAACCCGGATCGCAGTTCATCACCGTCGCAGGTGTAGCACGCCTGAAACTGGAGCTGGACGAGCTCTGGAAGGTGGAGCGTCCACGCGTGACCCAGGTGGTGTCCGAGGCCGCGGCCCAG
>CADEED010000172.1 GCA_902826225.1 uncultured Pseudomonadota bacterium | reverse complement strand
CACCGACGCCGATGCCGTTCAGCACGAGGAGCCAGTTGGTCGACTGCTGCGGCGGCGCCGGCACCCGCTTCGTCTCAGCCTCGATGCGCGCCCACACCGCGGCGTCGAATCGCTTCTGCAGACGCGGTGCCTTGATCTGGTGGCGCAGCGACCGTTCGAGCCTGGCTTCGATGAGTTTGTCGTTCATGGCAATTCCTCTGTCGCACCCGCGAGGGTGGCGAGTTTCTTGCGGCCCCGGTGCAACAGCGCTTTCACTGTACCGGTGGGCATCTTCAAGAGCTCGCCGACTTCCTCACAACTGCGGTCTTCCAGGTAAAAAAGGACGATGACGCGGCGATAAGGTTCCGGCAGCTGGTCGAGCAGCTTCGCCACGTCGTATTCCGCCGACGCCTGCAGCGACGATTCGCTGCCCGCGGGCATGACGCCGAACGCCGCGGGCTCGTCGTCGTCGGAGAAATCGTTGAAATCCTCGAGCGGCACCATGCGCCGTTCGCGTTCCACCGCCGTGAGACAGGTGTTGCGCGCGATCGTGTACAGCCAGGTCGAGAGTGCGGCGCGGCCGTCGAACTGCGGGAGCGCCTGCCAGACCTTGACGAAGACGGTCTGCGACATGTCCTCGGCCAGCGACTCGCTGCGCAGGATCGAAAAGGCCAGATTCATGACCTTCTGGCGATAGCGATCCATGAGGCCTTCCAGCACGGCGTGCCGGTCGCCGCGCTTCAGGGCGGCGAGGAGATCGGCGTCGCGCTCCGCCGCCGCACTCAACGGCCGGCTCGGGGGCGGCGGCGGGGGCTGGACGCCCGGCTTCATGGATAAGGCTGCCTGCACGTACTCTTATACTGCGCAGGCGTATAGCGGGTTGCGTACCCCGGTTGCAACCGGATGCGGGGCTGGCCGGTATCAACGGCGAGCCACATCCTTTCGGAGAAATGTCTTTATGGAACCCCAAGTTATCGGCGTGTTCATCCCGATCATCGCCATCGTCATGGGCATCGGCATCGGCATGCTGGCCATCTGGTCGGAGCACAAGCGCAAGGCCCAGCTGCTCGAGCAGAACCATCGCGAGCGCATGCACGCCCTCGAGAAGGGTATCGAGCTGCCGCCGATCCCCGCCAACCTGGTGAGCGGGGGCAATGGTCCGTCGACCGCCACGGCGGCGAAGTCGTTGCGCAGCGGCATCATGCTGACCCTCATCGGCGTCATCCTGTACGTCGCGATCGACAAGGCCGGGGGCTCGGACGGCGCGCTGTTCGGCCTGATCCCGGCCGCGATCGGCGTCGCGAACTTCGTCTACGCGGCCATCCTTCACCAGAAAGAAAAGCGCGGCGAGTTCAAGCCCGAGTAGTTGGCGCCGAACGGCTTTGAATCGCGCGCCGGCCGGCCGGCGCGCGCTCGGTAGATCAGTCGAGGTCGGCGAGTAACGCGGCGCGCACACCGTCGGACGCCGCGAGCTGGTGACCGTAGGCGGGGTGATCGACCCCGAAGGACAGCGCCCCGCCCGCCCTGAGCGCCGCGACCCGCTCGTCGCCGAGCTCGAATCGGAGGAAATGCACGGCCGACGTCTTCGTTTCGTTCTCGCGCTCGAGATCCTCGTCGGCGATCGCGAACAGTTTCGGCAACGACCCCACCTGCACCCAGCAGCGATCTTCGACGCCGCGCAGTTTCTCGAGCTGCACGCGCCGGATCTCGGGATCCGGAAACTCGATGAGCAACGTCACCTTCCAGTTGCTGCCGTCGGGGATCAGCGGGTTGTACGCCGCGAGTTCCTCCGCGATGCCCTCCGCCTCGAAGATGCGCTCCGTGCGCAGCATCTCCTGGACCTGGTACTGGACGGTCAGACGGTCTTCGAACAGCCACATCGTGCTCGGGCCGACATTGATCTGGCGATTCCGCTTGTGTGCGATCACGCGCGCGCGGAACTCCGGGCGCTCGCGCGAATAACGCTCGAGCGTCAGGAGGTCCGCGGGGGCGAGCTTCTGCATGGCGTGGTTCAAATTCCGTAGGCCCGGCGCACGAGTGTCAGCGGGTGCTCGGGCTCGCGCGGGGTAGATAGTCCACTCTCGATCTGGTGCCCCGCCATCGGGCAATCGCTCGAATAGTGGTCGGAATCGGCCGTCTGCACGCGGTTCACGACGGGCTTGCCGATCTTTACGGAGGCCGCGCGAAACTCCTTCTTCACGGCGTACGTGCCATTGTGGCCGGAGCAGCGCTCGATGACGTCGACGGTGGTCTCCGGGACGAGCCGCAGGAGATCCCGCGTCTTGTAGCCGATGTTCTGCACGCGCAGATGGCAGGGCACGTGGTAGCTCACCTTGCCGAGCTTCTCCTTGAAATCCGTGCGCAGCAGGCCCGCCTTGTGGCGCAGCATCAGGTACTCGAACGGATCGAAAATGCGCGCCTTCACCGCCTGCACGTCCGCGTCATCCGGGAACATGAGCGGCAGCTCCTGCTTGAACATGAGCACGCAGGAAGGAATCGGCGCGACGATGTCGTAGCCCTCGTCGATGAGCGCCTTGAGCTGCGGAACATTGAAGTCTTTGTACTTCTCGACGGTCTCGAGATCGCCGAGCTCCAGTTTCGGCATGCCGCAGCACTTCTCCCTGGCCACCACCTTCACCGCGATGCCGTTGTGTTCGAACACGGCGGTCAGGTCCTCGGGCAGGTGCGGCTCGTTGCGATCGCCGTAGCACGTGACGAACAACGCGACCTTGCCGCGCGTGTCGTCCGTGGGCTTGATCTCGCTCACCCGGCCGGCGAGCTTCCTCGCGCGCTTCGAACCGGATTTCGAATGGAACTTCGGGATCGGCGCGGAGGCCGCGACGCCGAGTGTGGAGGCGAGCAGCGCGCGGCCCGCCTTCGTGCCGTTGACGGCGTTGACGATCTCCGCGACCACGGGAATGCCGGCGATGGAGCCGAGCCCGCGCGTGTTCGAGAGCAGTTTGTCGCGGAAGCTGTGTTCGCCCGCGCGGTGCTGGTGATGCTTCGCACGCAGCATCAGGTGCGGGAAGTCGATGTTCCACGGGTGCGGCGGAACGTATGGACACTTCGTCATGAAGCACATGTCACACAGGTAACAGTGATCGACGACGTCCCAGTAGACCTTCTTGTCGACCCCGTCGAGCTCGAGCGTCTCGCTCGCGTCGATCGCGTCGAACAGGGTCGGGAACGAGTTGCAGAGCGAGAAGCAGCGCCGGCAACCGTGGCAAATGTCGAAGACGCGCTCGAGTTCTTTCTCGAGCGCCTTGGGGTCGTTGAACTCCGCACTCCGCCAGTCGAGCGGGTGCCGCGAGGGAGCCTGGAGGCTGCCCTCGCGTATTCCGGTGTCGCCGCCCACTATTTAAAGGTGAACTGGGGCGATCAGATGGTGTCCAGCGCTTTCTGGAAGCGGTTTGCGTGCGAACGCTCCGCCTTCGCGAGCGTCTCGAACCAGTCGGCGATCTCGGAGAATCCCTCCTCGCGCGCCTGCTTCGCCATACCCGGGTACATGTCGCTGTACTCGTGCGTCTCACCGGCGATCGCCGCCTTGAGATTCGCCTTCGTCTCGCCGATCGGCAGGCCCGTCGCCGGGTCGCCCACCGCCTCGAGATACTCGAGATGTCCGTGCGCGTGGCCCGTCTCACCTTCGGCCGTCGAACGGAACACGGTCGACACGTCGTTGTATCCCTCGACGTCGGCCTTGGCTGCGAAATACAGGTAGCGGCGATTCGCCTGCGACTCGC
>CADEED010000171.1 GCA_902826225.1 uncultured Pseudomonadota bacterium | reverse complement strand
ATTGGTCGCTTCACCGGCGAAGAACACGCGGTTGTCGCAGGGACTCGCGAGAGTCTGGCGCGCGAGCGCGTGGCCGGGGAGCGCGTAGCTGTAGGCGCCGCCCACGCGCAGCATGCGTGTCCAGTTCGACGCGATCAGCGGGCGCAGCTTCACGCGGATGTCCGTGCCGAACAAGCCGACCAGCTGATCGATGGTGAATGCGAATGCGTCGGCCGGTCCGCCGTCGTCGAGCACGTCCGCGCCGTCACCGCCCAGGAAGCATTCGACGACTCGCCAGCCGAACGGCCGGATGTAGTACGAACCGGTGCGCGCGTCGTACGGATCACCGAGCACATGGGTTTCGGGCTCGAACGGGCCGTCGCCGGTGATCTCGAGGAACAGCTTCTCGTTGCGCCCGAGCGGCAGCTTCTTCGCGGCCTCGCGCCAGGGATCGAGTTCCCGCGGTAGTTTGATCGACTCGCCCGCGAGTACGGAGGTCGAGACGGTGAGGATCGCCGCGCGCGCGCGGATGTCGCCGGCCCGGGTCTTCACGGTGACGCCGGATCCTTCCAGCGCGAGGGCCTGCACGGGGGCGGCGAGGGCCAGTTCGACGCCCGCGGGGAAACTGCCGGCGATCAGCGCGCCATAGCCGCGGCGCGTGCGCCAGTTCTGTGCGGTCGAAGTCTCGTCGTAGACGGCGTAGTCGGCGGCGGAGAGCCGGTCGAGCGGTGCGCCGCTGATGAACGACACGATGGCCTGGATGTAGTTGTTCCACTCGCCGTGCGGCGCGAGCGCGTCGGCAGCGCGGTCGCTGGCCGGCGGCGTGCGCGCGAGGCTTTCACACCAGGCGCCGAACGCCTCGCTGGCGGCTTCCTGCTCGGCCGGCGAAAAGCCGAGATCGTGGAACTGCGTGCGCCAGGCCGCGCGGTTCTCGTCGAGCGGGATACCGGCCCCCTTGGCGATGCGGACCCAGGAGTTCCGCTCCGCCGAATGCAGCCAGCCGCAGCCGATGTCCAGGTCGAGCCCGTTGAGCTCGGTGGTGAGGGCGCGGCCGCCGAGCCGCGAGCTCGATTCGAGCAGGCGCGTAGATAGGCCAGATCCGGCCAGGCGGCGCGCGGCGCCGATCCCGGCGGCCCCACCGCCGACGATGATGATGTCGACGTCCGTGTTCACCCGACGATGGTCGGCGAAACGGGCGGCGCGTGCCAGAGGATTTGTCCGGCAACGAGCGCGACCGCATGCACGGTAGTTTTGCGCCGATCCATCCGGGAATCACCCGGCCGGCGCTGGCAGTCGAGGACCTCGAGCGCGCGCATTCACGCGGGGAACTTGCAGGAGCCTGACGGCCTCCCGGGGAGGTGGCGATCGATCCGCAGATGTTCCCGCGCTGATCCGTCAGTCGGTGGAGATCTTCACGCGCGCGCCGGAGAGCGTGGACTCCACGAGCTCGAGCGAGAACGCGGGTTGTTCGTACCCGGCTTTGACCTGCGCTTCCTCGCCGTGCATCACTTCGCAACGATAGATGCGCTTGGGAAGCTGCGTCTTGAACGCGTCGCACAGGCCCTTGGCGATGGCCATCGGACCACGGCCGCGCGTGAAGTTCGCGGTGACGAGGATCGGCTCGCCCGCCTGTGGCGTGACACGGAACTGGATCTGGGAGTCGGCGTCCGCGGTCCCGATGACGGCCAGTCGCCAGAGGGTTGCCGGCGCAGGGGCGTCGGCGGCGGCGATGCCGCACAGGAAGGTGGCCGCGAGCAGGCTGGTCGCGAACGACTTGAGGGAAGGGGCGTGCATGGAACTCCCGGAAGGGTTGGAATTGTTCGGGCCCGGCCACTATGCGCCCGAACCGGCGATGCCACGAGGAAATACGGGGTCAGACCCCATTTCCCAGGAAAATCGGGTCTGACCCCATTCAGGCGGTTTTTGCCACCGGCCCGCGTTCCAGCACATTTTTCATGCGCTCGATGCTCTTCTCGAGCGTGGCCATGCTCGTGGCGAACGACGCGCGGAAGTGGTTCGGCGCGCCGAAGCCCGAACCCGGGACCACCGCGACGCCCGCGTCGTTGAGCAGCATCTCCGCGAACGCATTGTCGTCCTTGATGCCGAACGCCATCATCGCGGCCGTGCAGTCCGCCCACGCGTAGAACGCGCCCGCGCAGGGCAGTGCCACGATTCCGGGCAGACGGTTGAGCGCCATGATGAAGTAGTCGTGGCGCTTCTTGAATTCCTTGTTCATGTCCTCGACCGGCTTCTGATCGCCGGTGAGCGCCGCCACCGCGGCCTTCTGGGTGATCGACGACGCATTCGACGTGCTCTGCCCCTGGATCGTCGACATGGCGTTGACGATCTCCTTCGGACCGCCGCAGTAGCCGAGGCGCCAGCCGGTCATCGCGTACGCCTTCGACACGCCGTTGATCGTGACCACGCGGTCGTACAATTCCGGTGCGACGGTGAGCAGCGAGACGAATGGCTCCGGGCCCCACCAGATCTTCTCGTACATGTCATCGGTACCGACGATGACGCGCGGATGATTCACGAGCACGTCCGCCAGCGCGCGCCATTCGGCACGCGTGTACGCGGCGCCGGTCGGATTGCACGGCGAGTTGATGAGCAGCAAGCGCGTCTTCGGCGTGATCGCCGCTTCGAGCTGGCGCGGCGTGAGCTTGTAGCCCTGGCTGGCCGGGCAGTTCGGCGTCACGGGCAGGCCGTCCGCGAGCAACACCATGTCCGGATAGCTCACCCAGTACGGCGCCGGGATCACGGCTTCGTCACCCGGGTCCAACACGGCCATGCAGAGGTTGTAGATGGTCTGCTTCGCGCCCGAGCTCACCAGGATCTGGTTGCGCTCGTAGGAAATCTGGTTGTCCTGTCTGAACTTCTGGATGATCGCGTCCTTGAGCTCGACGATGCCGTCGACATTCGTATAACGCGTGAAGCCCTTCCGGATCGCGTCGACGCCAGCATCCGCAATGTGCTTCGGCGTGTCGAAGTCCGGCTCGCCGGCGCCGAGGCCGATGATGTCCTTGCCCTCCGCCTTCAGTTTCGCGGCGCGCGCGGTGACGGCGAGAGTGGGCGAGGGCTTGACGCGCTGGACGCGGCGGCTGAGCTGGTTGGGCACGTTTGACTCTTTTGGGAGGGTTAAGAAAGCGAAAGCGGCGCGTATATTACGCGATCCACTCGAGTGAGCCACAGCACGGTGAATACTTAACTCCATGGAATCCAAGCCATTTGTACTGAAAGCGGACTACTCGCCCGCGGGCGACCAGCCGCAGGCCATCGCAAAGCTCGTCGAGGGCATCAACGATGGGTTCCGGCACCAGACGCTGCTGGGCGTGACCGGATCCGGGAAGACCTACGCCGTGGCGTCGGTCATCGCGCAGATCCAGCGCCCGACGCTCGTGCTCGCGCACAACAAGACGCTGGCCGCGCAGCTGTACGGCGAGTTCAAGGAGTTCTTCCCGGAGAACTCGGTGGAGTACTTCGTTTCCTACTACGACTACTACCAGCCCGAGGCGTACGTGCCTTCGAGCGACACGTACATCGAGAAAGACGCGTCGATCAACGAGCACATCGAACAAATGCGTCTCTCCGCCACGAAGGCGCTGCTCGAGCGCAGCGACGCGATCATCGTGGCGACGGTGTCGGCGATCTACGGTCTCGGCGATCCCGAGTCGTACCACGAGATGATCCTGCACCTGAATCGCGGCGAGCGCATGGATCAGCGCCGCTTGCTGCGCCGGCTCGCGGACATGCAGTACACGCGCAACGAGCTCGACCTGCAGGCCGGCACCTACCGCGTACGCGGGGACGTCATCGACATCTTCCCGGCGGAGTCCGCGCGCGAAGCGGTGCGCGTCGAGCTGTTCGACGAGACGATCGAGTCCATCGCGCTGTTCGACCCGCTGACCGGCGAGATCCAGCGCAAGCTGCCGCGATACACCATCTACCCCGGTTCGCACTACGTGACGCCGAAGGAGCGCCTGATCGGCGCCATCGATCACATCCGCGAGGAACTGCGTGAGCGTCTGAAAGTGCTGCGCGAGCAGAACAAGCTCGTCGAGGCGCAGCGGCTCGAGCAGCGCACGATGTTCGACATGGAGAT
>CADEED010000170.1 GCA_902826225.1 uncultured Pseudomonadota bacterium | reverse complement strand
CTTCTTTGATTTCAAGGGCTCGGCTCCGGCCTGTCGGGGCCGGAAACATAGCACGGCAGAACGGGGCCGCAGAACGGCCCCCGGTCGCAACGGCGCAAGACCTTGCGCGACCTCACGCCGCGCGACCGTCAGATCGCTCTTACGAGACGGGTTTGGCGGGTTTGGCCGCCGGAGCCGCCGCGGGGGCGGGCGCCGCACCGGCCGGCTTGTCAGCGCCCAGCCGGATGTCCCCGCGGTTCTTGTCGATGAGCTTCTGCGAAATGCCCTCCACCATCGCGAGCTGATCGACCGACTTGAATGGACCGTTTTTGTCGCGGTACGCGACGATGGCTCTCGCCTTCGCGGGGCCGACGCCGTTCAATGCCTTGGCCAGCGACGCCGCGTCCGCGGTGTTGACGTTGACCGGCTCGGCGTGGACGAGGGGCGCGAGCAGCAGGAATGCCGCGAGAGTCGGGAGCAGGTTCTTGAGTGTCATGTTGCCTCCTTGCGTTTGAATCCGGCATCTTACCGGCACTAGAAGGCTAACAACGTTGCGGACCAGTGCCGCAGACGCAAATCGGCTCAAAGCGCGCGGTTATTCACGCTTTGCAGCGAGTCGTAGCTGCGGCAGCCGGGGCAGCGCCAATGCCAGGTCACGCTCGATACGCCACACTGATCGCAGCGGAAGCGGGCCGGTTCACCGGCGCCGGTTTCGTCGAGCGGCGGCCGTTCGCGCAAGCGCTGCGCGAGATCCGTCGCGTGCGGACCCAGCACGGAGTTTGCCTCGCCGATGAAGGCGTCGTGGATCGCACGCGACTTCGCGAGCGCCTGCGCGTAGAGATCCACGGCCTTGGCCGGCTCCCCCGCCGCGCACGCGAGCCTGGCCGCGAGGATCGTCGTGCGCGCGCTCGCAGGATCGTGCACGCGCGCCGCGGCGATCTGTGCGCGCGCCCCCTCCAGATCGCCGGTCAGCAGTGCGGCTTCGGCGAGTTCGCAGCAATAGTGGGCGGCGACCGGCGCATGCTCGCGCTGGTCTTCGGGCGGAAGTTCGCGCCAGATGTCGAGCGCGCCGCGCCAGTCGCGCTGCTGTTCGTGCACCCATGCCAGCTTTTCGAGCGCCGCCGAACGGTACGTCGCGGACCCGAGCAGGCTGCGGAGCTTTTCTTCGGCGCGATCCATGAGACCCGCGCTCATGTAGTCGAGCCCCAGCGCGAGCGTCGCCTGCTCGCGGATCCCGGCTTCGCGGTGTGCGGCCAGCTCGGTGTGAATCGCGATCGCGCGGTCGACTTCGCCACGGCGGCGCATGAGGCTGCCGAGCGCGAACTGGATTTCCGCTTCACGAGAATCTTTCGCCAGACGCGAGAAAACTTCCGTCGCGCGGTCGAAGCGATCATTGACGAGGTGATCGAGGCCGGTGAAGTAGTCGATGTTGCTGCGCACGCGGCGCGCGCGCGCCGTGCGCCGGCCGAGCGCGAACGCGGCGGCGCCGACGACGAGGAAACACAGCAGGAGGACTTCGGGGCCGATTCCGCGCAAACGCATGGGGCCAAATTATCACGGCGCACGACGCAATTCTCACGAACGCCGCCGCATCGGCGGCCATGCGAGTGCGGCGCGAGCCCGTGGCAAGACCAGCCCCTCTTCTCAGCGAAGGGCGTTTCGCGCCCGCTGCCAGTCCTTCCAGAAGTTCGGGTAAGTCTTCGCGACGCAGCCCGGATCGAGGATTCGCAGTCCCGGAACGCGCGAGCCGAGTACGCCGAACGACATCGCGATCCGGTGGTCGTGATAGGTCTCGATTCTCACGACCTCGCGTCGCGATTTCGCGGCGGCCGTCAGCGGCTCGATGACCATGAAGTCGGGTCCCTCTTCCACGGTCATCCCGAGCTTGCGCAGCTCGCGAGTGGGCGCGGCGATGCGGTCGCATTCCTTCACGCGCAAAGTCGCAAGACCGGTGATCCGCGTCGGTTTCGCGAGGAATGGCGCAATCATCATCAGCGTCGGCGCGACATCGGGCATGCTCGTCATGTCGACCGGTCCCTCGAAAGCCGCCGCGAGCGCGCGCGGACCTTCGATGAGCGTCGACTGCGGGCGGCGCTCGACCCTTGCGCCCAACTTCTCGCACAACGCAAGGAAGCCGTAGTCGCCCTGCCGGGTGGCAGCGCCGAGATTCGAGAGGGTGATTCGGGCGCCATGCAAGGTCGCCAAGGCCGCGAAATACGACGCCGCGGACGCATCGCCTTCCACCGCGATGTCTCCGGCGACGTAAGTCTTCGGGGGAACGACGAAGCGGCGGTAGTCCCGGTTGTCGACGACCACCCCGAACTTCGCCATCTCATCGAGCGTGAGATCGACGTATGGCTTGCTGGTAAGGTCGCCATTCACCTCGATCGTCAGTCCGCCCTCGATCAGCGGGGCGACGATCAGCAGGCTCGTGAGGTACTGGCTCGAAATCGTGCCGGGCACCCGCGCGGGCCCGCGCCAGGCGCGCGTTCCGCTCACGGTCGTCGGCAGATAGCCGTCGTTGGTGGATTCGAGCGTTGCGCCGAGACGCGACAGCGCGTCGACGAGATCCTGGTTGGGACGCTTCTGCATCGAGATGTGGCCGTCGATGACGGTGGTGTCGGGACGCAGCGCGGCGATCGCCAGCATGAGCCGCGCGGTCACGGCGCTCTGCCCGACGTCCAGCTCGACGCGGCCGGGCCCGAACGTGCCTCCATGGCCGTGGATCGTCACGCGGTCCTCGGCTGAATCGTCCACCGCGATGCCGAGCCGACGCAGGCAGTCCTTCATGCGCCAGTAGTCGTCGGCTTCGCCCGGGTAACGCACTGTGCTCGTGCCATTCGCGAGAGCGGCAATGGCGCAATCGCGCAGGGTCAGGCTCTTGCTGCCCGGCAGCGGCGTTTCGAACTGGAGAGAACCAGCCGGCCACGGCTCGAGATCGAGCGTGGCCGGGTAGCTAGAGGAAGAACTCAATCCCGGATGGGACGATCCGCGCCATCGTTCACACGCTCGCGCAGATCCTTGCCCGGCTTGAAGTGCGGAACGTACTTGCCGGACAGCGCCACCGCTTCTCCGGTCTTGGGATTACGGCCCTGCCGAGGCGGACGGAAGTGCAGCGAGAACGAGCCAAAGCCCCGTATCTCGATGCGATCTCCCGCCGACAAGGCATCGCTCATGATCTCGAGGATCTGCTTGAGCGCGAGCTCCACATCCTTGGCGGGCAGATGTTTCTGTTTCGCCGTGATGATCTCGATGAGCTCGGACTTCGTCATGGGCCGCCCCCTGTCTGTTGTTTAACGATCGCCGCCGATCTGCTCCTTGAGCAGATCGCCGAGGCTGGTGCCCGACGAGGGCTGATCGGAACGGTAGTTGGACACCGCCTCCTGCTCCTCGTGGATCTCCTTGGCCTTGATCGACAACGCGATCGTGCGCGTCTTGCGATCGACGCCCGTGAAACGGGCCTCGATCTCCTGGCCGACCTTGAGCACCGTGCGCGCGTCTTCGACGCGATCGCGGGAGAGGTCGCTGGCGCGCAGCTGGCCTTCGATGCCGTTGCCGAGATCGATGACCGCGGCGCGCGCGTCCACTTCCTTGACGACGCCCTTGACGATCGTGCCCTTCGGATTCGTCGCGATCCACTCGCTGAACGGATCCTGCGCGAGTTGCTTGATCCCCAGGCTTATGCGCTCGCGCTCCGGATCGATCGACAGCACCATCGCCTCGACCTGCTGGCCCTTCTGGTAGTTGCGCACGGCTTCTTCGCCGGCCACGTCCCAGGAGAGATCGCTCAGGTGCACGAGTCCGTCGATGTTGCCGGCGAGACCGATGAACACGCCGAAATCGGTGATGGACTTGATCTGGCCCGACACCTTGTCGCCACGGTTGAAGTTCTCGGAGAACTCCTTCCACGGGTTCTGCTTGCACTGCTTGAGACCGAGCGAAATGCGGCGACGCTCTTCATCGACGTCGAGCACCATGACTTCGACTTCCTGGCCCGAGTGCACGACCTTGGCCGGGTTGACGTTCTTGTTGGTCCAGTCCATTTCGGAGACGTGGACGAGCCCTTCGACGCCGTCCTCGATCTCCACGAACGCGCCGTAGTCGGCGATGTTCGTGA
>CADEED010000169.1 GCA_902826225.1 uncultured Pseudomonadota bacterium | reverse complement strand
GCATCACACGTTCTTCGAGATGCTGGGCAACTTCTCGTTCGGCGACTACTTCAAGAAGGACGCGATCCAGTTCGGCTGGGACTTCGTCACGAAGACGTTGCAGATCGATCCGGCGCGTCTCATGGTCACGGTCTACCAGACGGACGACGAGGCGTACGACCTCTGGCACAAGATGATCGGCGTGCCCACGGACAAGATCGTGCGTATCGGGGACAAACCCGGCGGCGGCTCGGACAACTTCTGGCAGATGGGTGAGACGGGCCCCTGCGGTCCGTGCACCGAAATCTTCTTCGACCACGGGGCACACATCAAAGGCGGCCCGCCGGGTTCGCCCGACGACGACGGCGATCGCTGGGTCGAGATCTGGAACCTGGTCTTCATGCAGTTCGACCGCTCGGCGGACGGCAAGCTCACGCCGCTGCCGAAGCCGTCGGTGGACACGGGCGCGGGTCTCGAGCGCATGTCGGCGGTGATGCAGGGCGTCACCAACAACTACGACATCGACATCTTCGTCGATCTCATCAAGGAAGCCGCGCGCCTGCTCGACACTGACGACCTGTCGAACCCGTCGCTGCGCGTCATCGCGGATCACATCCGCGCGTGCACCTTCCTCGTCGCCGACGGCGTGATCCCTTCGAACGAAGGCCGCGGCTACGTGCTCCGCCGCATCGCGCGTCGCGCCATGCGCCACGGCCACAAGTTCGGCAAGAGCCCGACGTTCTTCAACCAGCTCGTGCCGACACTCGTGCGAGTGATGGGCGAAGCATTCCCCGAGCTCGTCGAGAAGCAGGCCCGCATCCGCGACGTGCTGCTGAAGGAAGGCGAGCAATTCGAGCGCACGCTCGAGACCGGCATGGCGATCCTCGACACCGCGATCTCGCGGCTCGGACACGACAAGGCCATCGACGGCGATACGATCTTCAAGCTCTACGACACCTTCGGCTTTCCCACCGACCTCACCGCCGACATCGCGCGGGAGCGCGGGCTCAAGGTGGACATGGACGGCTACGAGCGCGCGATGGATGTGCAGCGCAAGCAGTCGCAGGCCGCGAGCAAGTTCGGCGTCGACCTGACTGGCGGCATCACAATCGAGGGCAAGACGTCGTTCCTGGGCTACGAAGGGGTCTCCGATGTCGGCGTCGTCGTCGCCCTGCTCAAGGGTGGCGCCGCGGTGAACGAACTCCACGCGGGCGAGGAGGGCGAAGTCGTCCTCGATCGCACTCCCTTCTATGCGGAGTCGGGCGGGCAGGTAGGCGACACCGGGAGCTTGAGCAATGTGGGCGCGAAGTTCACCGTGCTCGATACACAGAAGCGCGGCGGTGCCTTCTCGCACATCGGCAAGCTGAACAGCGGCGTCATCGGGATCGGCGACAAACTCGCCGCGCAGGTGGATGCCGCGCGCCGCAAGGCGATCATGTCGAACCACACCGCGACGCATCTCCTGCACTCGGCGCTGCGCCAGGTGCTGGGCAAGCACGTCCAGCAGAAAGGCTCGCTCGTCGCGCCGGACAAATTGCGATTCGACTTCTCGCACAATTCGGCAGTCAGCGCGGATGAGCTGCGCCGGATCGAGCGTCTCGTCAACGAAGAAATCCGCGCGAACAACGCCGGTGATACCCGCGAGATGCCGTACGACGCCGCGGTGGCCGAAGGCGCCATTGCACTTTTCGGCGAGAAATACGAGAAGGACGTGCGCGTGCTGAGACTCGGAAAGTTCTCGATGGAGCTCTGCGGCGGCACGCATGTCGCGCGCACGGGCGATATCGGCTTCTTCAAGATCTTGAGCGAGGGCGGCGTGGCCGCAGGCGTGCGCCGCATCGAGGCGATCACGGCCGAAGGGGCGCTCGACTACGTCGAGAGCACCGATGCGCTGATCAAGGAACTGGCGGGCCTCGTGCGTGGCTCGCGCGAGGAAGTGAAGGCGAAGGTGGCCGACGCGCTCGAGCGCATCCGCCAGCTCGAGAAGGAGAACCGCTCGCTCAAGGACAAGCTCGCGAGCGGGCAAGGCACCGATCTCTCCGCGGGCGCACGCGACATCGCCGGCGTGAAGCTCATCGCCGCGCAGGTGGACGGCGCGGACGCGGGCGCGCTGCGCAACGCGGTCGACCAGCTCAAGGACAAGCTCAAGAGCGCGATCATCGTGCTGGCGTCCGTGGACGCCAGCAACAAGATCACGCTGGTCGCCGGCGTCACGGCCGACCAGGTCGCGAAGGTGAAGGCGGGTGAACTCGTCGGCAGCGTCGCGGGACAGGTCGGTGGCAAGGGCGGCGGGCGACCGGATTTCGCGCAGGCCGGCGGCAACAACCCGGCGGCACTTGGCGCAGCACTCGCGAGCGTGGAAGGCTTCGTCCGCGCGAAGCTCGGCGCGTGAATAAAAGGGGTCAGATCTATTTTTCAGCGAGCGCGGCAGTAGTGTCCCGGCGTCAACGGGCTGAAAAATAGATCTGACCCCTTTGCGCACCATCGTCCAGAAATACGGCGGCACCTCGGTCGGCTCGGTCGAGCTCATCCAGCGCGTCGCGCAGAAGGTGGCCGCTGTGCGCGAACGCGGTGACCGCATCGCCGTCGTCGTCTCAGCGATGGGAGATTCCACCGACCGTCTCGTCGATCTCGCCGCCGGCATCTCGCGCGAGCCGAATCCGCGCGAGATGGACGTGCTGCTCTCCACCGGCGAGCAGGTCTCCATCGCGCTGCTCGCCATGGCCCTGTGCGAGCGCGGCGTCCCTGCGCGCTCGTTCACGGGCAGCCAGATCCGCGTGCGCACCACGAATATCCATCGCCGCGCCCGCATCACCGACGTGGAAACGAAGCGGCTGCGCGAGACCATCGATGCCGGCATCGTGCCCGTGGTCGCGGGATTCCAGGGCATCGACGACGACGGTGACATCACGACCATCGGCCGCGGCGGCTCCGACACCAGCGCGGTGGCGCTCGCCGTCGCGCTGAAGGCCGACGAGTGCCAGATCCTCACGGACGTAGACGGCGTCTACACCACCGACCCGCGCATGGTCCCGGAAGCCAGGCTCCTGAAGCGCATCTCATTCGAGGAGATGCTCGAGCTCGCCGGCCAGGGTTCGCGCGTCCTGCACCTGCGATCCGTCGAGTTCGCCGCCAAATACAACGTGCCGTTGCGCGTGCTGTCGTCCTTCCGCCCCGGGGAAGGCACGCTCATCTGCAAGGAGGACCCCCACGTGGAAGCACCCCTGATCTCCGGCATCGCCTTCAATCGCGACGAAGCGCAGCTCACCATCGCCGGCCTGCCCGACACGCCCGATTGCGTGGCGCGCGTGCTGAAGCCCATCTCGGCGGCGAACATCGAAGTCGACATGATCGTGTTAGCCACCGCGCGGGATGGATTCAAGGATCTTTCGTTCACCGTACACCGGGACGATTTCCTCGAGGCGCAGCGCCACGCGCGTCACGTGACATCGCAGTTTTCCGGGGCGACCCTGACCGCGGACGACAAGGTGGCGAAACTCGCCGTCGTCGGTGTGGGCATGCGCTCGCACGCCGGCGTCGCAACGCAACTCTTTGAATCCCTTGCACGACAGGGCGTGAAGGCGCAACTCATTTCGACCTCGGAAATCAAAATTAGCGTGCTGGTTCCCGAAGCCGTCCTCGAGAGCTGCATCCGCTGCCTGCACAAAGATTTGCGCCTGGCCTAGGCTCTGCTGTCCTGGCCGTTATGAGACGTGCCCACGTGACCCGCAGCGCGTCCAGATGTTAAGGTTCCGCACCGCTTCCCGCCGAGATTGCAAGGCTCCAAGCGGTAATAACGAGAGGCTCCCTGGAGGGCCCCTATGCTCATATTGACCAGACGAGTTGGTGAATCCGTTGTCATCGGCGAGGACGTGACCGTCACGGTACTCGGCGTGAAGGGCAATCAGGTGCGCATCGGCATCAATGCCCCCAAGACCGTGGCCGTGCACCGGGAAGAAATCTTCGAGCGCATCAAGAGCGGCCGCCCGGTCGACGGATCCACGCCCGCAGATGACCATAACAGCGCCTCGCGGGAGAGCCTCCCGGTGTGATTTCCCCCAAGCGCGCTCCAGATAGCACGCTTTTTGCCCTTCCGACCCCTGCTCATTATGATTGCGGCCCCCGGAGAGATGGCCGAGTGGTCGAAGGCGCACCCCTGCTAAGGGTGTAAGGGTCA
>CADEED010000168.1 GCA_902826225.1 uncultured Pseudomonadota bacterium | reverse complement strand
GACTTCTGCGCGAGATCGAGTGCCTCTAATCGAGTGAGCACGCCAACCTGTCCGCCATCGGCTCCGATCACCCGCACTTTCGGCGAGGTGATCTCTTCGTTGCGTCGAACGCGCTTGCTTGCAATAGCTATAAATTCAACCCTCTAACAACGTACGGCCGTAGCTCTCGACTTCCACGCGGAGCCGACTAACAAAGTCTTCCGGGGACATCGTGCCGAGATCCTTGCCACTCAAGGTCCGCACAGAAATCTGGTTCGCCGCTACTTCCTTGTCGCCTGCCACCAATAAATAGGGCACGCGCTGCAGCGTGTGGGCGCGAATCTTAAAGCCCACCTTTTCGTTCCGCAAGTCGACTTGGGCTCGAACCCCCTGATTTCTAAGAGTTTCCGCAACCCTTTGAACGTAGGCGTCCTGGCGGTCGGTAATCGTCATCAACATGGCCTGGACGGGGGCCAGCCAGGTGGGGAGTTTTCCGGCGTGATGCTCCAGCAAAATGCCGAAAAAGCGCTCCAGGGAGCCGAAAATCGCCCGGTGCAGCATCACGGGGGTCTGCCGCTGGCTGTGTTCGTCGATGTAATGGGCGCCCAGCCGGCCGGGCAGGTTCAGGTCCACCTGCAGGGTTCCGCACTGCCAGGTCCGGCCGATGGCGTCCTTCAGGTGGAACTCCAGCTTCGGGCCGTAAAAGGCGCCCTCGCCCGGATTGTAGTCGCACTGGATGCCGGCGGCCGCGGCGGCCGCCTTCAGCGCCTTTTCCGACTTGTCCCAGATCTCGTCGGACCCGACGCGCTTCGGCGGCCGGTCGGCGAATTTCACCGCCACGTCCTCGAAGCCGAAGTCCTTATAGATCGACAGCAGCAGCTTGATGATCAGCACCGATTCGGCGGTGATCTGCTCCTCGGTGATGAAGACGTGGGCGTCGTCCTGGTTGAACGCGCGCACGCGCATCAGGCCATGTAGCGCGCCCGACGGTTCGTAGCGGTGCACCTTGCCGAACTCCGCGAAGCGGATCGGCAGGTCGTTGTGCGAGCGGATGCCCTGGTTGAAGATCTGGATGTGGCCCGGGCAGTTCATGGGCTTGATCGCGAAGACGCGATCGTCCGGCGTCTTCGTGAGGAACATGTTCTCGCCGAACTTCTCGAGGTGGCCCGACTTCTGCCACAGGCTCGATTCCATGATCTCGGGCGCGTTGACCTCCCCGTAGCCGGCCTCCTCCTGCCGCTTGCGCATGTAGCCGATGAGCTGCTGGAAGATCTTCCAGCCCTTCGGGTGCCAGAACACGGCGCCGGGCGCCTCGGCCTGGAAGTGGAACAGGTCGAGATCCTGACCGATGCGGCGATGGTCGCGCTTCTCGGCCTCCTCGAGGCGATGCAGATAGGCGGCGAGATCCTTGTCGTTGAGCCACGCGGTGCCGTAGATGCGCTGGAGCATCTCGTTGCGCGAGTCGCCGCGCCAGTACGCGCCGGCGACCTTCATGAGCTTGAAGGACTTCAGCTTGCCGGTGGACGGCACGTGCGGGCCGCGGCACAGGTCGAACCACTCGCCCTGGCCATAGAGCCCGATGGGCTCGTTCGACGGGATGCTCGCGATGATCTGCGCCTTGTACTTCTCGCCCATGCCCTCGAAGAGCTTCACCGCGGCGTCACGTTCCATGACCCGGCGCGTGACCTTGAGGTCGGCGGCCGCCAGCTCCTTCATCTTCGCCTCGAACAGCGCGAGGTCTTCCGGCGTGAAGGGACGCTCGAACGCGAAGTCGTAGTAGAAGCCGTCCTCGATGACCGGACCGATGGTGACCTGCGCCTTCGGGTAGATAGCCTGCACGGCCATGGCGAGCAGGTGCGCCGTCGAATGGCGGATGACGTCGAGCGCCGCCGGATCCTTCTCCGTGACGATCGACAGCGTCGCGTCCTTCTCGATCACGAACGAGGTGTCGACGAGCTTGCCGTCGACGCGGCCTGCGAGGGCCGCCTTCGCGAGGCCGGCGCCGATGCTCAGCGCCACATCGGCCACGCTCACCGGGGCCTCGAATTTTTTCTGGCTGCCGTCGGGCAGCGTGATGACTGGCATGACTTTTTAAACAGGATCAAGCAGTTGGAAAGGCCGCGCATCCTCTCAAAGCGGCCTTCCAGAATCAATTCCGACAGGCGCGCGCGCGCTTCGCTGATAGGCGCATGCACGCGCGGCGCTTCTACTCGAACCGTGAAAAGACGAGCCAAATCAGCGCCGCTCCGCGTCGCCGTCGTGGGTCTGGGCCATATCGCACAGGCAGCGGTGCTGCCCGCGTTCCGGCACGCGCGTCCGCACGTGGCACTCACCGCCCTCGTCTCGGACACGCCGGCCAAGCTCGAGCAGCTCGGAAAGCGTTATCGCGTGCCGCTGCTGTCGAACTACGACCAGGCGGATTCCCTGTTCGCGAGCGGCGAGATCGACGCGGTATACGTCGCTCTGCCGAACACTCTGCACGCGGAATGGACGATTCGCGCCGCGAACGCGGGCCTGCACATCCTGTGTGAAAAGCCGCTCGCATCGACGATCGACGAGTGTGAACGCATGATCGACACCTGCGCGCGCAACGGTGTCCGGCTCATGACCGCGTATCGCCTGCACTTCGAGCGCTGCAACCTCGAGGTGGCCGAGCTGGTGCGCCGGAAAATGCTCGGAAACCCCCGCTTTTTCGACGCGCAGTTTTCGATGCAGGTGAAGAAGGGGAACATCCGCACGAAGAGCGCGCTCGCCGGCGGACCGGTCTGGGACGTCGGCATTTATTGCATCAATGCCGCGCGCATGGTGTTCGCGGACGAGCCCACCGCGGTGTGGGCCACGGCGACCAACAGCGGCGATCCGCGTTTCGCGGAGATCCCGGAATGCGTGCATGCCGTGATGCGCTTTCCGCACGAGCGCGTCGCGAGCTTCACTTGCAGCTTCGGTGCGCACGACCGCGCGCGCTACGAGGTCGTCGGAACGCGCGGCAGTGTCGTCGTCGATCCCGCGTTCGACTACCGCATGGGCCTCTCCTATGAGGTCACGATCGGAGAGAAGTCGAAAACGAAGCGATTCGCCAAGCGCGACCAGTTCGCTCCCGAGCTGGTTCATTTCGCGCGCAGCATCCGGGCGGGACGCAAGCCCGAGCCTTCCGGCAAGGAAGGCCTCATCGACGTCAAGATCATCGACGCCATCCACCGCTCGGTCGAGAGCGGCGAATGGGAGAAGGTTCACGCGCCGCGAAAGCAGCGGCGCCCCACCCTGGCTCAGGAGATGCATCGCCCGGCCGTCCCGCGCGAACCGCCTCTCGTCAAAGTGGAGAGCGGACATGGCTAAGGCGAAGAAGAAGGCAAACGGTCATGCGGAGGGAGCAGGCAAGAGCCGCGGCCGCGGCGCGCGCGGCCTGTGGAATGGCGCGATCAGTTTCAGCCTGATCCACATCCCCGTGAGCCTGCACACCGCGGCGCGGGCGCACGAGCTCGACCTCAACCTGCTCGACAAGCGCGATTTCGCGCCGGTCGGCTATCAGCGCTACAACAAGTCCACCGGCAAGGTCGTCGAGTGGGACGACGTCGTGAAGGGGTACGAGTATGAGAAGGGTGAATACGTGGTGCTCAACGACGAGGACTTCCGCCGCGCCAACGTCGAAGCGTCTCGGACCATCGACATCCAGACCTTCGTCGATCGCGACGCGATCGCGCCTTACTACTTCGACACGCCCTATTTCCTCGTTCCCGACAAGAACGGCGAGCGCGTCTACGCGCTGCTGCGCGAGGCGCTGGAGCAGTCGAAGAAGCTCGCCGTCGCGACGTTCGTGCTGCGCAGTCGCCAGCACGTCGCGGCGCTGATGCCGGTCGACGACGTCATCGTGTTGAATACGCTCCGCTACGAGGCGGAGATCCAGGCCCACCCGACTGTGGTCGCGGCCGCGAAGAAGGCGACAGCCAATGGCCGTGAGCTCACGATGGCACTCAAGCTCGTCGACGAGATGACGGAGAAGTGGAAGCCCGGCGCGTTCAGCGACACCTATCGCGATGACTTGCTCAAGCGGATCGAGCAGAAAGTGAAGGCGGGGCAGACGCACGCACTCACCGAGCCCGAGGCCGAGGTCACCGGCGAGGGCAGCGCGGGCGGCGGCAAGGTCGTCGACCTCATGTCGCTGCTCGAGCGCAGCCTCTCGCAGAAAGGCGGCGTCGGCAGCGGCACCGTCGAAGCGCGCGGTTCGAAACGCAAACACGTCGCCGCGCGGCGCCGTTCGACACAGGCGCGCGCGGCGCGCCGCGCTTGAGGAAGGCAGCGCGTGGCCGACGCCGGACACCGTGCCGCCGGCACAGGCCGCCTGCGCAAGTACGCGCATAAGCGCGGTTT
>CADEED010000167.1 GCA_902826225.1 uncultured Pseudomonadota bacterium | reverse complement strand
TCGTGCAGATGGACATGGACGAGCAGACCTGGCACCTCGTGCGCGACGTGCCGAAGGTGCTGGGCTTCATCGGTGGTACGCCCGACAAGCCGGCGCCGATCACCGAGAAGGAAGCGAACCAGATCCTGCGCCGCGTGGAAGAGGGCGTGGACAAGCCGCGGCCGAAGGTGCTGTTCGAGCCGGGCGAAGTGGTGCGCGTCACCAATGGCCCTTTCAACGATTTCAACGGTGTCGTCGAGAACGTGAATTACGAGAAGAGCAGGCTGCAGGTGGCCGTGCAGATTCTCGGCCGCTCGACGCCGGTCGAACTGGATTTCTCTCAGGTCGAAAAGGCCTGAGTCTTTCGAGAGTCGCTGCGGAGGGTGAACGCCCGAGGCAGCGTGGAAAAATCATCCCGGGCGAATGCCCGATAAATTGGGGAGATCCGCGCGAGCGGGTCGTTCGTACCCAGGAGGTAGTTAGATGGCCAAGAAAGTAAACGGCTACGTGAAGCTGCAGGTACCTGCAGGCGCAGCCAACCCGGCTCCGCCGATCGGTCCCGCCCTGGGCCAACAGGGCGTGAACATCATGGAATTCTGCAAGCAGTTCAATGCCGCGACGCAGAAGGTGGAGAAGAACCTGCCGATCCCGGTGATCATCACCGTGTACTCGGATCGCAGCTTCACTTTCATCATGAAGACGCCGCCGGCGTCGGTGCTCATTCGCAAGGCGATCGGCATCGAGAAGGGCAGCGGCACGCCGAACACCGCCAAGGTGGGGAAGATCACGCGCAAGCAGCTCGAGGAGATCGCGAAGCTCAAGCAGCCGGATCTCACGGCGGCGGATCTCGATGCGGCGGTCAACACCATCGCGGGCTCGGCCCGTTCGATGGGCGTAGACGTGGTGGGTTAAGCACATGGCCATGACAAAACGTGAAAAGACCTGGAAGGACAAGCTTCCTCCCGGCAAGTCGTATTCGATCGACGAGGCGCTCAAGCTCGTGAAGACCTTCGCCACGGCGAAGTTCAACGAGACGGTGGACTGCTCGGTCAATCTCGGCATCGACGCCTCGAAGTCGGACCAGCAGGTCCGCGGCTCGACGGTGATGCCGCACGGCACCGGCAAGACGCTGCGCGTCGCGGTGTTCACCGCCGGCAAGAACGTCGAGCTCGCGAAGGCCGCGGGCGCCGACATCGTCGGCATGGACGACCTCGCCGCGCAGGTGAAGGCCGGCAACATCAACTTCGATCGCGTCATCGCGAGCCCGGATGCGATGCGCGTCGTCGGTCAGCTCGGCCAGATCCTGGGCCCGCGCGGGCTCATGCCGAATCCGAAGGTCGGCACCGTGACCCCGGACGTCGCCACGGCGGTGAAGAACGCCAAGGCGGGCCAGGTCACCTACCGCGTGGACAAGGCCGGAATCATCCACTGCATCATCGGCAAGTCGAAGTTCGAGACCAACCAGCTCAAGGACAACCTCCTCGCGCTGATCGCGGATCTCAACAAGGCGAAGCCGGCGACTTCCAAGGGCGTCTATCTCAAGAAGATCACCGTGAGCTCGACCATGGGTCCGGGCGTGGTGGTCGACCAGTCCTCGCTGGGACTGGGTGCGTAATCGAACGATCAGGCCCGCGAAGGCGGGCCTGTGTAGCTAGAAGGTTTGATGCGGACGCGCGGCGCGCAAGCGCCGCGGGTTCCATCCAAGACCGCAGGCGAATCCGGGGCCAACAACCCGCGGCTTCTTAATCGGCGACGGCCTGCGCAGATGGTGCACCGCTCAGCCAGTGTTTCGGCACTGGATGAAGGTCGCTGTCGATAGGTGCCGGGCATCCGTCAAAACGATGCACCGGTGTGTGAAGTGACTTTTGTCCAGGAGGGCGGGTAATGCCCCTAAACCTCGAAGACAAGAAAGAGCTGGTCGCCGAAGTGGCCGAAGTCGCGAAAACCGCGCTTTCGGTGGTCGCTGCGGAAAACCGTGGACTCACGGTTTCCCAGATGACCGACCTTCGCGCGAAGGCGCGCGCCCAGGGCGTGTACATGCGTGTCGTCAAGAACACGCTGGCACGCAAGGCGTTCGCCGGCACGGCTTTCGAACCGGTGGGCCCGAAACTGAAGGGTCCCCTGTTGCTGGCTTTCTCGAAGGACGATCCGGGCGCCGCGGCGCGCGTGGTCAGGGCCTTCGCGAAGGACAACGAAAAGCTGGTCGCAACCCTCGTGTCGTTGGGTGGAGAAGTTCTCTCCGGCAAGGACCTCGAGAAGGTGGCGACGTTGCCGACGCGCGATCAGGCCCGGGCTCAATTGCTCGGCCTGCTGATGGCGCCCATGCAACAGCTGGCCGCGGTGGTCGCCGCGCCCGGCACGGACCTGGTTCGCGTCATCGCTGCCTTTGCGGATAAGCGCAAGGGTGAAGCGGGCGCACCGGCCTGACTTGTCGAAATAGATCGAATAGTTAGCTGAAAACTTTTTTGGAGTAATCGTAATGGCTGTTTCAATCCCCGATATCGTCGGCCAGCTGTCGAAGCTGAGCGTGATGGAAGTTGTCGAGCTGAAGAACGCGTTGGAGAAGGAATGGGGCGTCACCGCCGCCGCTCCGGTCGCCGTGGCCGCCGCTGGCGCCGCTGCTGCCCCGGCCGCTGCCGCCGAAGAGAAGACCGAGTTCACGGTCATCCTCAAGGAATACCCGGCTGACAAGAAGGTCGGCGTCATCAAGGTCGTTCGCGAACTCACGGGCCTCGGCCTGAAGGAAGCGAAGGACCTCGTCGAAGGCGTCCCGGGCACCGTGAAGGAAGGCGTCAACAAGGCCGACTCCGACACCATGAAGAAGAAGCTCGAAGAAGCCGGCGCGAAGGTCGAGATCAAGTAATTGATCCGCTTTCACGCGCTCGACGAGCGCTGGAAAAGCGGGGGGTCGCCCCCATCAAGGGCGACCCCCCGTGATTTGACGATGAAGACCGCGTAAGTATTTGATTTTCGGCCGCGCGGCAGCCGCGGCACAGGAGCATTTCCGATGGCTTATTCCTTCACCGAGAAAAAGCGCATCCGCAAGAATTTTGGCAAGCAGGGCAGCATCCTCGAGACGCCGTACCTGCTGGCCATCCAGCTCGATTCCTACAAGACGTTCCTTCAGGCCAACAAGGCCGAAGAGAAGCGCGAGGACATCGGCCTGCATGCGGCTTTCAAGACCGTGTTCCCGATCTCCTCGTATTCGGGCAACGCGATCCTGGAGTACGTGAGCTATCGCCTCGGTGATCCCGTTTTCGACGTGAAAGAGTGCCAGCTCCGCGGCCTCACCTATGCCGCGCCGCTGCGCGTCAAGGTTCGTCTGATCGTGCTCGACAAGGAAGCCGCGGGCGCCAAGAAGCCCATCAAGGACGTGCGCGAGCAGGAGGTGTACCTGGGTGAGCTGCCGCTCATGACCGACAACGGCACCTTCGTCATCAACGGCACCGAGCGCGTCATCGTCTCGCAGCTGCACCGCTCGCCCGGCGTGTTCTTCGACCACGACCGTGGCAAGAGCCACAGCTCGGGCAAACTGCTGTTCTCCGCGCGCATTATTCCCTACCGCGGCTCGTGGCTCGATTTCGAGTTCGACCCGAAGGACGCCGTGTTCGCCCGCATCGACCGCCGCCGCAAGCTGCCGGTCTCCATCATCCTGCGCGCGCTCGGCATGAGCGACGCCGAGATCCTCGACACGTTCTTCGACAAGAACAAGTTCTTCATCAGCCGCGATGAAGTGTCGTTCGAGCTCGTCCCCGCGCGACTGCGCGGCGAGACCGCGACCTTCGAGATCCGCATCGGCGACACGGTCATCGTGGAAGAAGGCCGCCGCATCACGGCGCGTCACGTGCGCCAGCTCGAAGACGCCGGCGTCACGAAGCTCACGGTTCCGCGTGAGTACATCTACGGCAAGATCCTCTCGCACGACGTCGTGAACACCGACACGGGCGAAGTGCTCGCGAAGGCGAACGAAGTGCTGACGGCCGCCTCGGTCGAGAAGCTCATCGAAGCGAACATCACCGAGGTCAACACCCTCTACACGAACGACCTCGATCGCGGTCCGTACATCTCGGACACGCTGCGCATCGATCCGTCGAAGACGCGCCTCGAAGCGCTGGTCGAGATCTACCGCATGATGCGTCCCGGCGAGCCGCCGACGAAGGACGCCGCCGAGAACCTGTTCAACAACCTGTTCTTCAACCAGGAACGCTACGACCTGTCGGCCGTCGGCCGCATGAAGTTCAACCGCCGCGTCGGTCGCAGCGAGATCACGGGCTCGTCGGTGCTTTCGAAGGACGACATCCTCGACGTGCTGCGCGTGCTCATCGCGATCCGCAACGGCGACGGCAGCGTCGACGACATCGATCACCTGGGCAACCGCCGCGTGCGTTCGGTCGGCGAAATGG
>CADEED010000166.1 GCA_902826225.1 uncultured Pseudomonadota bacterium | reverse complement strand
TTCAGGCGAAGCACCGATGCCCGGCCGATCGTCGGCACGGTCACGATGTACATCGTGTCGAATTCCTCGTCGGCATACAGCGGCACGTGGTCGACGTGCGTGAACGCGCGAACGATGTCCGGCACCGTGTTGCTGTGTCCGACGACGAGCGCGCGGCCTCCCCGGTTCTCGCTCAGCACCTTGGATGCGATGGCGCTCGCGCTGAGCTGGGCGTCGAGTACTTCCGCCGTGACGCCGATCCGGTGCCCGAGTTCCGCGGCGGTCTGTTGCGTGCGGCGCGTGTTCGTCACGTAGATCTTCTCGATGCGGCCGAACTTCTCCGCATCGCCGAACAGCAAGGCGAGCTTGGCCGCGCGCTGCTCGCCGAGCGGCGACAGCGGCGAATCGGAGATCGCCCCCACCTGTTTCTCGGCATGTCTCAGGACGACGATGGTCGTCGTGGTGGCGGACTTCCAGTAGATGAACGCCGCGATGAGGACGATCAGTCCGCCCCACGCTAACAACCACAGCGGCGCGAGAAACGTGCGGCGGCGGCGCGTGAGCGACGGTGGGGCCTCGGGTACGACTTCATCGATCATGAGGACGGTGATGATAATCCCAAAAGGAAAGGGACGCCGTAGCGTCCCTTTCACAGTGTCGACGGGGCCTGCGCCCTTCGTCTCCGTCTCAGCTTGCCGGGGCCGCCGGCGCCGGCGGATCTTCCTGGAAGGGGTCGATCGTCACGATCGTGCCGTCCTCGTTGTACTTGATCTCCACCGGCTGCTTGATATTGCGCAGGTGGGTGTCGCCGTTCGACACCTGGCTGTCGTGATAGAACAGGTACCACTTGTCGTCCACTTCCACGATCGAGTGGTGGTTCGTCCAGCCGAGCACGGGCTCGAGGATGCGGCCCTTGTAGGTGAACGGTCCGTAGGGCGACTTGCCCATGGCGTAGACGATGAAGTGCGTGTCACCGGTCGAGTACGAGAGGTAGTAATTGCCCTTGTACTTGTGCACCCACGGCGCCTCGAAGAAGCGGCGGTCGTGATCGCCCGCGAGCAGCGGCTTGCCGTTCTCGTCGAGGATCTGCACGTCCTTCGGCTTCTCGGCGACCTCGAGCATGTCGTCCTGCAGGCGCGCGACCTTGGGCAACAACGCGGGCTCGCCATCGGCCGGCTGCGCCTCGTCGTCAGCCTTGTACTCGCCCGACTTCCAGCGCTGGAGCTGGCCGCCCCAGATGCCGCCGAAGTAAAGGTAGTACTTGCCGCCGTCCTTGTAGACGGCCGGGTCCATCGAGAAAGTCTGCTTCATCAGCTCCGGCTGCGCCTTGAACGGACCCGCGGGGTTGTCGCCCACGGCGACGCCCAGGCGGAACACGTCCTGTTTGTCCTTTACCGGGAAATATAGGTAGTACTTGCCGCCCTTCTCGGCCGCGTCCGGCGCCCACATCTGCCGGCCCGCCCACGGCACGTCCTTGATGTCGAGCGCCACGGGATGCACGGTGGCCTTGCCCCCGATCCCGTCGAGCTCGATGGGCTGGTAGTCGCGCATCGCGAAGTGGCTGCCGAGGTCGTCCTGCGGGATGCCCGCATCGATGTCATGCGAGCCGTAGATCCAGATCTTGCCGTTGAATACGTGCGCCGATGGATCCGCCGTGAAGATCTCGGAGACCAGCGGCTGGGTCAGGAATCTGGCGGGGTCGATGGTCTTCGGGACTTCCGCCTTGGGGGCCTCCGCGGCCGGCGGTGGCGGCGGCGGTTCTTCTTTCTTTCCGCAGCCGGCTATAAAAGCTGTTGACGCGGCAATACTCGTGATTGCCACGAAGAATGATCGTTGCATGGTTCGCGCTCTCTTGGTTGGAAGGTCCGCGGGCAGAAAATACCACGCCGCCGCCGGGCACGATCAATCGGCCGGAAACACCGCCAGGACCACGTTCTCGGGCTTCGGGATCGCCATGAACGCGCCGCTATGCTCGGGCTGCCGGATCCAGACGTATCCCGCTTCGGGCACGGAGATGTCGAAACGCAGGTCCCGGCCGTCATAGACGATCTCGCCGCGGATGCGCGCCTTTCGATCGATGTACACGAGCATGAGCCGGCTGCCCGAACCCTCTTCTAACCACTCCGTCACGCCGAGCGGGACGATGCCGTCCTCCGGCAGCACGAACGGCGAGACCCGCGCGACGCGCGCCTCCTTCGGCTCGATCGACAACCACTTCTGCGAGAACTCGGTGGGCACGAGCGCCTTGCCGAGCCGCAGGTGATTGAGATTGAGGTCGAGCGTGAAGCCCAGGTCCGGCGCGAGCGCCACGGGGTGGATCTCACCGGCGTTCGGCGAGCCGTACAGATCGCCGACGACGTAAGGCATCCACAGCCGCAGCTTTTCCTTCGGCGCGGGTCGCGTGGTCTTGCCGTCGGCCTCGTAGAACCCGACGTGCGACTTCACGATCCAGGCCGGAATGGGTGGCTCGACGTCGAAGCTCCTGGGCTTGCAGCCCGCCAGCGCCGCGGCGGCCAACAACGCGATTCCGAACGATCCCCTCACGTTCATGGCCGGCGATTTTAAGGGCTTGCTGCGATTCGTCGATCAGACAGGAACGATGCCCACTGTTTTTGAGACCTGCATCGTCATTAACATGCATATGTCCCATCGCCTGTCTTGGGCCTGCCTTGTCCCGGAGAATCCCCCATGGTGCTCGTCGTCCTTCTCGTGCTCGCCCTGTTCGTCCTGCAAACGCTGCTGCCTAATCGCTTTCGCGAGGCGCCCGCGCCCGGCGGGGAAAGCAAGGTGGCGGAGAACCTGGGCCCGCGCGATCACCAGAGGCCACTCACCGTCACCGGGCATCGGGCCGCCCGCGCGCTCGCGAACATGCACGAGGCGCTGCCCGTCTTCATCGCGCTCGCGCTGATGAACCTGATCGTGGCGCCGCAGGCGGCGCTCGCGGTGACCGGCGCGTGGATCTTCCTCGCCGCGCGGATCGTGTACGTGTTCTTGTATGTGGGCGGCGTGCCCTACGTCCGGACGATCGTCTGGCTCGTGAGCTGGGTGGGGCTCGTGCTCATGATCGTCCCGCTGGTGCGGGCGATCCCCTGACGAGCGCCCCGTCGCAGGAGAACGAGGCGCCGGTCGTCCGGGTCAGGTCGTCGCTCAGCTCTTCGCGGGCGAATCTTCCATCGAGCCCTTCTTCATCTGCTCACGCAGGATCTTGCGATCCGCCTTCATCTGCTTCGTGTCGACCGGGCGGATCTCCCGGATGAAGCAGCGGTCGCGGCCGACGATCACCTTCTCGAACTTGTCGACCGTGTTCGCCGTCGACGTGATGGCGATGGCATGCGCATACTGCAATTCCGGGCAGAAGCCGGTGACGGTGAGCAGATAGGCCTTGTTCATGCCTGTCCACACGACCAGCTGGTCCTTCGAGATGGCATTCCAGCCATCGAAGTCCCCCGCCGGCAGGTAGAACGACTTGACCGGCTCGCCGGCGTAATCGGAGTAGTCGAGTTTGGGACCGGAGGCGCAGCCCGCGATGAGGCCCGCCGCCAGGACGGATGCAACCAGTGAAATTTTCATAAACACCTCTTGCGAAGTTCGACCCTTCGCCCATGAGTGTAGTTCCACGGCTGCCCGGTTCCGCCTAATAGCTTCGAATCACCCGTTCAGCCGTCATTCAGCCTTCGGAATCTCGATCTTCTCCCCGACCATCCGGCGGATCGCAACGAAGAAGATCGGCGCCAGCAGGACGCCCAGGACGACCGCGCTCAACATGCCGCCCGCGACACCGGTACCGAGCGCGCGCCGCGCGTTGGCGCCGGCGCCGGTCGCGAACACCAGCGGCAAGACGCCCAGGATGAATGCGAACGACGTCATGAGGATCGGACGCAGGCGCAGGCGCGCCGCTTCGATCACCGACTCGTACAGCGCCTGGCCGCGCTTGCGCTCGTCGAGCGCGAACTCGACGATCAGGATCGCGTTCTTGGCGGACAGGCCGATGATGGTGATTAGGCCGACCTTGAAGAAGACGTCGTTGGGCATGCCCACGACGAACGCCGCGAGCGCCGACCCGATGATCCCGACGGGCACGACGAGCAGCACGGCGATCGGGGTGGCCCAGCTCTCGTAAAGGGCCGCGAGGCACAGGAAGACGACGAGGATCGACAGCGCGAACAGCATCGGCGCTTCGGCGCCCGACAGTCTTTCCTGGAAGGACTGGCCGGCCCAGTCGAAGCCGAACCCGGGCGGCAGGTCCTGCCGCACGATGCGCTCGACCTCTGCCATCGCCTCGCCCGAGCTCTTGCCCGGCGCCGGGCTGCCGTTGAGGTTGATCGCGGGGAATCCGTTGAAACGCGCCTGCGCGGGCGGCGCGATGGTCCAGTGCGAGCGCACGACGGAGGACAGGGGCACCATGCCGTCGGAGTTCGACTCGCCGGTGAAGACGAAGCGGTTCGTCGCGGCGTCGGCCCCCGTCGGTATGTAGAACCGGCTGAACGATTCCTCGCTGCGGCGGAACTCGGCGTCGGCCTGCATGGTCACGCGCAGCACGCGGCCCTCGTACATGAAGTCGTTCACGTAAACGGGCGCGAGCATGAGCTGCATGCCGGTGTACACGTCGGAGATCGACAGGCCCATCGACTCCGCCTGCGTGCGGTCGACCTTCACCTTGAGCTGCGGCGCCGGCGGCAATTCGTTCGGCTGCATGCTGCCGATGCTCGGATTGTTCTGGGTTGCCTTGCCGAGCATGGCGCCCATGGCGCCATACAGTTCCTGCCGGCCCTTGCCGGCGCGATCCTCGAGCCAGAAGTCGAATCCGCCGAACGCGCCGAGGCCGGCGATCGTCGGGAAATTGGCGAAGAACGCCATGCCGTCGCGCGTCTGCATGAAGGCCATGCCGTTTGCCCAGCCGATGAACTCGGTGGCGCTCATGTCGCGGTCCGTGAAGTCCTTGAGTTATATGA
>CADEED010000165.1 GCA_902826225.1 uncultured Pseudomonadota bacterium | reverse complement strand
GGCGGCTTGTTCTCCAGCGCGTGCAGCGCGACGCCTTCCAGCAGGTCGCCGAGCGACAGGTCGAGGTACTCGGCCAGGCCTTTCAGCACTTTCAGCAGCCGCTTCTCCAGCCGCACGCCGGTCTGGATGCGCTCGACTTCGCGGGTCTGCTTGGCGGGTTTGGCGGGCATGGCGGGGCGGGATCCATGAGGTACGGGAGGCGCAGCATCGCACGGTTTGCAGCGGGTTTCCTATATTGTTAGTATGGTACATATGTACCAATACACCACAGCCGCAGCCGCCGTGCTGCTCGCACTCTGGAGTCCCGCCATGTCCGCGCCGCCCGCCACGCAGGTTCGCAGTTTCCGTCTCGAAGCACCGCTCGCGACCGTCTTCCCGCTATTCACGGCCGAAGGAGAGCGCAGTTGGGCGCCCGGCTGGGAGCCCGTCATCCTGAGCGGCGCAGTGGAGCGGGGCAGCGCCTTCGCGACGCGTGCGCATAGCGGTATCGAGACGACGTGGATCGTCGCCGACTATCGCCCGGCCGAAGGCCGCGTCAGCTATGCGCGCCTGGCGCAGGGTTCGAACATCGGTCTCGTCGATGTCACCTGCACCGTGGCCGAGGGCGGCGGTACGGTCGTTACTGTCCGCTACACGCTGACCGGTGTGAGCGAGCAGGGGCGAGCATTCGTGCGCGAGTTTCTCGAGCCGGAGCACTACTCGCGGATGATCGAAGAGTGGCGAGTCGCGACCAGCGCTGCGCTGACCAGGTCCGCTAGCAACGTGCACTAGCAGGTGACTGCACCACGCGACGTCAGTCGTCGTCGTCTTTAAATCGCTCTCCAGCCGCGAATAGAGTCCGCCGCGAGGCACGACGCAATGTCGTGCCGACAAACTGGGGATCAGCGATGAGCATACTCACTTGGCGGCCGCTGCTCGCCGTATGTGCGAGCTTCGTTTCGTTCGCTTCCTTCGCGCAAGCTCCTACGACATTCAGCGACACCCTCGGCGTCACGCACGAGGCCAATGCCGACGCTCCCGCTCCGACGTTCCGCAACCCGCGACCCGGCAGCGACCTGCGCAGCTGGGTGATTCATTGGAACGAGGTTGCGATCAACGCGAGCGGGCTCGATCACACGCCGGTCGCAGCCGGCGAGAATCGCGTATTCGGCGAGCAGATCGGACCGGGTCGCTCGGCACGCGCGATTGCGATCGTGCAGATCGCGGTGTTCGACGCGCTCATCGCCGTCAACGGCGGCTACAAGAGCTATACCGGCCAGCCACGCGTCAGCGGTCAAGTGTCGACGAAGGCCGCGGTCGCGTACGCAGCGCATGACACGCTCGTCGCGCTGTACCCATCGCAGAAGGCTTCGTTCGACATCGAACTGCGCGATAGTCTGCAGCGGCTGCGCGATTCCTCGACAGCGATCTTCAATGGAGTTCGCCTGGGCAAACGCTCTGCCGACGCGATTCTCGACCTGCGCGCCGAAGACGGGTCGAAACATGCCGAGCCGGTGCTCGGCATCGATCACAACACCAGCAACGATCCCGGGCATTGGCGCCAGGATCCGGTCAGCCTCGGCCGCGTCGCGCTCGGCGCGCACTGGGGCGAGGTCAAGCCGTTCGTCCTGAGGAGCCCCTCGCAGTTCCGCACGCCGCCGCCGCCGGCGATGACTTCGGATGAGTACACGGAAGCATTCAACGAAGTTAAACGCCTCGGCGGCGACGGCCTTAGTACACCGACCGAGCGCACCGAGGAACAGACGTTCCTCGGCATCTTCTGGGCGTACGACGGCACGCCGAGCCTGTGCGCGCCGCCGCGGCTGTACAACCAGATCACCGTGACGATCGCCAAGAAGCAGGGCACGGGAGCGATCGGCATGGCGCGCTTGCTGGCGCTCGTGAACATTGCGATGGCCGATGCCGGCATCGGCATCTGGGAATCGAAGTATTTCTACGATTTCTGGCGACCGGTCGGCGGCATTCGCGAAGCGGACGCAGGCACCGGACCGGGCGGCGGTGGCGACGGCAATCCCGCCACGCTCGGCGACCCGGCGTTCATGCCGCTCGGCGCGCCGGGCAGCAACTTGAACGGCCCGAACTTCACTCCGCCGTTCCCGTCGTATCCGTCCGGCCACGCCGGCTTCGGCGGCTCGCTGTTCCAGATCCTGCGGCGGTTCTACGGCACCGATCGCATCGCGTTCACGTTCGTCTCGGACGAATTCAACGGCGTGACTCGCGACAACAGCGGCAACGTGCGCCCGCTGCGGCCGCGCAGCTTCAGCCGGCTGTCGCAGGCCGAGGAAGAGAACGGCCAGAGCCGCATCTACCTCGGCATCCACTGGGCGTTCGACAAGAGCGAAGGCATCACGCAAGGCGAACAGATCGCGGACTACGTGTTCTTCCGCACCTATCGGCCGATCCGCTAGTCGCTTCCAGGGCCGCAATCCGGGGGGTGGCGCCGCGAGCCGCCGCCCCCTAGGATTCGCGGCGGCATGCACACCAAAACAATCCTGGGCCGCAAGGCTCTCGCCGCCGTCACCTGCATCGCTCTCGTCTCCTGCGCTCAGCCGCGCGCGACGGACTACGATCTTCTGATCCGCAACGCGTCTGTCGTCGACGGCACGGGTGCGTCCGCCTATCGCGCGAACGTGCTCGTCAAGGACGACACGATTGCAGTCATCGATACGCAGATGCGCGCCGATGCAGTTGCCACGCGCGTCATCGATGCGAACGGTCGCACGCTCGCGCCGGGGTTCATCGATCTGCACACGCACGGCAATCCGCTCGAAAAATCGTTCGAGAATTTTCTTGCGATGGGCGTGACGACGGTCGTGCTCGGGCAGGACGGCGACAGCGCCGGTCTCGAGTCAGCGCCGGCTGAAGTGCCGTTCGCTGAGTGGGCCAGTGCCGCGGAGACCGCAGGCGTACAGCTGAACGTCGCGGCGCTTTCGGGGCATGGCTCGATCCGTCATCTGGCGCAGATTCCGGATTCCGTACGCCATCTGAGTGCCGAGCAAACTGCCCGGATCCGCGATGTATTGCGTGCCGATCTGCAAGCAGGAACGTTCGGCATGTCGACGGGATTGGAATACGTCCCCGGCATCTACTCGGAGCCGGAAGAAGTTCTTGCGCTTGCACGCGAGGTCGGTGCGGCGGGCGGTGTCGTCATGAGCCACATGCGCTCCGAGAACGACGAAACGATCAATCAGTCGATCGACGAGCTCGCCGCGCAAGGCGCCTACGCCCGCGTGCACATCTCGCATCTGAAGGTCGTTTTCGGCAAGGGCGCGGAGCGCGGCAGGCAATTGCTCGCGGTGATCGACAGCAAGCGCAAGGCCGGAATCGATCTCACGGCCGACGCGTATCCCTACAACGCCGGCTACACCGGCATCGCGATCCTGTTTCCGGAGTGGGCGCTGCCGCCGACGGACTACACCGCGATCGTGGCGGGGCGACGCGACGAGCTTGCGCAGTATCTCGAACGACGCATGACGAGACGCGGCGGTCCGGAGGCAATGCTGTTCGGCAGTCAGCCCTACGCGGGCAAGACGTTGGCAGAAGCCGCGCGCGGAGCGGGGAAGTCATACGTCGACTTCTTGATCGAGCTGGGTCCCGGCGGAGGCGAGGGCGCGCACTTCACGATCGACGAAGCGACTCAGGATGTCCTGTTCGGCGATCCCTCCGTGGCCGTCTGCACCGATGCCTCACCGGGAATGCGTCATCCGCGCTCGACGGGCACGTATGCAAAGCTCTTCGAGAACTACGTGCGAGAGAAGGGCGTGTTGAGCGTCGAACAGGCCGTGCACAAAGCGTCGGGCATTCCGGCGCGGATCATGCGCTTCGACGATCGTGGCGTGATCAAGGTCGGTGCGAAAGCGGACCTGGTGGTGTTCGACGTCGCCAAGGTGCACGCGACGTCGAGCTACGTCGATCCGTTCAAGCTCGCGGAAGGATTCGACGTCGTCGTCGTGAATGGCCAGGTCGCGCGCGAGAACGGAGTGCTGCAGCCGGGACGATACGGCCGCGTGCTGCGCTCGGGCCGGCGCTAGTCCTTCGCCTTGGCGGGCAAGAGACCGAGCTGCTTCATGATCGAGTACTGGTCGAAGACGCTCCATTCTTCCTGAATCAGTCCGCGCTCGAAGCGGAACAGCGTCATGCCGCTGACTTTGACGCTCTTGCCGGTTGCCGGGACGCCCCAGCCTGCGGCTGTGTTCGTGCCGCTCGCCGTCCAGTAGACGGACACCAGGTCTCCCTCCGCGACGATCTGATTCACTTTCACGCGCATGTCCGGCATGGCTTTGCGTTGCTCGCGGGCGGCGTTCATGTCTTCTTCGAGAGAGGCGAGGCGGCCTTCGGCGTGCGAGCTTGCCCTTGTCGAGCACGTCCTCGAAGAAGCTGCGCGCGACGGCCTTGTTCGTCGCTTCGGCGTCGTGCGCCATGAGCGGGGCGGACCAGGCGAGGGATGAGGCGAGCAGCAGGAAGGCGAGGCGGCGCATGTAAATCTCCTGGCAGGTTCGACGAGGTTGAGTTAATGTAACACTCGTTTCACTAATTGGGCAAGGCCGGAATCAGGAGCTTGCATGGCACGACCCGCGGATCCGGGTATTCGGGCGAGATTGCGCAGTGAGGCGGTCGCGTACGTCATGACGCACGGGATCGGCGATCTGGCGTTGCGGCCGCTTGCCAAGGCACTCAAGACCAACGCGCGCATGCTGATCTACCACTTCGGCTCCCGCGAGGAGCTGATGCGCGAGATCCTGGCCGGGCTGCGCGAGCGCGAAGGGGCGCGCGTCGAGCGCTGGATGAAGTCCGGCCGCAAGCCGCGGACGATGCCGGAGTTCCTGCGCTGGTATTGGCGCCGGGTCAGTGCGCCGCAGGCACGGTCAGCGGTGAGGCTCGTGTTCGAGCTGTATGCGCTCGCGTTGCGGAACCCGCGGGACTATCCGGGCGTGCTGGAAGAGCCGGTGGCCTTCTGGCCGAAGCTGGTCCAGGCGATGGGCATCCAGTCGGAGGTGGATGAAACGGAAGCGACTCTGCTGCTGGCTGCCTTGCGCGGCCTGCTCCTGGACCTGTGTGCGACGTCGGACCGGCGACGGACTGGCGCGGCGCTGAACCTGCTCGCTCGCTTGTTCGAGGGCGTAAACTCGCGGCATGCATGAGCCCATCCAGACTCCCGATGACGATGCCGTCGACGAGATCGTCGCCGGCCTGTTGCGCTTCGTCGATAGCGTCGTGCTGCCGATCGAAACTCAGCACGCGGCACTG
>CADEED010000164.1 GCA_902826225.1 uncultured Pseudomonadota bacterium | reverse complement strand
GCTGGCGGCGATCGACGCCAATACCCGGCTCGTGTTCCTCTGCAGCCCCAACAACCCGACGGGCAATCCGATGGAGTCCGCCGCGGTCGCGAAGTTGCTCACCGCCCGCGGCGGCCGCGCGCTCGTCGTCGTCGACGAGGCCTACGCGGAGTTCGCGGGTGGCGAGAGTTTCATCGCATGGTTGGCGCGGTTTCCGCACCTCGTCGTGTTGCGCACGCTGTCCAAGGCCTTCGGCCTGGCTGGCGCGCGCGTCGGCTCGCTGATCGCGGGGCGGGAGATCGTGGCCCTGCTCACGAAGGTCATCCCGCCGTACTCGATTCCCCAGCTCACCATCGAGGCTGTGCTCGCCACGCTCGCCCCTGCCCAGGCGACCGTGCAGCGAGAGCGCGTGGCGCAGGTGTGCCGCGAGCGCGAACGATTGCGTGCCGCGCTCGAGAGCGGGCGCAGCGTGCGCAAGGTGTGGCCGAGCGTCGCCAATTTCCTGCTCGTGGACTTCGTCGATCCGGATGCGACACTGGCCGCCGCGCGCGCGGCCAGGCTGCTGATCCGCGACCTGCGTGCCGCCGCGCCCGGCAGTCTGCGCATCTCGGTCGGCACGCCCGAGCAGAACGACCGTTTGATCGGGAGCCTTGCATGACGATGGAGAAATCCCGGGTCCTGTTCGTCGATCGCGACGGCACACTCATCGAA
Source organism: uncultured Pseudomonadota bacterium (assembly GCA_902826225.1). Classification (GTDB taxonomy): domain Bacteria; phylum Pseudomonadota; class Gammaproteobacteria; order Steroidobacterales; family Steroidobacteraceae; genus CADEED01. Next base: position 4,635 of record CADEED010000164.1, on the reverse strand, counting down.
GAGCCGCCCGACGAGCAGGTCGACGCCATCGAAAAGATCCGCTTCATGCCCGGCGTGTTCACCGCGTTGCGCCAGGCGCGCGACGCCGGCTTCCTGCTCGCGATGGTCACGAACCAGGATGGACTGGGCAGCGCCAGCTTCCCGCAGGCGGCGTTCGACGCGCCGCACCAGTTCATGATGGATGCGTTCAGCTCGCAGGGTATCGAGTTCGATGCCGTCTTCATCTGTCCGCATCGCAAGTCGGATGGCTGCGATTGCCGCAAGCCGCGGATCAAGCTCGTCGAGGCCTACGTTCGCGAACGGGTCGATCTCGCGGCGAGCGCGATGGTCGGCGATCGGGCGACAGACCTCGAGTTCGCGACGAATCTCGGGATCCGCGGTTTCGAAGTGCGCCGCCACGGCAGCGAGGCCCAGACCTGGCCAGCGATCGTGCGCGCTCTCACCGAGCGTCGCGCGACCCTGCAGCGCAAGACGAAGGAGACCGACATCCGTGTCGCCGTGAATCTCGACTCGGTCGCGCCCATCGCGATCTCCACGGGCATCGGCTTCTTCGACCACATGCTCGAACAGATCGCGAAGCACGGCGGTTTCGCGCTCGAACTGACCTGCCGGGGCGATCTCGAGATCGACGAACATCACACCGTCGAAGACTGCGCACTCGCGCTGGGCGAGGCGCTGCGCTCGGCGCTCGGCGACAAGCGGGGACTGGCGCGCTACGGCTTCGTGCTGCCGATGGACGAAGCGCAGGTGCGGGTCGCCATCGACCTCTCCGGCCGCGCCTACGGCGTGTTCGAAGGCAGGTTCAACCGCGAGGCCGTCGGCGGGCTGCCGACCGAACTCGTGCCGCACTTCTTCCGCTCGCTCGCCGAGAGCCTCAAGGCGGCCGTGCACGTCACCGTGACCGGGGACAACACGCATCACATGATCGAAGCGTGCTTCAAAGGCACTGGCCGCGCGCTACGCGAGGCCTTCCGGCGCGCCGGCGCGGAGCTGCCGTCGACCAAGGGCGTGCTGTGAGCGTCGCCATCATCGACAGCGGCGGGGCCAATATCCTCAGCCTGCAGGCCGCGCTCGGTCGACTCGGTACGGACTCCTTCGTCACGACGGATGCGGACCGGATCCGGCGCGCTCCGCGCGTGCTGCTGCCCGGCGTCGGCGCCGCGCACGATGCGATGGCGCGTCTGCGCGCAGCGGGGCTCGCCGAAGTCATCTCGGCGCTGACGCAACCCCTGCTGGGCATCTGCCTGGGAATGCAGCTCCTTTTCGACCGCTCCGAGGAAGGCCCGGCCAACGGGCTGGCGGTGATCCCGGGTGACGTCGGCAAGCTGCGATCGGCGCCCGGAATGCCCGTGCCGCACATGGGCTGGAACCAGCTCAACATCACGCGCGCCGATCCTCTGCTCGACGGCGTGAACGCGCTCGACTACGTGTACTTCGTGCACAGCTACGCGGTCAGCCCGGGCGAGCACACCGTGGCGACCGCCGACTACGGCGCGCCGCTCACCGCGGTGACGCGCCGCGACAACTTCTGCGGCACGCAATTCCATCCCGAGCGTTCCGGCGCCGTCGGCGCACGTATCCTCGCCAATTTTCTGAAAGCCTCGTCGTGAAGAGAACATGATCCTCATTCCCTCCATCGATCTGCGAAATGGCCGCTGCGTGCGGCTGCTCAAGGGCAACTTCGACCAGGAGACCCGTTACGACCTCGAGCCGCACGAGCTGCTGCAGCGCTACCGCGCGCTCGGCGCATCGTGGCTGCACCTGGTCGATCTCGACGGCGCGAAGGACGGCCGGCTCGCGAACCGCAGCGTCATCGTGGCGCTCGCGCGCACCAAAGCGCTGCGGATCCAGGTCGGCGGCGGCGTGCGCTCCAAGGCCGTCGTGGACGACCTGCTGCGCAACGGCATCGACCGCGTGATCATCGGCAGCGCGGCGGTCGAGAAGCCCGCCGAGGTGCAGGCCTGGCTGAAACAGTACGGCGCCGAGAAGATCGGTCTCGCCTTCGACATCCGCCAGCACGATGGGGTCCCGCGCGTGCTGACGCGCGGCTGGACGAAAGAATCGACGCTCTCGCTGTGGGAAGCGATCGACCTCTACGTGCCCCACGGCGTGAGGCACGTGCTGTGCACCGACGCCGAACTCGACGGCGCGATGCAGGGACCGGCGGTCGGTCTGTACCGGGAATTCATCACGCGCTACCCGCAGATCCAGCTGCAGGCATCGGGCGGCGTTCGCTCGGCGGCCGATCTCGCCGCGCTGGCCGGGATCGGCGCGGCCTACGCCATCAGCGGCAAGGCATTGCTCGAGGAAGCCATCAAACCCGCGGAGTTACTCCCATTCTTGCCAAACGCATCATCCCCTGCCTCGACGTCCGGGACGGCCAGGTCGTAAAGGGCATCCGCTTCCGCGATCACCAGGTCGTGGGCGACATCCTGGAACTGGCGGAGCGTTATCGCGACGAGGGCGCGGACGAGGTCGTGTTCTACGACATCACCGCGAGTCCCGAGGGCCGCCGCGTGGATCGTGAGTGGGTCAGCCGCGTCGCCGGCATCCTCGACATCCCGTTCTGCGTCGCCGGCGGGATCCGCTCGGTCGAAGACGCCGAGGCGGTGCTGAACGCGGGCGCGGAAAAGGTCTCCATCAATTCGCCGGCCATCGCGAACCCGAAACTCATCGAGGAACTCGCCGCGCGGTTCGGTTCGCAGTGCGTCGTCATCGGCATCGACAGTGAGACCACTGCCGACGGCTACCGCGTGTACCAGTTCACCGGCGATCCCGATCGCGCCAGCAACACGGGCCGGGACACGCTCTCGTGGGTCCGAGAAGTCCAGGATCGGGGTGCCGGCGAGATCGTGCTCAACTGCATGTCCAGCGATGGCGTGCGCCGTGGCTATGACGTGCGGCAGCTCAAGGCCGTGCGCGACATCTGCGACGTCCCGCTGGTGGCCTCCGGTGGTGCCGGCACGCCCGCGCATTTCGTGGACGTTTTCGAGCAGAGCGGGGTCGACGCGGCGCTGGCAGCCAGTGTGTTCCACACAGGCTCGCTGCTCATTCCGGATCTCAAGGCGAGACTCGCGGACTGCGGCATCGAGGTGCGACTGTGATCGACACGTCTTCGATCGACTTCGACAAGGGCGACGGTCTCGTGCCGGCCATCGTGCAGGACGCCGCCACCGGCGCCGTCCTGATGCTGGGTTATATGAATCGCGGGGCGCTCGAGGAGACTCGAAAGCGCGGCCGCGCGGTCTTCTGGAGCCGCAGCAGGCAGCGGCTGTGGGAAAAAGGCGAAACCTCCGGCCACACGCTCGATCTCGTCGACATCGCGCACGACTGCGACAGCGACACATTGCTGGTCACCGTGAGGCCGCGCGGACCTGCCTGCCACAACGGCACCCTCACCTGCTTCGGCGACGAGCCGCGCGCCGCGGCCACGTCCATCGCCTTCCTCGCACGCCTCGAGGGAATCATCGCGCAGCGCGCGTCGGACAAACCGGAGGCGAGCTATACCGCGAAGCTGCTGGCGAAGGGCACGCACAAGGTCGCGCAAAAGGTCGGCGAGGAAGGCGTCGAGACCGCACTCGCCGGAGCGAGTGAATCGGACGACAAGCTGATCGAGGAATCCGCGGATCTCGTGTTTCACCTGCTCGTGCTGCTCAAGGCACGCGGCCTCTGCCTGAGTCAAGTCGTGGACAAGCTGGCCGCGCGGCACCGAGAATGAGTTCGCCATGCAAACACCCGTCGAAGTCGTCCAGGCCCAGCTCGAGGCGTACAACCGTCGTGACCTCGAGAGCTTTTGCGCACAGTTCTCGGACGATGCGCTCGTCTACGATCTCGGCGTGCATGCGCCGATCTTCGTGGGCAAGACCGCGATACGCGAACGTTATCGCGATTTGTTCGCGCGCTCGCCCGAACTGCATTGCACGATCGTTTCGCGCTCCACGCTCGGCCGCGCCGTCGTCGATCTCGAGCACATCACCGGTCGCAACGGGGCGCGCGACCCCTTCGAGGTCATGGCGATCTACGAAGTGAACAATGGCCTCATCGCCCGCCTGCATTTCGTGCGCAACGAGGGCTACCTGAGCTGAAGTTGCCGCGGCGACCCGATGGCCCGACGCGTCCGGATCGGAGTACGCTTCGCCGGCATGCGCCGTGCACTCGTCGTCAGTTGCATCGCACTCGTGGGCCTCGCAACGCTCAGCGCGTGGGTGTGGCATCTCTACACGCGGGAGCTCGCGACGACCGCCGAGTTGCGCGCCGCGCTCTCCGACAGTCGACGCGCGGGCACGCTGACCGGACTCGCGACGGTTCCCCCGGTCGAGGCTTCCGCGCGGGAGCCGCCGCGTCCGCCTCCTGCAGTGGATCCGTCAGGCGCCTCCGCCCCGACCGAAACCACGACGATGGGCGGCCAGACGGGAGAAATGCTCCGCGATTGGCTCGAGCGAGAACGCCGGATGATGCGTGATCCCGCATACCGGGATTCCTGGCGCCAAGCGCAGCGGGAGCGCTTCGCCGGGACTCGCGCGAACGCCATCCGTGTCGTCGGCATGACGGAAGAACAGGCGGACCGTGTGGTCGAGCTGTGGATCGACCGCAATCTTTGGTTCATGGAAAACAGCGATCTGGCCATTGGCGGTC
>CADEED010000163.1 GCA_902826225.1 uncultured Pseudomonadota bacterium | reverse complement strand
CCGGGATGGCGTCGACTGGAAGTGCGTGATCAACACCGAGACGATGGCGGCCGAGAAGAAGAACTGACGACCAGCGCAGCGCTGCATCAGGAATTCCTCGCGCGCCGCCGCCGGCGCCACGCACGCCAGGCCCAGACGAGGGCGATGGCGATGGCGAGCATCGCCCATGGCAGCAGGAAAGCGATCGCCGTGATCATCGCCGCGATGGCCTCCGACAGGTCCGCGCCGAAATCCGACGACGCGTCGCCGATCGGACTCCAGAACGACAGGCCGCCGGACGAGTAGATGGAGACGGTCAGGATCTCGGTCTGCACGCGCTGCAGGAGCTGCGCCTGGCTGCCGGAGAGCTGCTCGATCTGCGACTGCACTTCCGCGAGCTCGCGAGTCAGCTTGATCAGCGAATCGACATCCGCGTTCGCACGCCCGCGCAGCGCTTCGAGCTGGCCCCGGTACGAGTTGAGCATCGCGAGCTTCTTCTCGTTGTCTTCGATGGGGCCGGCCAGATCCTCCGCCGTCGTCGACTGCCCCTCGATATCGCCCTGCGCGGACAAGACGCCGAGCAGCTTCTGGATCCCACTGGCCCTGGCGCGCAGCCGCAGCGTCGCCCGGGCGCCGTCCCCGCGAGAGAGATTGGCGCCGAGGATCGCGCAGGCATCGTCGACCGCGCCGCGACAGGCGGCCTGCAACGACTCCGCGAGGGCGATGACCTTTTCGGCATCCGTCCTGACGGATACCGAGTGCTCGTAGGCGAGGTAGCGGTTGACGCCGCTGCCCTGGGCCGGCCGATCGGCGGAGCCCGGCGGACTGGATGCCGCGGCGGATTCCGGCGCCGGACTCGAACAGGCGGCCAGCAGGGCCGCGGCGACGACGACGATCGGACGCCACATGCAGGATTCTCCCGGGCGAAGGTTTCGCGGAGTATAGGGAGAACGCGGCCGCCTACCTACTTCGGGTCACGGCTCGCGTGCGTGTAGACGACGCGCCATCGACCGTCGCGTTTCGCCCAGATGTCGCTGAATCGCAGGCGCAGATCGAAGGCCTGGCCGTCGTCGACGCCGCGGATCGCCGAGTATCACAAGCACTATGGCTCTGCCGCGCTCATGCTCGTGAACGGCCAGCACGAGACGATCGCGAAGAAAGAGATGTGAAGGCGGCGTCGGGCGCGGCGTCCCCCGCGGCGAGCAGCCCTTGCGATCGGCTACTTCGCACGCGTGCCCGCGAACTTCAGTTTCGTCCGGTTGATGTCGATGAGCGGGCCGAGTTCGTAAACGTTCGTGTAGCCGTAGCTCGTGAGCGCGTTGTAGGTGTAGATGTTCAACGATGCCGGCGCCGCCTTCGTGCGGAAGGCGACCGAGTCGTTGAGGAAGTTGTTGTTGCAGTAGATGAGGATGCGCGTGTCCTTGGCCGGGATGACGCGCGCGAGATCTTCCTCGGTCATGTCGGGAAAGCTCAGGTTCTTCGCGCCGCGGATGTGCAGCAGCGCGAACTTCTCGGCGCTGCGCGCGTCGAGGATCACGGTCTTGGGGTCCCGGGCCATGGCGATGAACTCCGTTTCGGTGACCCGTCGTGAGTTGCGCAGACCATTGACCCCGATCACCTGCGCCTGGAATGCGGCGTAGTCGATGAGCGGATTGGGGATGTCCTCGGCCGATGCGGACGCAAAGCAGGCAAGGCTGGTCAGAACGGCCACAGCGGCACGATGGATCACGGGTGTCCCTCCGGGTTGTTTGCCGTTCGACCGGCCGGAACGCTAACCGTTCCTGACACTCCGCAGTCGCATCTCGACGAGAAAGCCAAACAGGCTGCATAAAGTCAAAACGATGCCCGCCAGCATCAGGTAGCGGTTCTGCTGGCGGGGTTCGGACGTCTGGGACATCAATTGGTAGAAGCGGGTGCCGCCGGGCACCGCTTCGGAGTAGCCGAGCCCGCGGCTTTGATCCAGTGTTGTCACGTCCCGCTGCGCTCGCGCCATCATCTCGACGCGGCGCTTGTACCAGTCCTGCTCCGCGAAAACGCCGGCATGCATCTGGTTGCGCAACCACGCGTCGGGACTATCGAACAGGTCGGACGGCTCACCGGCGCGAACGACGCCTTCTGATTCATACGAATACAGCTGTCCCGGAAACAGGAGCTCCTGCTGCCCCGCGAAGAACATCGACAGCCCGACGACGCCCGCCAGCGCCGAGCCGAACAGCCAGCGCTTCACGTGGTGTACACGCAGCGCCCCCCGGCCATTCAGATGGTTCGCCACCTCGGGAACCTGCCGCAGCTCACGATGAACGACGACATCGTCGACGCCTTCGAGGAACGCCGCCACGTCCAGCTTCAGCGCCCGCAGGATGGCCTGGAAAATGTCCGCGCCGGGCACGGACTTGTCGTTCTCGAGTTTCGACAGGTAGGACTGCTCGATGCCGATGGCCTGCGCGAGCTGGGGCTGGGTGAGATTTCGCTGGGTCCGGAGTTGCCTGAGACGGTCGCCGAAGTTCATGGGGTCTCCTCGCGGGAAAGTACCGCGACGGGGAAGTCTTGGGAATTCCCGCGGGAACCGGAAGATGAATATCGATGAATGGCGGGAATACCGGCTATCTTCGGCCCATGACGGAGTTCCAGGTTCCCATCGCCTTCGACTACGTGGCCACCTTCACCTGGGCCGTCAGCGGCGCCATCGTGGCCATCCGGCGGCGGCTCGACATCGTCGGCGTCTTCGTCATCGCGCTGCTCGCCGCGCTCGGCGGCGGCCTGGTCCGCGACGCAGTCTTCCTGAACCGCACGCCGGTTTTCCTCGTGAATGCCGTCTACCTGACGCTCGTGGTCGGCGCCACGGTCATCACCGCGGTTTTCGCCCGCTACCTGCGCAACCTCATCGGACCGGAGGCCGTTCAGAAGATCGTCGACGTCATCGATGCGCTCGGCACGCCGGCCTTCGCCGTGTACGGCATGCAGCTCGCGGGGAACGCGGGATTGCCGCTCATCGCGGTGGTGTTCGTCGGTGTGGCGAACGGCGTCGCGTGCGGGTTCCTGCGCGACCTCGTCGTGCGCGAAATTCCGACGATCCTGAGGCCCGGACAATTCAGCGCTCTGGCCGTGCTCGCGGCCTGCGGGCTTTACGTATTGCTCACCGGCCAGTTCGCCATGGAACCGACGCGCGCCGCGTGGATCACCGTGGCGGCTTTCTTCGTGGCTCGCGTGCTCGTGATCCGCTTCAACTGGCGGACCCGATCGGTGTGGGAAGACGAATCGGGGACCGGCGTGTTGTGATCCGCGGGGAGGCGGGCGAACGCCCGCAACAGGAAGAGTGGGTTTTTCCTGTCGCGGAACGCTCGCCCGGTTCTCAGAACCTCATGCTCACACCCAGGTTGAACGACCGGCCGTACCGGTAGTAGCCCTGCGAGAGAAGCGGGTTGCCGCTGATGCTGTACGTCTGCTCTTCGTCCAGCAGGTTCTGGCCCTGCAGCGTCACGGTCAGCGCGTCGTTGATGTTGTACGACGCATGCGCGGTCATCCACGTGATGGCGTCGGCCTGTTCGTTGTAGCCCTCGCCCAGCACGTTGGTCGCCGTGGTGAAGCCGTCCGTATGATCCGCCGTGACTCCGAGCGACCAGGCATTGCGCTCGTACATCGCCGAGGCCGAATACACGGACGGCGCGACGCCTTCGAGCGGCCGTTCGAGGTCGCCCACGATGCTCTTCGACCAGTTGCGCGTGTACTGCGCGCGGAAGCCGAAGCCGTTGTCGAAGAAGTGCTGCACACCCGCTTCGATACCGCGCACCTTGGCGTAGTCGCCGTTGATCGGACGCATGATGTTGAACAGGTAGCCCGGCACGCCGATGTCCTGACCCGGTTCCCAGCTCGTCGTAATCTGGTTCGAGATCTTCTTGTAGAAGGTGGCCAGATTGAAGATCGAGTTCTCCGAGAAATACCACTCGAGCGACAGGTCCGCCTGCTTCGCCGAATACGGCTTCAGGCTCACATTGCCGCCGAAGATCTGCGTGAACTCGCCCCAGGAGATGCTGGCCGTGGTGTTGGTCGGCGCGAGCATGTTCACGGGCGGGCGTGCCATGGTCTTCGCGAGGCCGAGGCGCAGCTGCAGTTCATCCGTGAAGCGGTAGGTGAAATTGCCCGAAGGCAGCACGAAGTCGTACTCGTCGTCCTGCGAGATCGGCGTCGGATCGGCGTAGAACGCGGTGTAGTTGAAGGGGCCGTTCTCGACGATGTCGGTGATCTCGGAGTCCCACGCCTGCGCGGTGGTCTTCGTCTTCACGAAACGAACACCGACGTCGGCGCTCCACTTCTCGCCACCGAGATCCGCCTGCACGAAGAGAGCCGTGGTCTTCTCCGAGACGCGATAGCTCTCGAGCGGGTTCCACTCCGGCGCCGCATTCGAGAAGTCGTACGTCCCGCCCGACGGACGCGCGGTGCCGTTGTAGGCCTCGAGCGCCGCGAGGTAGTTCGGAACATCGAATGCAAGAAAGGAGCGTGGGAAGCTCGACCCGACGTTTTCCATGAAGTTCGGCAAGCTGAAGGAACGAGAGATCACGCCGTCTTCGAGGTCACCGACGTTGATCGCGTTGTCTCCCGAGTAATAGTCCGCGCCGCCCGACAACGTGTTGTTGACGAGATTGCGGCTCTTCTCGCGCTTGGTGTTCGAGATGCCGAACCTGATGTCGCGGAAGGCGCCGGCATCGAGCGTGAACTTGCCGCCGATCGTGGCGCCCGTGATCTCGTCCTCGATGTCGTCGCCACGCAGCTCCATGTAGTGCGTGTTGAAATCCGAGGCGCCGAATTCGTTGTTCGCGAGACCGTCCGTGAGGTTGCGACCGTCGTCGAATTCGACGTCGACGTTCGGAACGCCCGCCCTGTCCAGCGAAATGTGGCTGGTATTCGGCTGGTTCATGCGCAGCACCACGTAGGTGTCGCGGCCGCCCGAGTAGCGCTTCGAGGTCGAGCGATAGACGTCGCCCGTGAATGTCAGCGCGTCGTTGACGGACCACTCGCCGTTGATGCCGTAGAGATCGGTGTCGACGACGCGATGCTCGGTGACGTTCAGGAGTTCGGGATTGAGCGCCATCTCCGCGTCCGGATTTTCCATCGTGAAGCTGGTCACGATGCCGTTCTCGATGGTCATGTCCGTCCAGCGGTCCGGCGCGAACAGCGGGTAGAACGACTGCTGGAAGCCGACCTGCGGCGAATCGAGACGCGTCTTCAACCCGTCGACGGTGATCTTGAAGGAGTCGGTCGGGCGGAATTCCACCTTCGCGGTGATCGCGCGGCGCTTCTTCTCCTCGAGCACCGAACCCACGCGGAACTGGCCGGGGCCGATGAGGCCATATTCGTCCTCGTCCAGCTCGCCGTTGGCATTCGGGTCGATATTGCCGCCCCAGGCGTTGCCCCACAGCCAGCTCTCATCGTTCGGATCGGGGTTGCGCGTCCAGCCGCCGTCGTTGCCGGCGATGTCCGTGCGATCCTTGCGCTCCGCGTACACCACGCCGAGCAGCACGCCGACGGTGTCGTTCGCGAACGTGTTGGTGTACACGCCCGAGAACTTGTAGCCGTCGAGCTCGGACATCATGTTGCGGTCGCCTTCGAGGCGCGCGACGCCGTGCTGACCCTTCTGGTCGAACGGGCTCGCGGAGCGGAGG
>CADEED010000162.1 GCA_902826225.1 uncultured Pseudomonadota bacterium | reverse complement strand
CTGATCTTCGACGAGGTGCAGTGCGGCGTCGGCCGCTCGGGCATGCCCTTCGCGGCCAACTACTATGGCGTGATGCCCGACATCCTCACGACGGCCAAGGCGCTCGGCAATGGCTTCCCGGTCTCAGCGATGCTGCTCACGCCGGCCGTCACGGCGAAGCTCAAGCTCGAGAACCTCGGCACCACCTTCGGGGGTGGTCCGATGGCCTGCGCCGTCGCGGAGGCCACGATCGACGCGATCGAGAAGGAGAATCTGCTCGAGAACGTCACGCGCGTGTCGGCGTACCTGCGCGAGACGTGCAAGGTCGGTCCGGTGGTGGACTTCCAGGGACTGGGATTTCTCCACGGGCTGCGGCTCGACGTCCCCGCGAAGGACGTGCAGAAGGCATTGCTCGCGAAGGACATCCTGGCGGGCACCGCGGGAGATCCTGCCATCCTGCGCCTGCTGCCCGCGTTCATCCTGAAGGAGGAGCACGTCGACCGGCTGCGTTCCGCGCTCGCCAGTCTGTGAAGGCGATACCCGCATGAACCACTTCCTCGATCTCGCGGACTCGTCGCGCGAACAGATCGTCGAGCTGCTCGCGCTCGCCGACCGGCTGCAGACCAGGCCCGAACCGCAGGCGCTCGCCGGGAAGATCCTGGGACTGCTCTTCTTCAATCCCAGCTTGCGCACGCTGGCCTCGATGCAGGCGGCGATGGCGAAACTCGGGGGCACTTCGTTCGTGGTCACCGCCGGCCAGGGGACGTGGCAATTCGAGACGCGGCGTGGCGCGGTCATGAATGGCGCGCCCGCGGAACACGTACGCGAAGGTGTGCCTGTACTGTCTCATTATTGTGACGCCGTGGGCATTCGCGCTTTCGCGTCGGGCACCGACCTCGACACAGACCTGTCCGAGAGCGCGTTCCGCGACATGGCCGGGCTCGTCAGCAAGCCGGTGATCAACCTGGAGTCCGCGATCAACCATCCCTGTCAGGCGTTGGCGGACTGGAAGACGCTCGACGATCTCAAGGTGCCGCGCAAGGCGAAGTTCGTTCTCTCGTGGGCGAACCATCCGCGCGCGTTGCCGCTGGCGGTGCCCGCGGCCACGGTGCACATGGCCGCGATGCGTGGCATGGATGTCGTCGTGCTGCGGCCCGAAGGATTCGCGCTGCCCGGGGCGATCATGCGCAAGGCCATGGAGGCAGCCGCCGCGAACGGCGGGACCGTGCGCGAAACTGCCGACCGGGACGACGCGTTGAACGGCGCCCACATCGTGTACGCGAAGGAATGGGGCTCGACGACCCACTACGGCAACGCCGAGGCCGACGCGAACCTGCGCGCCAAGCTCGCCGACTGGTGCGTCCGGGATACCTGGTTCTCGACCGCCGCCGCCGACTGCAAACTCATGCACTGCCTGCCGGTGCGGCGTAATGTCGCCGTCGCCGACGAGGTGCTCGACGGCAAGCGCAGCGTCGTGCAGCGCGAGGCTTACAACCGCATGGTGGTGCAGGCCGCGGTACTGCACCGCCTGCTCTCCACCCCGCAACACTAACTACCGCCACGGAACCGAACTCCCATGATCATGCATCGACCCGACCCCTCCGCCGCCATCCGCAGCCTGCGCAGCGCGGCGCCCTACATTCGGATGTACAAGGGCAAGACCTTCGTGGTGAAGGCCGGCGGCGGCGTGTTCGCCGACGCGCAGGCGGTGCGCGGTCTCATCGAACAGATCGCGATCCTGCATTACTTCGGCGTGCGCGTCGTGTTCGTGCACGGCGGCGGACCGCAGCTCACCGAGATCACCGAGGCGCTCGGCGTGCCGACGCGCATGGTCCAGGGCCGCCGCATCACCGACCAGAAGGCCATCGACGCCACGTCGATGGTGCTCAACGGGCTCATCAACACCAAGCTGCTCGCACACTGCCGCGAGGTGAACATCGACGCCGTCGGCATCAGCGGCGTGGACGCGGGCCTCATTCGCGCGCACAAGCGCCCGCCCGTGAAGGTGGACGACGAGACCGTGGACTATGGCTTCGTCGGCGACATCGACCAGGTGGACACCACCGTCCTCACCAAGCTGCTCGACAACGGCCTGATGCCCATCGTGAGCCCGCTGTCGGCCGACGACAACGGCGTCCTGTTGAACATCAACGGCGACACCGTGGCAGCGGCGATCGGCGCGGCGCTCGCGGCCGAGAAGCTCATGTTGTGCACGGGCGCGCCGGGCATCCTCGAGCGCCTCGACGATCCGTCCTCGGTCATCTCGTACACCGACCTCGCCGGACTCAAGCGGCTGCGCGAAGAGAAGAAGATCACCGACGGCATGCTGCCCAAGGCCAAGGCGATCGAGGAGGCGCTGCGCGGCGGCGTGCGCCGCGTGCACGTCACGTCGTACAAGGCTCCCGAGGGCATCCTCGCCGAGGTCTTCACGAACGAAGGCGCGGGCACGCTCATCGTCGCCGACGTGAACGCGCTGTCCCCGGCCGAGCAGCAGAGCGGCAAATAGGATCGACATGAGCCGCCTCTGGGACAAGGGCGCCCCACTCGACGAACGAGTGCTCGCCTACACGGCGGGCGACGACCACGCGCTCGACGAGCGCCTGGTGAAGTACGACGTCCGTGCGTCGATCGCCCACGCCGAGATGCTGGCCGCGCAGAAGCTGCTGGCGCCGGCCGACCTCGCGGTGATTCGCTCCGGCCTCGCGGCACTCGGCGCGGAGCACGCCGCCGGGCAATGGAAGATCGAACTGGCCGACGAAGACGGACAGACGGCGCTGGAGAAGCGGCTGACCGCGCGCATCGGCGCCGCCGGCGGGCGCGTCCACCTCGGCCGCTCGCGCAACGACCAGGTGCTCACCGCCCTGCGCCTCTATCTACTCGACGCGGCGCGCGAGATCGCCGCGGCCGCCGGTGAAGTCGCCACCGCACTGGACGACCTCGCCTTGCGCGAAGGCGAGACCCCGTTGCCGGGCTACACGCACATGCAGCAGGCGATGCCGAGCAGCGTGGCGCTGTGGGCCGGCGGCTTCGCGACGGAGCTGCGCGACGACGCGCGCGGCCTCGAAGACTGCGCCCGCCGCGCGGGCCTGAGCCCGCTCGGTTCCGCCGCCGGCTACGGGTCGCCGGGGCTGCCGCTCGACCGCGATCACACGAGAGCGGCGCTCGGGTTCGACGCCGTGCAGACACCCGTCACGGCGGTACAGCTCTCCCGCGGCAAGGCCGAGGCGCAGCTGCTTTTCGAAATCACCCTGCTCATGCAGGATTTCGGGCGCCTCTGCGCCGACCTGCTGCTCTTCTATACGCAGGAGTTCGCCTTCGTCGCGCTGCCCGATTCGTTCACGACGGGCTCGTCGATCATGCCGCAGAAGCGCAACCCCGACGTCTTCGAGCTCGTGCGCGGCCGCTCGGCCGTCGCGCAATCCTGTCTCAACGAAGTGATCGGCATCGTGGCGAAACTGCCGTCCGGTTATCAGCGCGACCTCCAGCTCATCAAACCACCCCTGTTTCGCGGCATCGACCTCGCGCTCGCGACGTCATCCATCGTGGCGGTGGGAGTCGCGGGCGTGCGTTTCCGCGCCGACCGGATCAAACTCGACCCCGCGATCCACGCGGCCGAAGAAGCGAACGCGCTCGTCGTCAAAGAGGGCATTCCGTTCCGCGAGGCGTACAAGCGCGTCGGCGAGAAATTCCGCAAGTAGTTCCGGGGTGAGGATGGCGATCTGGTCCGGCAATCCGACGATCGGGGAACTGCGCGGCCGCGGCGGCGGCGGCGGACTCGCCGCGCACCTCGGCATCGAGTTCACCGAGCTGGGTGACGACTTCCTGCGTGGCACCATGCCCGTCGAGCCGCGCGTGCATCAGCCCATGGGGCTGTTGCATGGCGGCGCCTCGGTGGCGCTGGCGGAGACGCTCGGCAGCGTCGGCGCCTTCCTCGTCATCGACCGCGCGAGGTACCGCTGCGTCGGGCAGGAGATCAACGCGAATCACGTGCGGGCGGTGAAGGACGGCCTCGTCATCGGCACGGCACGACCCTTCCACATCGGCGCTCGCAGCCACGTCTGGGGCATCGAGATCCGCGACCCGCGGGAACGACTCGTATGCGTCTCGCGTCTGACCGTGGCGGTGGTCGATTGGCGTCCCGACGACGCGAGGAACTGAATAGAGATGTCCCACTCCAGGATCGGCGGAATTGCGATGGCGTTGTCGCTGGCAGCCTGCGGTCAGCAGGGCCCGCTGTACCTGCCGAACAACGAGCCGCGCGACATCGTGACGCGCCCCACGCAGACGCCGCCGCAGCCGCCGGCGGCCGAGGACTCGAGCGAAGCGCCGAACTCGCCGCAGACAGTCGATTCACCCGTCTCCGCACCCGCCGCGCCGGAAGTGACGGCGCCCGGGACCGACGAGAAAGACAAGAAGAACGGCGCCGCTCCACCGCGCCAGTAGGGGCCGATGAACAAACCCGATCTCGTCCTGGTCGACGGCTCGTCGTACCTGTATCGCGCTTTCCACGCGCTGCCGCCGTTCAGCAACTCGCGCGGCGAGCCGACCGGCGCGGTGTTCGGCGTGCTGAACATGCTCGCGAAATTCCTCAAGGACTACGACCCGGAACGCATCGCCGTCGTGTTCGACGCCCCCGGCAAGACGTTCCGCGACGAACTGTTCGCCGAGTACAAGGCGCACCGCCCGCCGATGCCGGACGATCTGCGATCCCAGATAGAGCCGTTGTTCGAGGCCGTCCGTGCGCAGGGGCTGCCGATCCTGCGGGAGGCGGGCGTGGAGGCGGACGACGTCATCGGCACGCTCGCCTGTGCGGCCGCGAAGCAGAATCTCAGCGTCCTCATCTCGACCGGCGACAAGGACATGGCGCAGCTCGTGTCCCCGCACATCACCTGCATCAATACGATGAGCGGCACGGTGCTGAACCGCGATGGCGTGAAGACGAAGTTCGACGTCTGGCCCGAGCAGATCGTCGACTACCTCGCGCTCATCGGCGACAGCTCCGACAACATCCCCGGCATCGACAAGGTTGGCCCGAAGACCGCGGCGAAATGGCTCGCGCAATACCAGACCATCGACAAGCTCGTCGCCGACGCGGCGAACGTCGGCGGCAAGGTGGGCGAGAACCTGCGAGCGGGCCTGGGCACGCTCGAACTCGCGCGCAAGCTCGCGACGATCCGGACCGACCTCGCGTTGCCCGTCACGCTCGACGAGCTGAAACGCAAGGCGCCGGATTTCGCGGCGCTGCGCGAGTTGTATTCACGCCTCGAGCTGCGTTCTCTGCTCAAGCAGCTCGATGGTGTCGAACCCGGGGAGTCGTTGCCGGCTCCCGCGGCCCCGCAGCCCGGCGCCGCGCCGGGCGCCACACCGGCACCGACGCTCGATGGCGCCGCCCGGGCGGTGGCCGCCGCGCCGCGCGTCTACGAGACGATCACCACGGACGCGCAGCTCGAAGAATGGATCGCGAAGCTCTCGGCCGCGAAGCTCTTCGCGTTCGACACCGAGACGACCAGCCTCGAGTACATGCGCGCCGAGATCGTCGGTGTCTCTTTCGCCGTTTCGCCGGGAGCGGCCGCCTATCTGCCGCTCCGCCACGACTACGCCGGCGCGCCGGACCAGCTCGACCGGGAGAAGAGCCTCGCGAAGCGGAAGCCTCTGTTGGAGTCGGCACGGCACGCGAACGACGGCCCAC
>CADEED010000161.1 GCA_902826225.1 uncultured Pseudomonadota bacterium | reverse complement strand
CGACCATCACGCGGATGCCATGACTCGCGGCGCTGCGGAACGCCTCCGCGCGCGTGCGCTCGCCCGGGCGAATCAGCGCCTCGCCCACGTATGCTCCCGCGCCGCCCGCGATGCAGATGCACGAGAGTTCGACGCAGCCGTGGGCGAGCACGAAGTCGAATAGCTTGCCCGCGAGGCCGTGCTGCGACGTGAACGCGAACATCGCGCCGAGTTGCACCCCGTTGAGGCCGATCATGTAGAACGTGCCGAGCCCGAACAGGATTCCCAGGCAGAAAACGAAGAACGAAACGACGATGTTGTTGCTCAGGATGTCGACGGACAGCACGGCCGAGGGCACGACGTTCAGCAGGCCTTCCGTCCACAGCTCGCCCCGCTCCACGGTCGCGATGAGCTGCGGGCTCGCGAACATCTCGACGAGATCCGGAAAGCTGTAGATGAGCCAGAAGCCCGCGACGATCGACACGATGAACAGCATCGTCGCCGCGAAGACATTCAGGCGCATCGCGTGCAGCGCGGCCGGGATGCGATCGCGCCCGAGCGAGAGCAGGACGTGCGAGACCTTGCGCGCGGGCCGGTTGATCGCGTCGTGCAGGTCGCCGTAGACGGCCTCGAGGTGCTCGCTGTCCCGCGCACCGAGTTCGCGCGCCGCGCGCCGATAGTCGTCCACGACCGTCAGGGCATCGTCGACGTCGCCGGCACGCCGCCGGCTCAGGGACGGGGCGCGCTCGCGCGACTCGCGCCATGGCTGCATCGATGCGGCATCCCCGCCCAGCTTCTCGAGAAAGGGCGCGCGCTCCACCGCGACCACCGTGCCGGCGGCCAGGTCGCCGAGCCGCTGGTGCCGTTTCCCGAACATGAGGAACAGCAGGCCCACGACATAGAACACCGGCAGCGAGTCGAGGATGCGGATGACGTTGCGGGTCATCATCGCGCCGACGGTCGGTGTCAGACCTTCGTGCGTCAGGATGCGCAGCCCGGCCATGCGCTTGCCCGGCGTGCGCCCTTCGAGCAGCGACTCGAGCACGAGGTGGTAGAGGAAGTAGATGAGCGTCGCCGGCAGCACGCCAGCCAGGTACCAGAGCACCTCGTCGTCCGGCCCGGCGTCGAGCCCGATGTCGCCCAGGATCAGCAGGGACGCGGCGAGCAGGTAGACCAGCGCGAGCCCCCCGCGGATCAGCCAGTCGAGCATGAACGCCACGGCGCGCGCGCCGGGGCCGGCCACGACGACGCGGGCAGAGACGCCCGTCGCACTCGGCACGTCGATCGTCGGCGGCGCGGCGAGATCGTTTCCGGTCGCCGTCATCGTCACTACGCCGCGCCCCGTTGTTCTTCTTCGGCGAGCTGCTCTGCCTGGTGCTCGTGCTGGAGCGCGTCGAAGAGCTCGTCGAGTTTGCCCTGCATGACCGACTGGAGCTGATACAGGGTGAGGTTGATGCGGTGGTCAGTCACGCGGCCCTGCGGAAAATTGTACGTGCGGATGCGCTCGCTGCGGTCGCCCGTGCCCACCTGCAGCTTGCGATCGCGCGCGATCTCGCTGTCCCGCTTCTCCTGCTCGACGGCGAGCAGCTTCGCTTTCATGAGCGCCATCGCGCGCGAGCGGTTCTTGTGCTGCGAGCGTTCGTCCTGGCATTCGACGACGATGCCGGACGGGATGTGCGTGATGCGGATCGCCGACTCCGTCTTGTTCACGTGCTGGCCACCGGCGCCGGACGCGCGGTAGGTATCGATGCGCAGCTCCGCGGGATTGAGGTCCGTCGCCTCGACCTCGTCGGGCTCGGGCAGCACGGCGACCGTGCACGCCGACGTGTGGATGCGGCCCTGCGCTTCGGTGGCGGGCACGCGCTGGACGCGATGCACGCCGGACTCGAACTTGAAACGCGCGAACGCGCCGTTACCCGCGAGCCGGCTGATGATCTCGCGATAGCCGCCGTGCTCGCCGGGATTCTCCGACAGGATTTCCACGGTGAAGCCATGCGTTTCCGCGTAACGGGCGTACATCCGGAACAGGTCGCCGGCGAAGATCGCGGCCTCGTCGCCGCCGGTGCCGGCGCGCACTTCGAGATAGATGTTCTTGTCGTCGCGCGGGTCGCGAGGGATGAGCAGCATCTTGAGCGAGCCCTCGGCGGACTCGACGGCGGGTGCGAGACGCGCGGATTCCTCGGCGCCCATCTCGCGCATCGCGGGATCGCCGTCGTTCTGCATCTCGCGCGCGGCTGCGAGCTCGCGTTCCAGCGCCTGGAACGCGCCGAACTTCTCGGCGACCGGCGTGAGCCGGGCATATTCCACCGACAAATCGCGGAACTCGCGCTGTCGGCCGATGACCACCGGATCCGCCAGCAGGCGGCCGATCTCCTCATAGCGGTCGACCATTTTCTCGAGCCGCAATCGAATGCTGTCTTTCACGCGAACCATTGTACGGGGCGACGGTCCAGTTATAGTGCCCGCCATGCGTCGAAAACTGCTTCCTTTAGCACTGGTATTGCTGGTCCCGGCCGCGTTCGGCCTGTCCACCACGAATTCCGACAATGCCGCGCTCGTGCTGGCGGACATGGCGCTGTCGCGCGGCGACTGCAAGGGCGGCACCGAGCGGTATCTCAAGGCCGCGATGTCCACGAACGACGCGCAGAT
Organism: uncultured Pseudomonadota bacterium; assembly: GCA_902826225.1. Taxonomy (GTDB): domain Bacteria; phylum Pseudomonadota; class Gammaproteobacteria; order Steroidobacterales; family Steroidobacteraceae; genus CADEED01. Next base: position 3,097 of record CADEED010000161.1, on the reverse strand, counting down.
CTCCGAGCGCGCGAACAAGATCGCCGCGGAGTGCCAGCAGATCGGCGCCAGTGCGCGCGCCGCGCGCCGCTGGCAGAAGCTCGAGCCCGAAAGTCCGGGCGCCTCAGCCGCGGTCGCGCTGGCGGCCGTGCGGCTCTATCAACCCGGGGAAGCGAGCGCCGCCATCCTGAAGACGCGCGAGCTCGGCGGTGACGAGGCGCTGGTCAAGCTCATCGGCGAGCTGTCCGATTCCGGCGGCGGTCCCATCACGCTGGATACCCTCCGTCCGCTGCTCGATGCGCCGGACGTTTCCGAAAAGCTCCTGTCGGCGGGCGCAGATCTCGCGCTGGATACCTTCGATTTCGCCACCGCGCACAAGCTCGCGGATCGCATGCTGACGAACGAACCGGCCTCCGGGTATGCGCGCGCCCAGCTCGCGCGCGTGCTCACCGCCGAGGGCAACGCCGTCGCGGCGATCGCCGTCTCGCAGGAAGCCGCCGCGCTCGACCCGGAAGCGGAGCGGTTCGCCTACGTCGACACGCTGATCCGCCTCGAGCGGCTCGACGAAGCGCGCGCGGAGCTCGAGTCGCTGCGCGCGGACGAGAGCATTCGCGACGAAGCGGACCTGCGTCTCGGCAAGCTCGCCTACCAGGCGGGCGATCTGTCGGAGGCCGGCCGGCGTTTCGGTAGTTTGATCAGCTCGCAGTCGGCCGCGCCGGAGGCGTTCTTCTTCCTGTCGTCCATCGCGGAGCGGGAAGGGCGCACGGATCTCGCGCTGGAGGGTTACTCGAGACTGGCCGAGGCGGGCGCGGGTCTCATCGTGCGGGGCCGCGCCGCGCGCCTGCTCCTCAAGAAGGACGACCGCCGGGCGGCCTTCAAGATGCTCGACGACCATGCCGCGAAGGAGCGCTCGGACGCCCTTGACGTGGAGTTCGCGAAAGCCGCCTTGCTCGACGACGCCGGACTTCCGACCGAGGCGATCGCGCTGTTGCAGCTCGCGCTCGAGCGCTTCCCCGATCACCCGGGTGTCCGCTACCAGATCGCGCTGATCCAGGACAAGGCGGGGATGACGCGCGAATCGATCAAGAGCTTCGAGAGCCTGCTCAAGGTACGTCCCGAGGATGCGAGCCTGCTGAATGCGCTCGGCTATTCGCTCGCGGACCGCAACCAGAAACTGCCGCGTGCCGAGCAGCTCATCCGCAAGGCGCTGGTGGCTTCCCCCGACAATCCCGCCTTCCTCGACAGCCTGGGCTGGGTGCGTTTCCGTCGCGGCGACGTGGACGGCGCCATCCCGCACCTCGAGCGAGCGTACCGCATCTTCCCCGACGCGGAGATCGCCGCGCACTGGGGCGAGGCGCTGTGGCAGCAGGGCAAGCAGGGCGAAGCGCGCGCGCTGTGGGCCCGCTCGCTCGCGCGAGCGCCGGACTCGAAATCGCTGCGCTCGACCATTGAACGTCTCACGGGAACGCGGCTCGAGCCGCCCGCCAAGGGAACGGAGAAGGGCATGGACGAGCCCGCGGACGCGGCGCCCGGTCCCGCTCTGACGACGGAACCGCCCACCTCGACGGGTAGCTAGTCATGGCCGTGGCGCGCGCGCGCGTCGCCGCGGGCCTGATGCTCGCGCTCGCGGCGCTGGCCGGTTGCAAGACCGCGCCGCCGCCGGCTTCGGTTCCAGGCCCCGGGGCCGATGCCTCCTGGGACATCCAGCGCGCGGCGCTGCAAAAACTCGATCGCTACAACCTCAGCGGCCGTGTGGCTGTCGCCGCGAACGGGCAGGGGTTTTCGGCGTCCTTGCGGTACGAGCAGGCGGCGGCGCGCTCCGATCTCGCGCTCGACGGGCCACTCGGCATCGGCGGGCTGCGCGTTTCTCTCGACGGCCCGTCGCTCGCGATGACGAACAGCCGCGGCGAACAGCTCGACGGCGACCGTGCGCGCGAGGAGATCGAGCGGCGCCTGGGCTTCGAGCTGCCGCTCGTGGAACTGCGCTGGTGGTTGTTAGGCATCCCCGCCCCCGGCAATGCGGAGATCGAAGACGTGAACGGCGAGATCCGCGGCTTCGTCCAGAACGGCTGGCGTGTCGGCGTGAACTCGCGCGCGCCGGGGCTGGGTTTCTCGCTGCCGCAGCGCCTGACCGCCGAGCGTGCCGGCGCGAAGCTGAAGTTGTTCGTCGAAAACTGGCAGCCGTGAGCGTTCAGCGCTGGTCGGCGCCGGCCAAACTCAACCTGATGCTGCACATCGTCGGGCGCCGGGCCGACGGCTATCACGAACTGCAGACCGTCTTTCAGCTGGTGGATTTGTGCGATTCGCTGGAGATCGGTGTCCGGCAGGACGGGGTGATCAGCCGGACCGGCGGACCAACCGGTGTGGCCGAGGCCGACGATCTGACGGTTCGTGCCGCCCGGGCGCTCCAGGCGGCGGCGGGCACCCGGCTCGGCGCGGACATCACTCTCCGGAAGCGCATTCCGGTCGGCGGCGGCCTGGGGGGCGGCAGTTCGGACGCGGCCACGGTGCTGCTCGCGCTCAATCAAATGTGGCAAATCGACCTCGATTCGGCGGAGATCGCGGCCATTGGCGCCCAACTGGGCGCCGATGTGCCGGTGTTCAGCCAGGGAAGGTCTGCCTGGGCCGAGGGCGTGGGCGAGAAGCTCACGCCGGTGGCCCTGGGGGCGGATTCCTGGTTCCTGATCATCTTTCCGGGCGTCAGCGTGCCCACAGCCACGGTGTTCCAGGCTCCTGAATTGACACGCAATTCACCCCCCACGACAATGCGCGGCTTTTTGGAAACGGGCGGAAGGAACGATTGCGAAGGCGTCGTTCGTGCGCGGTTTCCGGCGGTGGGTGAGGCCCTGGACTGGCTCGCGCGGCATGCGTCCGCGCGGATGACGGGTACGGGATCGTGCGTATTCGCGAAGTTTGCGCGCGCTCGAGATGCGGAGCGCGTCGCCGCGCGGGTTCCGGACTCGTGGCGCGCGTGGGTCGCGCGCGGTTTGGACAGCTCTCCCGTGTTGGAGGAACTGCGCCGCCACTCGAAGAGTTAGGCCGTTGGGGTGTCGCCAAGTGGTAAGGCAGCGGGTTTTGATCCCGCCATTCGGAGGTTCGAATCCTTCCACCCCAGCCA
>CADEED010000160.1:2651-5801 GCA_902826225.1 uncultured Pseudomonadota bacterium | reverse complement strand
GAACACCTGCATCTTCTCGACGGAATTCGCGCTGCGCATGATGGGCGACGTGCAGGAGTTCTTCAGCGCGAATGCGGTGAAGAATTTCTATTCGGTGTCGATCTCGGGTTACCACATCGCGGAAGCCGGCGCGAACCCGGTGACCCAGCTCGCCTTCACGCTGGCGAACGGCTTCACGATCGTCGAGTACTACCTCGCCCGTGGCATGAAGATCGACGAGTTCGCGCCGAATCTTTCCTTCTTCTTCTCGAACGGGATGGATGCGGAATACGCGGTGATCGGTCGCGTCGCGCGGCGCATCTGGGCGCGCGCGATGAAGGACGTCTACCGCGCCTCGGCCCGCAGCCAGATGTTGAAGTACCACATCCAGACTTCGGGGCGGTCGCTGCACTCGCGCGAAATCCAGTTCAACGACATCCGCACCACGCTGCAGGCGATGTACGCACTATTCGACAACTGCAACTCGCTGCACACGAATGCGTACGACGAGGCGTTGACGACACCGACGGAGGAGAGCGTTCGCCGTGCGGTGGCGATCCAGCTGATCATCAATCGGGAGCTCGGACTCAACAAGATCCAGAATCCGTGGCAGGGCTCGTACGCGATCGAGCAACTGACCGATCTCGTGGAGGAGGCGGTCTACAAGGAGTTCGAGTCGATCGCGGAGCGCGGTGGCGTGCTCGGCGCGATGGAAACGATGTACCAGCGCGGCAAGATCCAGGAAGAGTCACTGCACTACGAGACCCGCAAGCACGACGGCAGTCTGCCGATCGTCGGCGTGAACATGTTCCTCGGCGCCAACGATGCCGAGCACGTCGCTCCCCTGTTCCGGGCCAGCGACGAGGAACAGCGCGCGCAGGTCGAGGCCGTGCGGTCGTTCCAGGAGCGGCATCGCGCGACGGCGCCCGCGGCCCTGCGGCGCCTGCAGCAGGTTGCCGCCGATGGCGGCAATGTTTTCGAAGAGCTGCTGGAAACCGTGCGCGTCTGCTCGCTGGGCCAGGTTTCCCGCGCGCTCTACGAGGTCGGCGGCCAGTACCGCCGGCACATGTAGCCAGGGCACCGTCTCCCTGCTACCCGACCCCTATCTACCCCTCGGCCCCACGCGCGAGATCCGGCTCCCCCAGCTCCTGCAGGATCACCGCTCGGGCCCGGTCCCGGAGGATCAGCGCGGGATCGCCATCACCTTCGGTCACCGGCGCGATCTGCGCGCAATACCGCAGCTCCAGCGATCCCGGTCGCGGCAGTAGCCGCGTGGCGGGCATGTTCCGCCGCGTCCCGAGTATGACCGCGGGCACCACCGGACATGCCGCGCGTGCCGCGATCGCGAACGCGCCCGTGTGGAATTTTCCGAGCCCGATTTCGGGCGTGAACGTGCCCTCCGGAAAGAACACCAGCGAGTGACCCCCGGCGGCGGTGCGGATCACGCGCCGGGCATCGGTCGCGCCCTTGTGCCGGTTGAACCTCTCCACGAATTCCGAGCCGATCCGTCGCAGCAGCAGGCCCGCGACCGGCACGTCGTTCATCTCCCGCTTGATCACGAATCCGAATCGCGGCGGCAACGCCGCGCACATGACGACGCCGTCGAGATAGCTCGCGTGATTCGCGACGACCACGCACTGGCCAGGCGGAAGGTTCTCCTGGCCGCGCACGCGCAGCGGCATGCCGGCCCCGAAGAAGAACGTTCGTGCTGCGGTGCGGGCCGCCGCGCGCCGCCACCGCAGCGTCGGCAACAGGAGTACCGCGAGCAGGGCGGTGATCGCGACCGTCAGGAACAACGCGACCGCGTAAAGGCCATAGACGAGGCGCAGTGGAACGGACACCACGGCCGGCCAGGGGGCGCGGCTCGGCTGTTTTGACGTCATCACCAGGGTTCTTGCTGAAAAGCGGGGCGTTTCATGTGAACTGGTTCTCTTTATGTTAATGGTTTCACCGGGGTGTGAAGGTGATCACGGCCCCCGGTCACCCCCCGTCCGCATACTCGCCTGAAGCGTTAATCCGCATACGTCTTAAGGCAATCACGTCTTGGTCAAACAAGCTACAGCCGCCACCGAAGCGCAAGCTCCGGAAGCCGCCGACAGCACCGTATCGAAGTTCCTCGACGCGGTCTGGATGGAGCGTGGCCTATCTGCGAATACGCTCGCCGCCTATCGCGCCGACCTGACCGCGCTCGCGCGCTGGCTGGCTGAACGCGGCACCCCGATCATCAAGACCACGCGCGCCGACCTGCTCGGCTTCATCGCGTTCCGCGTCGAAGCGGGCGCGCGTCCGCGCTCGACTGCGCGCCAGTTGTCTTCGTTCCGCCGCTTCTTCCGTTATTTCGTGCGCGAAGGCGTCCTCAAGGACGACCCGACCGCGCAGATCGCGATGCCGAAGATCGGCCGCTCGCTGCCGAAATCGCTCACGGAAGAAGAAGTCGAGTCGCTGCTCGGCGCGCCGGTCATCAGCGACCCGCTGGGTCACCGCGACCGCACGATGCTCGAGGTGCTCTACGCCACGGGCCTGCGCGTGTCGGAGCTCGTGAACCTCAAGTACAACCAGATCAACACCAACCAGGGTGTGATCCGCGTGATGGGCAAGGGCAATCGCGAGCGACTCATTCCGCTCGGCGAGGAAGCCGTGCGCTGGCTGACGGATTTCGTCCGCGCGCCGCGCAGCGAGATCCTGCTCGACCGCACCACCGACTACCTGTTCCCGACGCGCCGCGGCGATCGAATGACGCGCCAGGCTTTCTGGCACATCATCAAGCGGTACGCGCGCAAGGCCGTCATCGACAAGGAACTGTCGCCGCACACGCTGCGACACGCCTTTGCAACCCACCTGCTGAATCATGGCGCCGACCTGCGCGTCGTGCAGATGTTGCTGGGTCATTCCGACCTCTCCACGACGCAGATCTACACGCATGTCGCCCGCGAGCGCATGAAAGAGATGCACGGCACGCATCACCCGCGCGGGTGAGTCGACGGCCCACGTTCCCGGGGGCCGGTTTGCTAATATTTCCACGGACTCCCGGTTCCGAACTTCGCGGTTCGGGTCGGGTCGAATCCGTCATTCCCGCCTCACGAGCACCGCGCATGGCTTCCAATCGTCTGATCAGCACCGTCTTCGCCGCACTCCTGGGCGGCGCCGCCTTCGCGCAGACGCTGAGCTCCC
>CADEED010000160.1:0-2641 GCA_902826225.1 uncultured Pseudomonadota bacterium | reverse complement strand
CGCGACCAAGATCGATTGCATCAAGCCCGACGACGTACGCCTCTCGCCGGTGAACGGACTTTACGAATTCGCGCGCGGCTCCAAGATCGGCTATGCCACCGCCGATGGCCGTTACGTGATCGTCGGCGACATGTACGACATCGAGGCCGACGCCAACGTCTCGGAGAATCGCCGCCGCTCGATCCGCGCGCGGCTGATCGAAACGGTGCCCGAGACCGAGATGCTCGTCTTCTCGCCGAAGGATCCGAAGTACACGGTCACGGTGTTCACCGACATCGATTGCGGCTACTGCCGGCGCCTGCACTCGCAGATCGCGGAGTACAACCGCCTCGGGATCCGCGTGCGCTATCTTTTCTATCCGCGCTCGGGGCCCGACACCGAGTCGTGGCAAAAGGCCGAGGCGGTCTGGTGCGCGGCGAATCGCAACGACGCGCTGACGCGTGCCAAGAATGGCGAAGCCATCAAATCGCCGAAGTGCGCGGCCAACAACGTCGTCGCGCGCGACTACGAGCTCGGCCACAAGCTCGACGTCGACGGCACGCCGGCCATCTTCCTTTCGACGGGAGAAATGCTGCCGGGCTATTCGCCACCGGGCCAGCTCGTGAAGTATCTCAAGACCGGGAAGATGTAATCCCGCGGCGTGAACCCGTTGGCGCTTGCTAGCGCCTAGCATTGTCTCGCGCGCTCGCCGCTGCGAACATCGGCGAAGGGAGGTCTTCAGATGGTTTCGACGACTCGGCTGCTGGCCGTACTCGGCTGCCTGGCGCTCGGCGCCGGCACGGCCGACGCGGACATCCTCCGCTGCAAGGATGGCGCCGGACTCGTGACGTATACGCAGGGCTCGTGTCCCGCCGGCACCCAGGCCGTGAACGCGCAGGCGCCCGAAGCGCCCGCCGTCGGCAAGGTCGCGCCGCCGCCGCAGGCGTCGGCGGCTGCGCCGGTGCCGGGCGGCCTGCCGCCCACGGACGAAACGCCGGAATGCCCGGCGACCCTGGCGGCCCAGGGCAGCGACGCGGACGTGCGCGCCTGCGCGAAGAGCCGGTCGTTGCCGAGCACGCCCGGCTGGGCGCAGCTCCGGGACCGGTTCGTGCCCATGGGTGCGCGCAAGCGCTGGACGGGCGATTACCTGTGTCTGAAATTCGTCGAGCTGCCGCAGCCGGCCGGTGGCGTGGCGCGCGCGCGGCCGCTGGTGACGGTGAGTGCGGCGATGCGCGGCGAATCCATGGCGCCGGGGTTCGAATCACCCGCGCTCAAGGGCCAGGTGTTCCCCACCAAGGTCGCGGCCGTCGAAGCCCTCTGCGCCGCCAGGAAATAGGCGGCGCGCCGGCGCGTCAGGTTTCCAGCAACTTGCGTTTTTCCGCAACGCCTTCGAACTGCTTGGCGTCGGGCGGCGCGGGCTTCTTCTCGGTGATGACCGGCCACTTCTTCGCGAGATCCGCGTTGATCTTCTTGAAGTCTTCCTGGCCGGCCGGGACTTCGTCTTCCGAGAAGATCGCCTCGACCGGGCATTCCGGCTCGCACAGCGTGCAATCGATGCATTCCTCGGGATCGATGACCAGGAAGTTAGGTCCTTCGTGGAAACAGTCGACCGGGCACACCTCCACGCAGTCGGTGTACTTGCACTTGATACAGGATTCCGTGACGACGAAGGCCATCTATCGATTCCTCAAAAGGGGCGACATTCTGCCGGATCGGGGCCCATCAGCCAAAACGCCGGTGCATCTCGCCGATGTGATGCGCCTCGACGCCCGCGCGGCGGTCGGCGAGGAAGTGACGCAATGCGAACTCGGTGCTCGGAAACGCGATATCGCTCCACGGAATCTCGCTTTCGGTGACGAGTTTCACGTCGAGACTCTCGTGCGTGACGCCGAATTCCGGTGTGCGCATGCGCGCCCGGAAGAACACGTGCACCTGCTCGGCGTGGCGGATGTTCGCGACCACGAGCAGTGAGCCGATCTCGACGTCGACCTGCGCCTCTTCACGGGCCTCGCGCGCGGCGCCTTCCTCGAGAGTCTCGCCGTTCTCCATGAACCCCCCGCAGATCGTCCAGAACCCCAGCCGGGGTTCGATGCCGCGCTTGCAAATCAGGATACGGTCTTCCCAGATGGGCACGCAGCCGACCACGATCTTGGGATTCCGGTAGTGGATCGTGCCGCAAGCGTCGCAGACGTGGCGCGGGACGAAGTCGCCATCCGGAACCCTGACGATGACGGGAGAGCCACAGTTGCTGCAGAAGTTCATCGGTCAGAATGATTGGTGCCGGGAGAGGGAATCGAACCCACACGCCTTTTTAGGGCAACGGATTTTGAGTCCGCCGCGTCTACCAGTTCCGCCATCCCGGCGCGGGGGCGAGAGTATAGGGAAACCGGCCGCCGCTTTGCGACCTTTCGCCCCCCCGGGGCATCTAGGCCCAGAGATTCGTAAAAGCCGAAATGCACAGACTCGCTGAAATCGAGGTACCGCCCGAGGAGCTGGCCGCCGCCCGTGCCGGCGACCAGGCTGCGCGCCGCGCGCTGTTCGACCGGGTTGCCCCGGGCACCCTCGCGATCATCCGGCGGCTGGTGCGCCAGCCCGCGCTCGCGGAGGACCTCTCGCAGGACACCCTGATCGCGATGTTCGAACACCTCGAGGACTTTCGCGG
>CADEED010000159.1 GCA_902826225.1 uncultured Pseudomonadota bacterium | reverse complement strand
CTCTAGATAGACCTTCCAGAGGGTGGCCACGGTGTGCGATCCGTGGCCACGCGTGCCGGGTGAGAGCGGCAGCACGGCGAACTCGGCGCCCTTCACGCCCTTGATCTCGCGCTCGAGGATGCCGAGCTCCGGCGGATTGATCAGGTCGTCCGCCGAGTTCACCGCGAACAGCGGCGCGCGGATCCTCCCGAGGCCCGGCGCCGGATCGTAGTCCCACGACGCGCTCACCTGGTAGAGAACGTCATTCGCGTCCATCGTCTTGAGCGAAGTCGCGAGGTACCCCTCGAGTACCTGGTCGGCGCTCGCCAGCGTCGGCATCTGCTGCTGGCGAAGCGGCGGGTTGCCGCCCATGAAGTAGATGATCGAGGCGGCCGTGCGCAGGGAGGGCGGCTGCGTCGTGTAGTTGCCCCCGTTCCAGGCCGGGTCGTTGCGGATGGCGTCGATGAGCGTCTTGCGCCACACGCGATTGCGCCCGGAAATCTGTGCCGGCAGGCTCGCGAGCGGCATCAACGCGTCCATGTAGTCCGGGTACTTCTCTCCCCACACCCACGTGTGCATGCCCCCCATCGACGTGCCCATCACGAGCCTGAGGTGATTGATCCCGAGACCCTCGGTGAGCAGCCGGTACTGCGACGTGACCATGTCGTCGTAGCCGTACTGGGGAAAACGCCCCTTCAGGCCGTCGCTCGGCTTCGACGACCGCCCGTGTCCGATTCCGTCGGGGAGCACGATGAAATACTTCGTCGCGTCCAGCAGCTGGCCCGCGCCGAACAGCTCGCCCGCGAACTCGGGGCGCAGGAACTGTGCGCCCGAGCCGCCCGTGCCGTGCCCGATCCACACGGCATTCCGCACGACGCCCTTCGCATCCTTCACCGGCTTGCCGAGCGTGCGGTAGTGCAAGCGCAGCTCGGGCAGCGCTTCGCTTTTCGAGAAAAGGAAGTTCCTGATGACGAAATCGCCCTCGACGGGCGCCGGGTAATCCGCCGCCGCGGCGAGACCACTGCAGAAGACCAGCGCGGCGAATAACCAAAGGCGCATGTCGATCTCCGTCCGAAGAGGTGCGCGCATCATAGTCGCGTCGGAAACGGACGGTAACCGGCGGGATTTGCTCGAGTAACCCGTCGGTGGCCCGTCCGGAAACGGGGAGCCGACGTCCGCCGGCGGGAGCCGCCCGGCGCACCGATGGTGCGGCGCGGCGCACGTCGTTCTGCCCGGGTCTCCCTGACCGCGCGCGAAAGTTAGACGCCATGCGTCGCGCGGTCGTCCGCTTGACGGCGTCGGTTCGCGTTGTTAGAAGTTTACGCCTCGACAGAGTTGCACTTGCAGGCCCGGCGCCGCCGGTTCACACACTCGGATTTCCACCAATCAAACGATTCGCGTGGCGCGCGCGGGTGAGTGGAGTCTCCCACATCCCGTCCGTGTCCCGACGCATCGAGCCAGGGAGACTGGACATGAGATTGATCAGCACCGTCCTGGGTGCGGGATTGATCGTGGCAAGCTTTGCCTCGATTCCCCGCGCCGACGCCACGAGCGTCAAGCACTTCGATCTGCCCGACATGACATCCTCGGCCGCCCGCGTGTTCCGCGGCACCGTCACCGACGTGCGCGCCGGCTCCGTGAAGGTCGGCGGCGGGGAACTCGCCACGACTATCTACCGCATCAAGGTCACCGAGTCGTTCAAGGGTGACTTCGCGACGTTCAAGGAAATCACCTACGCCGACGTGGAGATGCTCGGGGGCCTCAAGGCCGAGAAGTCGACCGGCCGCTTCCGCCACTTCTCCGCGTTTCGCGACATGCCGCGCCTCGAGCGCGGACGCGATTACCTGCTGTTCATGACGGCCGAGAGCCGGATCGCGCTGTCGAGCCCGGTGGGGCTGGCGCAGGGACTGTTCGAGATCGAGACGGAGCTGCCGAGCGAGCCCACGGCCAATCGCATGAACAATGCAGGCCTGGCGCCCGGCATGTCGAAGGGCCCGGTTCCCTACGAGCAACTCGCCGCGCGCGTGCGCAGCATCATTGCTTCGCAAGGAGCGCGCCGATGAACACCATCCAACGCATGACGCTCGCCGCGCTGGCGTGCGCTTCGCTCTCTCCCGCGTTCGCGGCCGGTCCGCTCGCCAATTGCAGTGACGGCGTGCCGTACCTGTGGGCCAACGGCGGTCAGAACATCACGTGGAATCCTGACCAGGGCAACCTCGGCGGTCTCGCGAAAGCCGCGGCGGACGAGCTCGTCGGCGATTCGTTCGACCAGTGGCAGAACGTCGCGAGCTCGACGATCAGCTACGCGCAGGGTCCGGACCTGCCGGTGGACGTCGACGTCACGAACTTCGTGGACTATCTCGAGGCGCCCGCGCCCGATGGATTGAGCGCGATCGTCTACGACGACACCGGCGAGATCTTCGAGCTCCTCTTCGGGCCGGATTCCGGCGTGCTCGGCTTCGCGGGTCCCGAGTTCGGCGATCCGGCGACCTGCACGATCACCGAGGGGTATTCGTTCCTGAACGGACCGGAATTCCAGCCGGCGAACCTGGGCGTGGGCTACGGAATCATGGTCCACGAGTTCGGGCACTTCAGTAACCTCGCGCACAGCCAGACCAACGGCGGAATCCTGCTCGGACTCGCCGTCGGGACACCGGAGCCGAGCGGTCCCGCGCCGGCGAGCACGTTCGGCGTGCCGACCGTCGCGGATTTCGTGAACAACGAGTACATCGAGACGATGTACCCCTTCATCTTCGGGGCGCAGTTCGGCACGGAAACTCCCGCGCTCGACGACATCTCGTCGATCTCGCGGCTGTACCCGGCGCCGACGTACTTCGCGGCGACGGCCAGCGTGTCCGGATCGATCCTGGGGCCGAACGGCACGCTGCGGCTCTCGGGCGTGAACGTCATCGCGCGCAACGTCGCGAATCCGTTCCTCGACGCGGTGTCCGCGCTGTCCGGCGACTTCACCGATGCCACGGATCCCGCGACCAGCGCGATCGTCGGCACGTATCGCTTCACCGGGCTCACGCCGGGCGCGCAGTACGCGGTGTACGTCGACGAAATCCTCGACGGTGGATTCTCGACGACTCCACGCAACCTGCCGGGACCAGAAGAGTTCGCGAGTGGTGCGGCCGAGTCGAACGCCGACACGCCGGGGACTTTCGCGCCGATCGTAGCGGCGGCGGGTACGACGAGAAGCGGCGTCAACGTGATCTTCAACCTGCCGCGTCCGGGCGAGCCGCTCGATGTCGGCGACGACGGCTTCGTCGAACTGTTCCCGTCCTTCCCGATCGACTTCTGCGGCGAGCGTTACGCGTCGCTGTTCGTGAACGGGAACGGCAGCGTGACGTTCGGTCGCGGCGACAGCGTGGTGTCCGAATCGACGCTGGCGCACCTGAGCGGGCCGCCGAGGATCGCGGGCCTGTGGGACGACCTCAACGTCGAAGCAGGCGGCATGGTGTCGTTCGAAGAAAGCGGCAACAGCTTCACCGTGCGCTTCCAGGGTGTCCCGGAGTACCCGGCGGTGGGAGCGAACACGTTCTCCATCACGTTCAACCGGAAGAATTTCCTGGGCGAACTGCTGGGGGTGATCGCCGGCAACCCGTTCTCGATTTCGTATGGTTCGCTCTCCGCTGCCGATGGGCTCGCGGGCTACAGCTGCGGCGGTGGACTCACGAGCGGCTACGAGCAGCAATCGGACCTGAGCACGGCGCGGGGCGCGATCGGCGGCCTGATCTCCTTCCCGGCGGTGTTCGAGGACCTCGTCGGGACGGGCACGAACGAGACCGTCGACCTGCGCGGCACGCTGCGCTTCAACGGCGTGAATCGCCTGGTCGACCTGACCGAGATTCGTCGCAACGACAGCGTCGCCCGCGCGACGCCGCTGACCAGGCTGCCGTTCGACAGCGCCGATCCGGCGTTCGCGACGGTCATCGACCCGGATCGCGACGACGTCGACTACTACAGCTTCCGCGTGAAGGCGGGCGACGTGCTGGCGGTCGAGGTCGTGCGCGGCACGCTCGACACGGTCATCGGCGTCTTCGACGCCGACACTGGGGACCTGCTCGCCGTGGACGACGATGGAGGCAACGGCCTGCTGTCGCGGCTGGTGCTGCAGGCAAACCAGAACCTGCGGCTGGCGGTCGCCGTTTCGACGTATCCCGATGTGGAGTTCATCGGAATCGGTGAGACCAAGGGACGGTATTCGCTGTACGTGAATACGTATCGCGGTACGCCGGTGAGCCTGGGCGACGAGGACAGCGTGGAGGTGCCCCTCGGCAAGCCGTTCGTCTTCCAGGGGCAGGCCAGGAACTCGGTGTTCGTGAATTCGAACGGCAGCCTGTCGTTCGGCGCGGGCGATACGAGCTTCGAGGCCGAAGTCCCGGCATTCCTGGCCGGGCCACCGCGGATTTCGCCGCTGTGGACCGACCTCGATCCGAGCGGCTTCCTCGGGAACCCGGGCGTGGTCCTGGTCGACGCCAGCGCGCGGCCCGCGGCCGTGCACTTCGTCAGCGTCAGCGAGTTCTTCTCCAGCAATCCTAACTACTTCACGGCGGAGCTGGGTGACCAGGGCAGGATCGCGCTCAAGTGGGGCCCGACGGCACGCGGCGCGGCGCTCGTCGGCGTCACGCAGGGCGGAGGCGCCGCCGATCCGGGTCCTGTCGACCTGAGCAGACGTGGATTGCGCCCGGCAGGCACGACGTACGAGAACTTCCAGTTCAACGTCTCGTCACGCGGGGTCAGCGACTTCGACCTCTTCTTCAACGAGATCCGCAACAAATAGCCGATGGATGCGGGCCGGCCACCCGCGAGGGTGGCCGGCCCGCGCGATCAGGCGGGTCTCCGCCGGGCCCGGCTGCGCAGTTCGTAGACGGCATCGGCAACGACCGCGCGCAAACCGCGAAAATTGTACGGATAGAAAACGAGAGTGCGGTACTCGCGCACCTCGCGCGTCCAGATGGTCAGCCAGTCCTCGGGTTCTCCGAGCAGCTCGATGCCGTCCATGCGAGTGGCGCAGGCATGTCGCATCAGCTCCCACATGAGCTGCACGCCCGGCGAATGTTCGCCCCAGGTTTCGTCGTAACCGATCTTGAACATCCAGTACCGCGATGCGTGCTCGGCGAACAGCTGCATGGCGATGCCTGCGCCGGCGACGCGCAGGAAGGCGATGCGTAGTCGTCCTTTGACCGCCAGTCGTCGCGCGTATTCGCGGTAGAAGGGCCCGACCTTCGGGTGACGCAGCAGAGTCGTGCCGCCGCGGGATTTCCAGCTCGACGCCTCGATGCGAATGGCCTCGTCGAGCTCGTCCGCAACGGTCGCCGGTGAGGGTGACCTGAAATCGAAGCTCACCGGGCCATGGCGTTCGAGACCGCGGCGAGCGCGGCGGAAGTCCTGACGGCGTCGCGCCGAGAGCCGGGACTCGAACGCCGCCACATCGCCATCGCCGGCAAAATTCACCACCGGGGTCGATGGTGGCGTCGTTTCGTACAGCACGCCATGACCGCGCGCCGCGCGCGCCAGCGAGGTGCGCAGTGCATCTCCGGCCGGCACGCGCTGCAGGATGAGCGGCCGGCGCTGCGCGATCAGCGCTGCGCACAGCGCCTCGAGTGCGGCGCCGTCGGCGTAGAGGAGGCCGGTCGGTTCCTTCAGTTCGCGCGCGCCGATCGGCTGCAGCCGCGCGACGCCGGCGCGGGGCTCGTGGCCGAGCGGCGCCACCGCGGCGAGCTCGCCGCGTCGACGCAGCACGAGCGCATGCGCCGGCGCGCGCAGCGTCTTTCCGGCCGCTGCGAACCACTCTGCGCCGAGCAACGGACTGACCTGCGCCTGGGGCAACGAATTCCATTCGCGTGCGAGCGCTTCGACAGCGGCTCCATCGCGCAGGATCTCGAGTGTGCAGCCATCCCGATCGGTCACGACCCGATGATCACATTCGCGTGCCGGACGCCGGACCGGCCGCCACACCTAACAAGGCGTAGTCAGGGACCTACACGTGTCCGTACGGGCTGATGGGTAACACAGTATTCCGGACACATAGGTAACACTTTC
>CADEED010000158.1 GCA_902826225.1 uncultured Pseudomonadota bacterium | reverse complement strand
GTGCGCGCCGTGGTCGACCGCTTCCTCGACGTGCTCGGCACGCGGCAGTTCGACAGCATGCAGGCCTGCATCATGGACGTGGTCGCCAACCGTGTGCCGGGCGACGTGATGGAAGCCAGCGTGTGGCGCGGCGGCATGACGATCTTCATGCGCGGCGTGCTGCGCACGCTGGGCGTCACGGACCGCAAGGTGTGGGTCGTCGATTCGTTCGCCGGACTGCCACCGCCGGATCCGGACGCCGAGAGCAATGCCAAGTGGTGGCGCGAGGCCGACATGGCCGAGTCGCTCGAGACCGTCCGCAACAACTTCGAGCGCTATGGATTGCTCGACGGACAAGTGCACTTTCTCAAGGGATTCTTCTCGCAGACGCTGCCGACGGCGCCGATCGACAGGCTCGCGATCCTGCGCATGGACGCCGACCTCTACCAATCGACCGCCGATGTGCTGCAGAGCCTGTATCCGAAGCTCTCTTCGGGCGGATACCTGGTCTGCGACGACTATCTGAACCTGCACGACTGCCGCCGCGCCGTCGACGAGTACCGCGCGCAGCACGGGATCACCGAGCGGATCGTCGAGATCGACAAGCGCGCGATCTGCTGGAAGAAGAACTGATGCGCGCGGCGATGTGACGCGGCGCCGGGGCCGCGCTCAGCGGTGAGAGACCACGCCGGTTTCGCCGGGCTTCGAGTGCGCGGCGACCAGGTGTTCGGCGATATTCCGGGCGGCGAGTTCGTGTCCCGCCTCGTTCCAGTGACCGTCTCCGCGGAAATAGAGATCCGCGCTGGTGCCCGCGGCGGGCTCGTCGAAGGCCGGGGTGAGGTCGAGCACGTCGACGCCCTTGTCGGTGAGCTCACGCAACACGAAGTCGCGGAAGCCCAGGAAGGCGACGTCGTCGGGACTCGTTCCGGTGTACTGCAGCAGGGTGTCCGAGTACTCCTTGACGACCTGTTCCTTCCCTGGAATCAGCACGACGAGAAACTTGCGGTTGGTCGCGCGAACCCGCGCGGCGAAATCGACGAGGAATTGCGCGCTGTAGGGCCAGCGTCGTGAATTGGCTTCGGAACTGCTGAAGTCGAGCGGAATCTTCGGCGGGTTCGTGAGTCCGAGCTTCGACAGCAGTTTCTCGGTGCGCGGGTTGTACCGCAGGCTGCGGCGCGCAATGTTGTACAACACCGAGTTGTTGAGCGCGAAGATCTTCAGCCGCGAGCCCCAGGTCGGCTCCGGGACTACGCGCACGCTCGGCGTGCCGACGTCGATGATGTCGTTGCTGAGACAGAGGCCCACGATCACGAGATCGATGTGCGGGTCCGCGCTGAAGAACTGGTCGAACACCGCGGCATAGTTCTTCGGGTTGGTGCCGCTGCGGCCGGCGTCGTAGATGTGCTCGTAGCCGTTGCCGCGGCGCGCGAGTTCTTCGTGCAGCCGCTTCGGCCAGCTTTCCTCCAGGTCGACACCCCAGCCCTCGGTGAACGAATCGCCGAGCGCGAGCGCGGTTCGCCCGGCGCCCGCGTACTCGCTGTCGCGGAAGCCGCGCGAATTGATGTGGATGAGCGTATCGAAGTCGCTGCCGAGCCGGTGGCGCGTGTCCTGGTTCGGAAGATAGGCGAGCGGGCCGCCCTTGAGCGTGGGTTCGTAGTCCTTGTAACCCTCGAACATCGGCAGGCGCAGCAACAGCTCGACGACGAACAGGCAGATGACGACCGTGATCACGGGCACCAGCAGGCGGAGCGCGAATTGCCGTGCGCGTGAAGCCATCACCGTCTTCCTCCCCCCGACGGAACCGCCGATTTCCGTCGCCGAGATTATCGGGGGCCCTCTCGCCTATCTACGCGAATGCCGGCGCGCAGGCCGCAAAGTGTGACCTGGGTTTCGTCCGCGGTTCGCCGCGGACGTCGCCAGGGCGGCGCGGCGGCCGCGCCGCAACGGTGGAAGTCGTGCCGGCAATTGGTCGTAATCCATTGTCCTGCCGACATAATTACGGGCAGGAGCGTCGCATTTCTTGACACTCGGGGGCGCCGCACTTGGTCAAATCGTCGCCAACCGACTGATTCGGGCGAGGAGTCCGGACCGTGGCACGCGTCGTGCTGGTTCTTCGGGCAGTCATGGCTTCGAGTGGGGCGAGAACGTGAGAAAGGCGGCCTGGGGAATAGTCGGTTCGATGCTGTTAGGCGCCGGCTCGGCTCACGCCGGCCTGATCACGATCGACCTGCTGCCGTACCCGGCGCAGGACCGGCCGATCGCCTCCAACAACGACTTCATCGGTTCCATCGACGACTTCGGCGTCACGAGCTACACGCTCGGCGCGGCGCTGGGCACCGACCAGGCCGGCACGATCTCCTATTACTACTACGGCAAGGAAGCCGGCTACAGCAACCAGTTCGTCGCGGCCGGTGGCTCCATCGAGCACACGACCGGCTTTGCGCCTACGAAAACCGTTTCTCCGATCCGCTGTTGCTGGGTTCGCAGTCGGTGGGTCCGGGCTGGCTCGACTTCTCGTTCTGCGCATATACCGCGGCGGGGGCCCAGCCGGCGTGCATTTCGAATTTCTGGAACGACGCGCTGCGCTACGAATCGCTGCGCTCGATCGCCATCAGCATCGTCGGTGATTCCGCGTGGCTGTTCTGGGACGATTCGGGCGCGGGTCCGGACGACAACCACGACGACATGCTGGTCCGCGCGGTCTTCCGTCCGTCGGCGACGAACGTGCCGGAGCCAGGCACTCTGGCGCTACTCGGTCTCGGCCTGGCCGGTGCGGCCCTGTTCCGCCGCCGCAAGGTCGTCGCGCGAACCTGACCGGCCCTGAAACGGCCGCAGATGAAAAAACGGCGCCCTCGGGCGCCGCTTTTCGTTGCCGGATGTGCCGCGGGTCAGCGGCCCTTGAAGTCCTCGGGCGTCAACTGGTGACGCGAGAGCAGCTTGTAGAAATCCGTGCGATTGCGCTTCGCGAGCCGCGCGGCCTGGCTGACGTTGCCGCCCGTGATCTGCAGGATCTGCGATAGATAGGAGCGCGTGAACTCGTCGCGCGCCTCGTCGAAGGAAGGAAGCTTGCTCTGCGTGCCGCCGAGCGACTGCTGGACGAGCTCCACCGGGATGATCGGCGTCTGCGACAGGGCGACGTTCTGCCGCACCACGTTCGCGAGCTGGCGGATGTTGCCCGGCCAGTCGGCCGTGGCCAGCAGCTCCACGGCCTCGGGCGCGTAGATCTTGCGCACGCCCGCTTCGTTGCTGATCTGCGCGAGGAAGTGCGACACGAGCAGCGGAATGTCTTCCCGGCGGCGGTTCAGCGGCGGCATTTCGATGTGCACGACGTTGAGCCGGTAGTACAGGTCCTCGCGGAACTGGCCGCTCATCATCAGCTGCTGCAGGTCGCGATGCGTCGCCGAGATGACGCGCACGTTCACCGGGGTCGCGTCCGTGGCGCCGATCGGGCGGATATTGTTCTCCTGCAGGACGCGCAATAGCTTTACCTGCAGGCGCATCGGCATGTCGCCGATCTCGTCGAGCAGCAGCGTGCCGCCGTCGGCGGCCTGGAAGAGGCCGGCGTGATCGCGCACGGCACCCGTGAACGAACCCTTGATGTGGCCGAACAGCTCCGACTCGAGCAGGTTCTCGGCCATCGCCGAACAGTTGATGGCGACGAACGGCTTCGCGCGGCGCGGACTCGCGTTGTGGATCGCACGCGCCAGCAATTCCTTGCCGGTGCCCGACTCGCCCGTGATGAGCACGCGCGCATCGGTGCCGGCCACCATGTGGGCCTGCGAAAGTTTTTCCTCGACGAGCGAGCTGCGCGTGACGATTTCCGCGCGCCAGTCCTCGTCCGAATCCATGAAGCCCGAGATGCGCAGCGCCTTCTGCACCTGGTCGAGCAACTCCTGCTTGTCGACCGGCTTCGTCAGGAAGCCGAATGCGCCCAGCTGGGTGGCATGCACCGCGTCGGGAATCGTGCCGTGCGCGGTCAGGATGATGACCTTCAACCCGGGGTAGCGGGACTGCAGCTCCTTGAGCAGGCCGATGCCATCCATCTGGTCCATGCGCAGGTCGGTGATGACGAGCTCGGGACGGAAGCGGCTGGTGGCAGCGAGCGCGAGCGCGGCGCTCTCGACGGCCTCGACCTCGTAGTTTTCCGCGCGCAGGCGGATCGTGAGCAGGCGGAGCAGGCCCGGATCGTCGTCGACGACGAGGATGCGGGCTTTGCGCTTGGTGGAGTGGGGCGTCGCGAGTTGCATGGCGTACATCAGAAACCTCTACGGTTTCCGTCCCTCAGGCGCAGGGCGCCCGTTGTTCGACGAGCGTTCGATGTTTGCGATCGCATCCAGCTTGGACTGGGCTTCCGCAAGCGCCTTCTTGAGACGGGCATTTTCCTCGCTCTCGGTGCTCAGGCGCTTGGATAGTTGAGCGATCCGGTCGTTGGTCGATCGCTCGGCGCCTTGCTGCAGGCGCCGTACATCCGCTTGCAGCGTTTGCTGACGTTCGACCTGCTGCAGCTGCAGGAACGCGAGAGCGCGCTCCGCAGGGAGCAGAGTCTCGGGGCTTGCTAGGACTTCGCGCAAAAGTCGCTGCGCGACGACAGGGTCGTGACCCGCATGTCCGGGCGTCGAAAGGATCATGGCGTACCTCAGGACCCGGCTCGGCGTAGGCGCGGCGCTGTAGTCGTTGTTGGCTGCATTCAGGATCTCGGCCTGTTCGGCGGGCGCGCCGCGCGCCAGCCGCAGGCAGGTGTCCAGGTACGCGGTGATGACGGTGGTTTCGGTCGAATTCCGGTCGATCGTCGGCAGCGTCTGTGCCTCGCGGGAGCGGCCCACGGGCAGGGTGGCTCCGCACGCCGACAGCAGCAGCGCGGCACAACCGGTGGCGGCGAGCTTATGCCGCATGCGCCTGGCTCCCGACGGGCTTGGTGATCGACAACACGGGCATCCGGATCTTGAAATGGGCCCCGGGATACTCGCCGTCGACGATCTCGATGGTGCCGCCGTGCGCGTTCACGAACTCGAGGACGACGGACAGGCCGATGCCGGTGCCTTTGACCTGGACGCCCGCGGGCGGGCGGCCGGTGTAGAAGGCCTCGAACACGCGGCCGCGTTCGTCCGCCGGGATACCGGCGCCGGTGTCGGCGACGTCGATCACGAGCTGGGTATCCTGTTTGGCGGCATGTAGATAGACGGTGCCGCCTTTCGGGGAGTATTTGATGGCATTGGAGAGCAGGTTCTCGACGATGAGGCGAACCTTGCCGCGATCGGCCCGCAGCACCAGGTCGTCCACCTTCACCTCGAGGCGGACGCGTTGTGAGACTACAGTGAGTTGCTGGCTTTCGAGAACCTGTTTGACGAGGGGGCGGATACGGAACTCGGAAAGGTCCAAACCCACGCTTTCCTTCTGCCAGGCGCTGAACGAGAGCAGGTTTTCGATGAGCCGGTGCAATTTGATGCCGTTGTCACGCAGGATGGCGACCACTTCGCGCTGCGCGTTGTCCAGGGGTCCGACCGCCCCGTCCATGAGCAGTTCCGCGCCCTCGCGGATGTTGGCGAGCGGAGTCTTCAGTTCGTGCGACATGTGGCGCAGGAAACGGTTGCGCTCCTGGGCGAGATCGAGCAGGCGCAGGCGCAGCCACTCGAGCTGGGCGCCGAGCCGCTCGAGGTCGCGAGGGCCGGACACTTCGATCGCGCGGGAAAAGGTGCCGCGGCCGAGCTCGCTGATGGCGCGGTCGATCGCCCGCAGCGGGCGGCCGAGCGAGAGGGTGAGAGCGAGGATCGCGACGAGCGTGAGCGGGATGAGGAGCGCGGACTGCCAGAACAGCCGTCGCTGCGTGCTCGATGTCTTGCGCTGCATCTCCGCGAGCCGCAGGTCGATCTGCTTGTTCGTGTTCTCGGTGATCTCGGCGGCGAGTTCGCTCAACCGGTCGAAGCGCGGCAGGATCGTCGCGAACGATTCACTGGACCGCGGCATCGAACTCACGGCGCTGGAAATCTGGTCATGCACGGCCGCGAACTCGTCCAGGCTGCGCCGCGTGGAGGCTTCGCTGATGCGCTGCGCGAGTTGCGTGCGCGCGGCGGCGAGGCTCTGGTCGCATGCGCGGTCACGCCCCCGCAGGTC
>CADEED010000157.1 GCA_902826225.1 uncultured Pseudomonadota bacterium | reverse complement strand
GCGCGGCCGGCCCACGGATGCGGGCGCCGCGGACGCGCTGCAGTGGACGCTCGATCACGAGGCGTCGAAGGCGCCGACTTGATCGTGCACGCCGGCGGCTGCCACTGCGGGCGCGTGCGGTTCGAAGTCGATGCGCCCGCGGAGTAAGCCAGTCACGGTCCCCGGCCCTACCAGCTGTTTCGCAGCTCCCGCAGCTTCACGAACACCGTCCGTGCATCCGGCGTCTCGCCGATCTCCGGGAACCGGTCGCGCAGCCGCGCGACGATCTGCGGGTTCTGCAGGCGCAGGAAGGCGTTCACGCGCTTCTCCTCGCCGAGCGTCGTGATCCGCGCTGCGGCGGGCTCGTTCGCGCGGGCGCTCGCCATCATCTTCGCCGCCTCCGCATTGTCGGGCTCGCGATCGAGCGTGAACGCCAGGTTGCGCGCCATGTATTCGTGCCCCGGATAGACGCGTGTGGCATCCGGCAGCCGCGCGAGCTGGTTCACGAATGTTTCGTAGAGCAGGCCCGGATCGCCGCCGTTGTGGCAGTTGCCCGCGCCGGCATTGAACAGGGTGTCGCCACAGAACAGCGCCGGCGCATCACAGTGCGCCAGCAAGCACACGTGCGAGCGCGTGTGCCCCGGGGTGTCGAGCGCTTCGAGCTCCACGGTCTTCCCGACGCGGATGACGTCACCTTTCGCCAGGCCTCGATCGACGCCGCCGATCTGGCGCGCCGCTCCTGCATGCGCCAGCACTCTTGCGCCCGTCGCGGCGACCACGCCGGCGTTTCCCGCGGTGTGATCGTGATGCTCGTGGGTGTTGAGGATCTGCAGAATCGTGAACCCTCGTTCGCGCGCCGCCGCGAGGCATTGATCGGCGTCGAGCGGATCGACGACGAGGGCCTCGCCGCTCTGGGAGCAGGCGACGAGATACTGGAAGTTTCGCAGCGAGTTCGCCGCCCAGATACGTTCGACGAGCATTGGCTTCTCAGGCGCTCACGCGCCACTTCGGAAAACGGCGTCTCTCGGCGTCGTCCATCGGTGTTGTCGGAGACACGGATTCAGGTTACGCGCGTAGCGCTTCGTCGAACAGCCCATGCTGAGGTTTCAGGGGGACGCGGATGCGCACCGTCGTCCCCTCTCCGACAATCGAGTGGATGTCGATCGTCCCGCCCATGAGCTTGAGCCGCTCGCGGATGTTGAAGAGTCCGAATCCGCCCTGGCGGGTCGGCAGGCGGTCGATGGCATGCACCTCGAAGCCGACGCCCGGATCGAGGACGTCGATCGTCAACGCGTCGTTCATCACCGCGCAGCGCACGGTCGCGCGCTTCGACCGGGCGTGCTTGACGACGTTCTGCAGCAGCTCGCGCACGGTCTGGAAAAGCAGCACCGTCACCTGGTCTTCGAGCGGTTTGGGTGCTCCATCGTCCTCGACGGTGACGACGAGCCGCTGCTGCTTGCCGGCGCGCTCAGCGAGCCAGCGCAGCGCCTCGACGAGGCCGCTCTCGTGCAAGCCGGGCGGGGCCAGCTCGAGCATGAGCGTGCGCATCTGGGTCGTCGTGTCGGCCAGCACCTGTTCGGTCTCGACGAGCAATTGCAATTGCTCACGATCCTGGGTCTTGCGCTTCATCTCGGCGAGCTGCATCGCCATGCCGGCGAGGTTCTGCGCGGGGCCGTCGTGCAACTCGCTCGCGAGCTTGCGACGGGCGCGCTCCTCGGCGAGCGTGATCTCGGTCGCCAACGCACGCAGCTGGGCGTCGTGCTGGGCGAGCGCTTGCTCTGCTTCGCGCATCGCGGTCACGTCACGACCCGACCCCCAGAACCGAAGCACCATGCCGTTTTCGACGATGCCGACCATCGAGATCAGCAGCACGCGGTCGAGACCGTAGGGGCCATGCACGACGTGCTCGATATTGCGCACCTGGTAGCCGTTGTGGATCGCGTCGCGGATGCGCTCGATGTACACCCTGGACCAGGTCGGGTGATCGCCGAGCCTGGTGCCGACGATCGGGCTCTGCGCTTCCTTCACGCCGAGCGCCACCATGAACGCGGAGTTGCACTCGGCGACATAGCCGTGCCGGCGCACCCAGGCGATCTGATCGTCAGCCGACAGCGTCACGGGCATCGGCTCGGCGAGTTCGGTGCGGAAGATCGCTTCGGAGCTGTTCGCGATGAACGCGCGGTAGCGCTCGTCGCTGTCGCGTGCCTGCGTGATCGCGACGTCGCGCTCGGCCATGACGGCCTGCAGCAGCAGCACGGGCAGGACACACAGCGCGAGGAAGGTCTGCAACGCGTAGGCATCGTGGAACGGGCCGAGACCGCGGGTCGTCGCGAGTGATGCGACCGCCACTGTGATGCCCGCCGCCAGCGCGGTGCGTCGCGGTCCGCCGAGCAGCGCGATCCACACCAGCACCGGGTAGACGATGTAAGGCACGTCGAGCGGAGTCGTCGGCGCGCCATCGACGCGCAGGAACACCGTGCCCAACAGCAACGCGAGGACGCCGAAGGCAGCGAACGTCGTCGTTCGTCCGCCGCGCGACGACGCGTGCAGGGAGACGCCATGAAATCCGATCGTCAGCAACAGCGGCGTGATGACCAGCGCGCCCAGAAAATCTCCGATCCACCACTTTTGCACGCCGAGCCAGAAGCCATCCGCGCCCAACGGGAACGGGCCGCTCAGCGCCTGCGCGATGAAGGCGCAGACGAACGTGGACACCGCCGCCGCGCCGCTGAAGCCGAGGACATGCTGGAGACGGGCAAAGGAGATCGGTCCGCGGACCGTCACGTGCATGATCGCGACCCCGATCAGCGCCGCGGCGAACTTCAACGGGAACAATGAGACCGCAACCAGCGTCGGAATCTGTGGAGCGAACAGGGTGTGCGCGAGAACTTCGCCCACGAACGCAAGAACGAACAGCGCGGCCCAGTGGCGTGCCGGGTAGAGCAGGAGGAACGCAAACAGGCTGCCGGTGGCGGGCCAGAACACCGCGATGCCGTGTGGCGCGATGAGCAGCGTGAGGCCGATCGACACCGAAACGAAATGCAACGGGAGATAGGCGGCCGCCGCCTGCAGTGGGCCGAGATCCAGTCCGAATGGTCGCAAGTGACTATTCATGACCGGCGCCATGATAGAACGAGACCTGCGCCGTAGCTCGACGGCGACTATTTGTAGTTTGCTCGGCCCGGTGCATAGTGGGGCAAAGAGGGATAAGTCGATGATTCGCAACCAGGGAATGCGTGTGATGTGGCTTATGCCCCTGCTGGGAGCGCTGGCTTCCTGTGGTGGCGGTGACGGCGATGTCGGCGACCAGTTCGGTGGCGGCGGCGGCGCCACCTGGCAATCCGGTGTGTTCCAGGCTTCCTCGACCTTCGAGAACCGCTGCGTCGCGCCCCGCCCGAATTCGCCCGATCGTCCGGGCACCGTGCTCGACCAGAACAACTGGCTCCGATCCTGGAGCAACGACCTGTACCTCTGGTACGGCGAGATCCTCGATCGCAACCCGGCCGGCTTCACCACCGAACAGTACTTCGACGTGCTGAAGACCAGCGCGACCACTCCCTCGGGCCAGGCCAAGGACAAGTTCCATTTCACATACGACACCGACGACTGGATCGCGCTGTCGCAGGGCGGAATCGAAGCCGGGTACGGCGCCGAGTTCGAAGTGCTTGCGCCCACGCCGCCGCGCCGAATCGTCGTCGCCTACACCGAGCCCAATTCCACGGCCGAGCAAATGCTGTCGCGCGGCGACGAGATCCTGCAGGTCGACGGCGTCGATGCCGTGAATGGCGGAACATCCGCGAACGTCGACGTGCTCAACGCGGGACTGTTCCCCGGCGGCACGGGCGAGTCGCACACGTTCCTCGTGCGCGACACGGGCGGCACGACGCGCACGGTGACGATGGTATCTTCGACGGTCACGCGCGCACCCGTGCCGCTCGTCACCACGTTCGCCACGGCGTCCGGTCCCGTCGGCTACCTGGTGTTCCACGATCACATCGGCACCGCCGAGACGCCGCTCATGAACGGCATCACCCAGCTGCGCAACGCGAACGTGACCGACCTGATCCTCGACCTGCGCTACAACGGCGGCGGCTATCTCGATCTGGCGAGCGAGCTGGCCTACATGATCGGCAACACGACATTGACGTCGGGCCGCACGTTCGAGCGCCTCGTTTTCAACGACAAGCATCCGACGCGCGACCCGGTCACCGGTGAGGTGCTCGCTCCGACACCCTTCTTCTCGCGCACGCAGGGATTCCCCGGCGCGGGCCCGCAGAACGTCGCGCTGCCCACGCTGAACCTCAACCGCGTGTACGTCATCACGGGTCCCGGCACGTGCTCGGCCAGCGAGTCCATCATCAACAGCCTGCGCGGCGTGAACGTCGAGGTGTACGTCATCGGCTCGACGACCTGCGGCAAGCCGTACGGGTTCTACCCCACCGACAACTGCGGTACGACCTACTTCACGATCCAGTTCCGCGGCGAAAACGCCGCGGGTTTCGGCGACTATACGGACGGCTTCTCGCCCGCGAATACCGTGGCGAACCGCGGTACCTCGGTGCCCGGTTGTTCGGTGCAGGACGACTTCACGCACGAGCTGGGCGACCCGACGGAATCGCGCATCGCGGCCGCGCTGGCGTTCCGCGCGAGCAACAACCAGGCGTGTCCGACACCCAGCGGATTCACCGACCCGCGGATCTCGAAGGCGCAGTTGTGGCCCGCCGCACAGCGTAGTCAGTGGGTGTCGAAGCCCTCCGCGCGCGAGAACCGCATGCTGCGTTACTGAGAGGACGACGCCATCTCCCCCCAATCGCTGCCGGGCCTCGCCGATCTGAAGGGCGAGGACGAAGAAGACACGACCCTGTTGCGCGCGATGGCGCAGGACGCACGCCGGTACCTCGAGGAATTCGACTGGTGTCCGCCGATCACCGACATGGCGCTGGCCTACGGAATCGGCGGCGTCATCGCGCTGTTCCGCGTCGACTTCGCGCGGATCATCGAAGGATCGCCGGACAAGACCCTCTGGACCGTGGTGGGCGATCTTCCATCCGCGTATTTCGTCCATGAAGGCATCGAAACCCCGCGCGCCGCGCTCGAGGCGTACTGCCGGCTCATGGAAGACTGGGCGCAGGCCGTGAAGAAGGGCCAGGACCTGGACGAGGAATTCCCCGTCGATGCCAAGCCCACCGCGCAGAACGCGGACGACCTGCTCGGCCGCCTCGCCGTGATTCGCGGCGAGTTCCTGGACGAGCTCGACTAGCTCTCGAACTTGAGGCCGACTTCAACTTCCGGCAGCAGGGGCGAGGGGTCGAAGTACGACCCGTCATCCGTCGACGCGAACACACTGCCCGCGATGACGTAGTGCGGCGTGCGGTCGATGTCCACCCGGTACACCTTGCGCGACTGCGCCTTGCCGCGATGGCTCGGTGGTAGATAGTCGACGACTTCGTCGAGCAGGCATTGCTCGACGGTGAAATCGCTGAACCACGACGGCAGCGACATCCACACGACGCCGCGGAACAGCAGGTCGACGCGGCGCGGGCCGCCGTCGTCGCGATCGCCCGAGCGCAGGAGCAGCACGCCATGGTGCTGGTAGTAGAGCACCAGGCCGAACTGGCCGTTGAACTGCGCGGGAAGCTCGAGCGGCCCGTTCAAGGTCAGGGCGAGAGGATGCCGGGGCTGACGCCCTGCGTCGTGATCACGTAGTGATCCACGAGCAGCGCCGCGAACAGCCACATGAGGTAGGTGATCGAGAACCGGAAAACCTTCATGGGCAGATGCACGCGGTCGCTCACCTTGAGCTGGAACGCGTGCCACATGAACATCCCGTTCAGGACGATGGCGGCCGCGAGGTAGACGAGCCCGCTCATGCCGGTGACGAACGGCAGCAGCGTCACGGCGAACAGCAGCACCGTGTACAGCAGCACCTGCAACCGCGTGAACGCGACACCGTGCGTGACGGGCAACATCGGGATCCCGACCTTCGCGTACTCGTCCTTGCGCGCGATCGCGAGCGCCCAGAAATGCGGCGGCGTCCACACGAACACGATGAGGAACAACAGCAGCGCGTCGGGCTCGATCGAGTTCGTCACGGCGGCCCAGCCGAGCACCGGCGGCGCCGCGCCGGCCGCGCCGCCGAT
>CADEED010000156.1 GCA_902826225.1 uncultured Pseudomonadota bacterium | reverse complement strand
ATCGCGCTCGCGCGGACGACCTGTGTCGGATATTCACGCCTCTCGATCCGGCGCCAGCGTTCGCGCTGGGGAAGCTGTTCGGCGCGCGGTACCATCAGCCTCAATGTCTGCCTGCTGTTCCAGCCGCCGGCGGTGGTCGACTACCTGATCGTGCACGAACTCATGCATGTCGAACACATGAACCACTCCGCGCGCTTTTGGGCAGCAGTCGAGCGTCATTGCGCCGGCTGGCGCGCGCTCGACCGCCAACTCGTGCAGGGCTGGCGCCACGTTCCTCGCTGGGTTTTCTCCGAGAGCTGAATACGGATGCCGGACAACAAGGTCGATCTCAAGAACGAAGGCGTGCACTGGGACCTCGGAGAGTCGCAGTCGTACGGCGAATACCTGCACCTCGACAAACTGCTGGCCGCGCAGCAGCCGAACTCGACCGAACAGGACGAGATGTTGTTCATCATCGTCCACCAGGTATCCGAGCTGTGGATGCGGTTGTTCCTGCACGAGCTCGATCACGTGTACGAGCACGTACGCCGGGACGATCTCGACCCTTCTTTCAAGATGCTCGCGCGGATCTCGCGTTTGCAGGAAGAATTGCTGGGCGCGTGGAGCGTGCTGTCGACCCTCACGCCGTTCGAGTATTCCTCGTTCCGCAATACCCTGGGCCGGTCGTCGGGCTTCCAGTCGCTGCAGTACCGGCTGCTCGAGTTCAAGCTCGGCAACAAGAATCGCGACGTCATCGCGGTGCACAAGCGCGATGTCTCGGGCCACGAGAAGCTGGAGATCGCGCTACGCGCCCCGTCCATCTACGACGAAGTGCTGCGCTTGCTGTCCCGCCGTGGCTACGGCATCCCCGAAGAAGTGCTCGAGCGCGACTTTTCGGAACCCTACGTGGCGTCGAAGGCCGTCACCGCCGCGTGGTTAGGCGTTTATCACAACGCCGAGAAGGACTGGGATCTCTACCAGATGGCCGAGCGCCTCACCGACCTCGACCAGAAGTTCCAGCTCTGGCGCTTCCACCACCTGAAGACCGTCGAGCGAATCATCGGCTACAAGCCGGGCACCGGCGGCACGGGCGGAGTGTCCTACCTGGCAAAGGCGCTGGAGCTCAAGTTCTTCCCCGAACTCTGGCACGTGCGGACGTCGCTGTAAGGGGGACATTCCTCGTTTCCCGGCAAACGGGGACAGCGCGATCTCTCCGCGGGCTGAAGAAGGGACTCATTCGGAGGCCGGCGCTACGGGTGGAGCGCCAGCACATTACTCCGGGGCCACCCAGGAGTTGATCGACATCGACGTGGCGGTGCCGACGGTGGCCCCGATCGGTGCGGAGTAGCCGCCCACCCACGGGATGTCCTTCGTGTAGGTAGACGCCTGGCTCCACAGATAGCCCTGTTCCCACAGGTAGCCCTGTTCCCAGAGATAGCCCTGTTCCCACAGGTAGCCCTGATCCCAGAGATAGCCCTGGTCCCACAGGTACCCATTCGGGCTCGTGACTTTGAACGTGCCGTCGAGCAGCTGCGTGACGCGCCCCATGAAATGCTGCTTGCCCGAGATGTCCGCATCGACGTTGAGGCCGACATTCGCGCAGCTGTTGTTCTTGCCGTAGACCGCGGCTTCCGCATCCACCAGCCCGGAGCCCTGCTGCAACACGCTGTATGCGAGCGCGCCCTTCTTGGTGACCGCCGGCTTGGCGGACGCGACCAGGCGGCACTTCACCTGGTCGGGCGTGAGGTTCGGGTTCTGCGCGAGCACGAGCGCCGCGACGCCCGAGACGATGGCCGCTGACTGCGACGTGCCGGACATCGTGAAGAAGTCGCCACTGTTCATGTAGTTCGGATGGTCGACGGCGATCTTCATGTACGTGCCCATGAAGCCCCACACGTGGCCGCCGGGCGCCACCAGGTCGGGTTTCACGAAGCCTTCGAAGGTCGGACCCGTCGCCGAGAACGAGGCGAGCAGGTCGTCGCCCTTGTTGTTGGTGAAATTGTCGGTCATCGCTCCGACCGTGACGACGTACGGGACATTGCCCGGCACGCCCACGGTTTGCGGCAGCGGTCCGCTATTGCCCGCTGAGACGACGACGACGATGCCGGATTGCCAGGCGCGCATCACGGCTTTGTTGAGCGGATCGTCCCAGTAGCGCGAGCGCGCGGGGGCCCCTAGCGACAGATTGAGAATGCGGATTCCGTATTGCAGGCGATTCGTGACGACCCAGTCGATGCCGCGGATCACCGTGGCATACGTGGCGCCGCCATCTTCACCGAAGGCCTTCACCGAAACGAGCCGCGCGTCGGGCGCTACGCCGAAGTAGCGATTGCTGTTGTCCTTGCGGCTGCTGGCGATCAGCGACGTGACGTGCGTGCCGTGGCCGGTGGTGTCCGTGGAGATGGAGGACCAGGTCGCGTCGACGGCGTTGCGCACGGCGTCGTACTGCGCCGCGACGCGGCCATTGCCGGCGGAGTCCTTGTCGAGCGAGTCGATCTTCCAGTAGCCGGTGTCGATCACCGCGACACCGACACCCTGGCCGCGCAGACCGGCCTTGTGCAGGTCGCCGGCGTTGACGTCGACGGGAACCGGATCGCCATCGTCGAACGGCGTGGTATAGCCGATCTCGACGTCGTCGAGAGCCACGCTGTCGAAGCCGGACATGTTCGTCACGAACCGGATCGCGGTGTTGCGGCCGCGAAAGCCGGAGAGGTTGTAGCTGCGGGAAATGAAGCTGGTGTCGTTCGCCGGGCCTGCGAGCCGGCCGACTTCCGACCACGTGGTGCCGCCATTCGAGCTCGCCTGGATCGCGACGTAGTCGCCCAGGCCGAGGCCATTGCGCTGGGCGCGCAACCGGAGCGTGACGGCGGAGAGCGTGTTCTGCGCGGACGCGGGCGGCGTCGCGGCACGACGGTAGATGGACGCGCCGCTGCCGGAGAGCACCATGCGCCGGCCGCCGTCCATCGTCCAGCCGATGGAGATCTTGCCGTCGTACGGCGAGTTGTTGTCGTTCTGCTCGACCCAGTCGCCCCACCAGCGGTGAGAGCCGTTGTTGTTGGCGAACGAGCCGGTTTCGAAACTGTCGCGTACGTTCGCGGTGTGCGCGTCCGTGAGGGGGCGCGCGCCGTACCACAGATCGGCGAGGGCGACGTGCGTCGAGACCTGCGCATTCGCGGTGACCTGCCTGATGCCCGCGGCGCCGGAAACCAGAGCGCGTTCGGCATCGGTGAGCGTTGCTTCGACGGCGTCGATGATGCCGAGACGGGAGACCACTTCGCCGCCGGCCGCCAGCACGGCCTGCGCGGCCGTATCCGTGCTGCTGGCCTCGACGATGTAGCTGCGCGCGGCGCCGCGGTCGGCGGCGCCACTGTCGACGGCAACAGTAGCGTCGGGCGTGGTGGGCGTCGCCGTGGAGCACGACACCAGCACGCCGAGCACGGCCGCTCCCAGGACTCGAGCGGTCATCACTCCCAGTTTTTTCGTCTTGGACAAATTCGCCTCTGAGTGGCCCCAGTCCGCTTTCGCGAACGCGACCATTAGAGGCGGAGACGGCGACATCGGAGCGTGCGTGTGTGACGCAACTCTCGGGCAAAGTGTGACGGACCGCTGATAAGGGTCCGTTAAATACGGCGCCTTATGTCCGGATGATCAGCGCTGCTAAGCGCGTTGAACAGAAGCTGGCGAACCCTTTCCAGCGCCGAGGACCCTGTCCAGCAGGTTGCCGAGCGGAGTCGCGGGGCAGAAGAGATGGCCCTGACCTTCGTGACACTGCTCGGCGACGAGGAACTGCGCCTGCGCCTCGGTCTCGATGCCCTCGGCGACGATGCGCAGTCCGAAGGCGTGACCGAGCGCGATGGCCGCGCGGCACACGGCGCGCGCTTCGTGATCGTGGCCGACCTCTTCGACGAACGAGCGGTCGATCATGATCCCGTCGAGGGGGGAGTTGCGCAGCTTGCCGAGGGACACGTAGCCCGTGCCGAAATCGTCGATGAGCACGCGCACGCCCTGGTTGCGCAGCTGATGCAACGCCGCGAGTCCGGAGCGGCCCGTCGACAGCATCTGTTCGGTGATCTCGAGATCGAGTTGCGAGAGCTCGATGCCCGCTTCCCTGGCGGACTGCGCGACATCTTCGGCCAGCGACTCGGCGGACAGATACTGTCGCCCGACGTTCACCGAGATGCGCAGGTGCGGATGGCCGCTCTGCGCAAGGGTGTGCAGATCGCGGCAGGCGCGACGCAACACCCAGCGTCCGAGCTGGACGGAGAGTCCCGAGAGCTCCGCGATGGGCAGGAATTCGGCCGTGGGGACGAGGCCGCGGATCTTGTGAGGCCAGCGCAGGAACGCCTCGACCGCGACGATCTCGCGCGTCGCGAGCGTGTAGCGCGGCTGGTAGTGCAGCTCGAGCTCGTCCTTCTGGATCGCCTGCGTGAGCTCCTGCTGCCAGTCCAGGCGCGTGAGCGAAGCCAGCCGCAACGTGTCCGAGTAGAACGTGATGATCTTGGTTTCGCCATGCCGCCGGCCGGCGTCGAGCGTCGTGAGCGCACGCTCGATCAGCTCGATGGCGCGCTCGCCGTCGGTGCCGGAGAGCGTCACGCCCACCTGCGGGCCGAGCTGGAAGATCTGGCCGTCGATGTCGACGGGATGCTTGAGCGCGTCGACGATGCCTTCGATCATCGTGTCGGCATCCATGCGCGTGCGGATGTCGGTGAGCACCACGCCGATGACGTCGTCGGAGACGCGCGCGATGCGCGGGAGGTCGATACGTCCTTCGGGCAGGCTGCCCGCGATCACGCGCGCCGCGGCTTCGAGCAGGCGGTTGGCGAACGACGAATCGAACACGCGTTGATAGGTTGCATAGCCGCCGATGTGGATCAGCGCGACACCCACGGTGTCTTCGCGCAGCGCGGCCATGTCGAGCGCCATGCGCAGCGACTTTTCGAAGCCGTCGCGGTGCGGAAGCATCGCGCTCGACCCCTGTGGATAGAGACCTGAATCGTTCGCGGTGACACCGGCGCCGAGATCGCGGCACACGACCAGTACGCGGTCGAAGCCCTGCACCTGGAAGCGCATCTCCAGCTTGAGATCACCCTCCTGGTAGCGCTGGGTCGCGGGTTTGCGGGTCTTCAGCAGGCGGCGGACGGTCTGCAGCACGTGGCTGGAGATGGCCTCCGGCCAGACATCACTCACGGGCCTGCCCGGCAGCTCCTGTTCCTGCGTGTCGAGGCCGCGGACGGCATTTCCGCCCACGCAGGACAGGATGACGCCGTCCCGGCGCACGATGAGTGCCAGGTCGGGCAGGGAGCGGGCCAGGGCGTCGCGGATGTCGTTGTCCATTCGGCGGGTTATCGGCTGCGATCGCCGTTCCTTCAGCGGGCTTCGCGTAGTGCGCGCAGGGCGTTCACGGTGTCGTCCTCACCGTGCGTCGACTTGTATTCGATGATGACTCCGCTCGCGATGAGGCCGTCGATGTTCGACTCCACGGCGCCGATCACGGAATGCAGCGTCGCCACGGCCTCGGTGCCGAACCAGCCGCGCCACGCGTTGCGTCCACGCTTGGCGCGGTAGAGGGCGAGGTCGGCGATCTTGAGCGCCTGTTCCCACGTCACGGCGTCGGGCTTGCCCGGCACGAACGGCAGACAGGTGAGCCCGATCGAGCAGCTCGTGCGCACGACGGCGCCGCGGGGCAGAACGAATTTCAACTTCGCGACCCGCTCGCGGATGCGCTCGGCGAGCATCGTCGCGTGCTCGACCTGCTGCGCATGCGCGACCACGACGAATTCGTCGCCGCCCCAGCGTGCGAGGACATCGTCGGGACGGATCGCCTGGCGCAGCGTCTTCGCGATCTCGACGAAGGCGGACGGCTCGGAGGTCAAGTTCGTCTCGCTCAAGAGCTTCAACCTCGCGGTCGCAAGCGACGCCGGCAACTCCGGCATCGTCAACAACCTTGACTCGCTCCAGAGCGCGTCGGCGGCCACCGCCGGCACGCTGACGGGCGGCGTGGCGGGCGCGAAGTCGGCCCTCACGGCGATCAAGGACGCCATCGGCCAGCTGGGCGTCGTCCAGGGCAAGGTCGGTGCGGGACAGAACAACCTGCAGCAGGCCATCGACCTGGCCAGCTCGCAGATCCAGAATTTCCAGGCAGC
>CADEED010000155.1:3121-6124 GCA_902826225.1 uncultured Pseudomonadota bacterium | reverse complement strand
ATCTTCGGCAACACCTGCAGCGCTGAGGATTGTTTGCGCAACGACTTTTTCATCGCATTGCAGGTCAATGTACAAAACATTGTTGTAACCTTTCGAAAAAGTAAGCTCGCGCGACGTGAAGCACCCCTTTCCGTACACCGTTTCGAATTTGGCCAATTCCTCGGGAGTCAGCTCCCACTTGGTAGAGACAGCCGGTGGTGAGTCTGGGATAGGCTCATTCGGTCGCCATTTCTTCCTGGGGTAATCAAGCCGAGAAAAATCTCCGCGGCCAGCGGCGGCACTATTCAATTTTTCGAGTGCGGCGAGAATCGTCGTTTTCCCCGACTCGTTCTTGCCAACCAGGCAGGTTACGTCGTCGAGGCGAAATTCGCCCGAGTCGTCGATACAACGAAAGTTTCTGATCTGAACAGTCCGAAGTTTCATTTGTCACCCTTAACCCTTGAGCTAGGCGGTCGCGCGCGCGACCGCCGGTATTACTGCTGCGATTATAGTTAGCTGCAGCGCCGTTCGCATGGTCTTACGGCATATAAGTGTGCTGCTGGCGCTGTACTGGGGATTGCCACCGCCCAAAGTAGACGGCTCACTCCTCGAAGATCTATCGCGCGCGCAAGGGCTCAAAGGCGCCGCGTAGTTCAGCTGGATCGAGCGCGCCGGTTCGGGGGCTTGCTTGCCTTTGGGGAGGTTGTAGAAACAACGTCGCTATCCGGTGAGTTTGCATTGAAAAAGCGGCCAAACCACGTCTTCAACTCTTTCGAGATTGCGGGCAATGTTCGATGCATAGCTGCAACTCCGCAGGTCAACGTCGTGAACAGCACATATTTCGGGTTGTTAGCCGAATTCGGCGAGGCCAACATTCCGCTCGAACGCGTGGCGCCGAAATACTTTGGGCTCAGCTGCGCCGAAGCCCGGCGCCGGGCGCCCGCGAAGATGCTGCCGTGCCGGGCTTTCCGGCTGGGAGGGCAGAAGTCGCCCTGGCTCGTCAGTGCCACAGATCTCGCTGAGCTGATTGATGTCCGGCGCCAGAAGGCTGGTTAGCAACGCGGGATGACTTCCGCCGTTTGGTGCGCGGCTTGCTTGCTGCCGGTGCCGCGATGTCCCTCAGATTCTCAGGTTTCAGGTTCGTGTATCGCTTGAGCTCGTTCCATGACTCATGAAGCGTGAACTGGGCGACCTCATGAATTTGATAGCCGCGTTCGAACAGGCGGCTGGTGGCTTCGTGCCGCAAATCATGGAAACGCAAATCCTGAATTCCCAGCAGGTGGCAGGCTCGCGTGAATGCGGCGCCGACGCTCTTGGCGTCGTAAGGAAAGATGCGCTCGCTCGTCTCGGGTTGAGCGCTGACGAGCGCCCAAGCTTCCGGCGTGTATTTGAACCGCCGGTGATTCCCTTCCTTGCCCGTTGGGTGCTTCGCGTCCCGGACCAAGCCAGTTCGACTGGCCTCATCGTTGTCACGCCATTCGAGTCGGCAGATCTCCGACTCCCGCCGCGCCGAGGCGATGGCGAATTCCATTACGGCCAGCATGGGGATGTCGGCACGCCGATCTCGACTCTTGAAATGTCCCTGAAGCCGCGTAAGTTCGTCGGCGGTAGGCCGCCGAGTGCGCTTCTTGGGTTTGCCGACCAATCGCAACTCGCGACAGGCGCTTCGCGCCTGCTGCACGATTTCTGGACTCACGGGAAGCTCTTTGACGCTCTTGGCGGCACGCAGAACGACGCCAATCCAGATCAGGTCGTTGATCACCGTCGCAGGTCCAGCACCCTCCGCACGACGCGACTGCACGTGCCGAATGAGATCGGCGGACGTGAGTGTGTGCGCGATGGTCTTGCCGAGTGAGTGCCGCTCCAGGAATTCTAAATGAGTCTGTTTGCTCCGCTGCCAGCGCGAGATCGTCTCGAAAGTTTCGATGTACCAGCGGATCAATTCCGCGAGCGTCGGGGTGCTGACCCGCAGGCGAGCCAGCTCCGCCGGATCTTCGAGCGCGACTTCGCGATGCTTGGCCCAGCTCAGAGCAGCGGAGCGGTGCGTGAATGTCCTGCTTTCCCGGTGCAGGACAGCCCCTTTGCGGCGCAGCCGAACTATGGCCGTGTAACGCGTGGCACCGTCGGCCTGCTTGCGTATTTTGATCGTCGGCATGATCGAAAATCCGAGGAGACATGAAGGTTGAAAAGGATCATGTCTCCTT
The DNA here is from genome assembly GCA_902826225.1 of uncultured Pseudomonadota bacterium. Lineage (GTDB taxonomy): Bacteria > Pseudomonadota > Gammaproteobacteria > Steroidobacterales > Steroidobacteraceae > CADEED01. The sequence continues at coordinate 3,941 of CADEED010000155.1, read as the reverse complement.
TACGTCTCCCCGACAAACGATAAACTCCCCGAAATCCGCAGGAATCCCGCAGAAACGTCACAAGTGGAAAACGCTACAAAACAAGGCATTTCCGTCGAGAAATCGAGCAAATCCCTCGACCGGAGAATCTCGGTCGCACCCATGATGGATTGGACGGACCGGCATTGCCGCTACTTCCTGCGCGGGTTCGCGCGCGCGACCCTCCTGTACACGGAGATGATCACGAGCGCGGCGATCCTGCGCGGCGACCGCGAGAAACTGTTGCGCTTCGATCCGCAGGAGCATCCCGTCGCGCTGCAGCTCGGCGGCAGCGAGCCCGCAGATCTCGCCGCGGCCGCGCGCGTCGGGGCTTCGATGGGCTACGACGAGATCAATCTCAATTGCGGCTGCCCGAGCGACCGGGTGCATTCGGGCGCGTTCGGCGCGTGCCTCATGCGCGAGCCGCGACGCGTCGCCGATTGCGTGGCAGCGATGCGCGCCGCGGTCGACATTCCCGTCACGGTGAAGCTGCGCATCGGCGTGGTCGACGCTCACGAACTCGCTGAGGAGGGCATGTCGAGGCGGGAAGCCGCGCGCGTCGCGGCGGGCCGATTCGGCGATGCCGAGCGCGCGGCACTGGACGAGTTCGTCGACGGAATCGTCGCTGCGGGCTCGGCGGCCGTCATCGTGCACGCGCGGAAGGCTGTGCTGGGCGCCTGGTCCCCGCGCGACAATCGCGAGATCCCGCCGTTGCGCTACGACGTCGTGCGTGAGTTGAAACAGCGTATCGCGCCGTTGCCGGTGGTCCTCAATGGCGGGTTGCGCACGGCAGAGCTGATAG
>CADEED010000155.1:0-3111 GCA_902826225.1 uncultured Pseudomonadota bacterium | reverse complement strand
GATGCTGCTCGCGGAAGTATCCGGAGGACCCGCGCCAGCCCGGTTGGCCATGCTCTCGCGCATGACGGACTACGCGCGGCGCGAGATGGCGCGCGGCGAGCGGCTGTCGTGGATCGCGCGGCACATGCTCGGCCTCTACGCCGGCATGCCGGGCGCGAAGGAGTTTCGGCGGCGACTGTCGGAAGGGTCGCGCGACCCGTCCGCCCCGGCAGAACTGCTGCTTGAGGCTGGCGAGGCCTGCGAGCGGCTCAACGAAGCCGCGGCCTGATCACAGCAGGTCGGCGTACCGCGCCAGCGGCCCGGCAAAGTGCGCGTCGTGTCCGGGAAGCGAGGCGACGAAACGGAAATCCTCGAAGTCGAAGCCGGGCGATACGTCGCAGGCCAGCAGCGAATACGCCCCGAGACTGCGTGCCGCCTGCCAGACACCCGGGGGCACGATGCCCGTGGGCTCGCGCACCGGGTCCACCGCGCCCAGCACCTGGTGGCGAAAGGCGCGGGTCTGCGGGCCGTAGGTCACGAGTTCGAGCGGCGCCCCGCCCACGTGATGCCAGAGTTCGTCGGAGTCGACCACGTGCCAGCGGCTCTTCCGGCCGGCCTCGAGCAGGAAGTAGATGGACGTGGTGGCCGCGCGCGGCCCGCGCGCCGTCGGCACGATCTCCGCCGAGCGGTGCACCTCGCGGTACCAGCCGCCCTCGGGGTGCGGCTCGAGCGAGAGGCGGGCGATGAGATCCGCGGCGTCGCTCGGGGGCGATGGGTTCATCGGCGGGCGGGCTTTTCCGTCGTCACGCGTTGCCAGTCGCCGGGGTACTGCGCGGCCAGCCAGATGGCCGCCGCGAAGGCCGCAGCGCTCTGGCGGACGGCGGCCGGATCGACCTGGGCGAGTGTGTCGTTCGCCGTGTGGTGCACGTCGAAGTAGTTCGACCCGTCGAGATCCGGACTGAGGATGGCCATGCCGAGCCGCGCCAGGCCATCGAGGTCGGCGCCGCCCGTGGCCTCGTTGCCACCGCGCTCGAGCTTGAACGGCTGCATGGCCCGGTGTATCTGGTCGACGGCCGGCAACTGGGCCGGATTCACGCGGCTAGCTAGCCGCCACACCGGTCCCGCGCCGAAATCCGCTTCGAAGCCGACCACGTGCCGGTCGAGCTCGGCCGCGTTCTCCTCGACGTACGCGCGGGAGCCGGACAGGCCGAACTCCTCGTTGGCGAACAGCGCGACGCGGATCGTGCGCCTCGGTTTCAGGCCGGCGTCGTTGATGAGCTTCGCGGCGGTCATCAGGATCGCGCAACCCGCCGCGTTGTCGATCGCGCCGGTACCCGGGTCCCAGGAGTCGAGGTGCGCGGCGAGGATCACGATCTCGGACGCGCGATCGCTGCCCGGAATCTCGCCGATCACGTTGGCGGAGCGCTCCGGCGGCAGATCGCGCGCGCTCGATCGCAAGCGCAGCCGCACGGCCTGGCCGGTGGCGAACTGGCGTTCCAATGCATCGGCATCCGGGTTCGAGAGCGCGAAGGCGGGAATGCGCGGTCCGTCGGCGGCGTAACGCGTGGTGCCCGTGTGCGGAAAACGGTCGTGGCTCGTGCTGATCGAGCGGATGACGACCGCCCGCGCGCCGAGCTTGGCCGCGGCGCTCGGGCCGGTGGCGCGTACGGGGACCGCGGCGCCGTATCCGGCGCCATCACGCGTGCGAGCCATGCGGCCGTTGAAGAACACGATGCGGTCCTTCACGGCATCCGCAGGCAGCGCCGCGAGCACCTTGAGATCGGCGACCTGCACGGCCTCGGCCTCGATTCCCGCCGCATCGGTGCCGACGCTGCCGCCGAGCGCGAGTACCGGCATGGACTGCGGCAACGGCGCGATCACGGCGAATTCGGCGTCGCCACGCTCCCAGTGAGGCACGACGACCGCGGGGGTGCGCACGTTCTTCAACCCCAGCCTCTGCATCTCGCGGGCGGCCCAGGCCACGGCGGCCTTGTCTCCCGGAGAGCCCGCGGGGCGCGGTCCGACCTCGGTGGTGAGGGACTCGATGAGGCGATAGGCGGTGTCGTCGGCCAGGCCACGGTCGCGCAGCGAGGCGACCGCGGCGAGATCCGCGCGCGCGAAATTCTGGGGTTTTTCGGCCGCGCCCGCGCCAACCAGCGAGCCCGAGAGCAGTGCAGTGAGCAGCAGGGATTCGTATCTATTCATTGGGCCGACATTCTAGGGTCTGTGGTTATAATCCGGGGCCTTCAATCATCCGGTCCGTATGGCCAAAGACATCGAACTCGCCATCGTGTTCGCCGACGTCGTCGGTTCGACGCGGCTCTACGAAGAGCTCGGAGACCAGCGCGCACGCGAGGTGGTCGCCACCTGCATCGACATCATGCGACAGGCGACCGAAGAGCATCACGGCACGGTCATCAAGACGATGGGCGATGAAGTGATGTCGACCTTCTCCGTCGCCAACGACGCGTTGAACGCGGCCGCGAAGATGCAGAAGTCGATCACCGGAAATCCGGAGCTCACCGCCGAGGGTCACCACGTCGCGATCCGCATCGGTTGCCATTGCGGGCCGGTCGTCGTCGAGAACCGCGACGTGTTCGGCTCCACGGTGCACACCGCGAACCGCATGACGAGCCAGGCGAAGGCCGGACAGATCATCACCACCGAGGCGATGGTCGCGCAGCTTTCGCCCGAATGGCAATCCGCCGTTCGGCAGATAGACGTCGCCACGCTGAAAGGTCAGGGCGCCGAAGTCACGCTCTTCGAGGTGCTCTGGCAGACGGACGACATCACCAGCATGTTGCCGTCGGTGTCGATCACGGCCGCGGAGGGCCGCCGCGCCATGCGCCTGCGGCTGACGTTCGACGGCGGCGAAGTCTTGCTGACGGAGCAGCGTCCGAACGTCGCCATCGGCCGCGCCGACGACAACGACCTCGTGATCCGCGGCAACCTGATCTCTCGACTGCATGCCCGCATCGAGATCAATCGCAACAAGTTCGTGCTGATCGACCAGTCGACGAACGGCACGTTCGTGCAGGCGGAAGGCGGCGAAGAATTGTTCGTGCGCCGCGACAGCGTGCAGATCAAGGGCGAAGGCCTCATCGGCCTGGGGCGTGTGCCCGAGCGCGACTC
>CADEED010000154.1 GCA_902826225.1 uncultured Pseudomonadota bacterium | reverse complement strand
CCCGTCAGCTGATTGCGGTTCGCCGCGCCGCGCAAGAGATCGAGTTCAGCGATCGTCAGCGGCGTGGTGGCCAGGCGTCGGTAGGCGTCCTGGCGATCGCCCGGCAGCGTTGCCAGGGCCTCCAGTGAAGGATCGAGATCCAGGAACGGGCACTCGCACAGCCCCGCGCGCGCGCGATAGCTCGACCATCGGTACGCCTGGGGCGTGTTCACGAGCCGAGCGCGAACGGGATTGAGATCGATGTACCGGCCACAGGTCAGCAAGTAGCGATCGGTGTCGATCGGACTGCACTTGAAGCGTCCCTCCCAGAGTGAGCCACTGGAGCCTCGCAGGGCATTGAGGCGTCGCGAATGACGGCCGGCCAACCGACGCATCAGCACGCTGAGACTCCGCGGGTCGTCGCGCGGATCGACGAGAAGGTGCACGTGATTGGTCATCAGGCAGTAGGCATAGACGCGCAGGCCGAGCGCGACCCTGAACTCCGCGAGCGTGCCGAGATAGTCGACGCAGTCGGCGTCGCTGAAGAAGACGGCGTCGCGAGAATGGCCTCGCTGGACGATGTGATGTGGCAGGCGGGCGATGGCGAGCCGAAGCGAGCGGGGCATCCGTGCCTCCAGTCGAAGGCACTGATCGTAGTCAGCGGAGAGGAATTCGGGGGAGCGCTATTTCTCGCCTGGTTCTCGAATATGAGGCGGACGAGACGCCGGCGAGGAAAATAGCTCTGACCCCTTTACACCCGCCGGTCGCGGATGGTGTCGAGCAGCAGTTCGAAGTCGCCGCTCTTCGGCACGTACGCATCGGCCCCGGCCGCCAGCGTGTGCCGGATCATCTCCGGGTGCGAATGCCCGGAGAACACGATGATGTGCACCTTGCGGCCAGCCGCGCGCACGGCCTTCAGCACATCGATGCTCGACCGGCCCTGCAGCTCGAGATCGAGCACGATCACATCCGCCTTGTCTTCCACCGTGTGCTCGATGACCGAATCCACGTCACGCGCCGACCCGACGCACTTCATGTCCGGTTCCGCGGAGATCAGCGTGACCAGCAGATCGCGCAGATCGTCATTGTCTTCGGCGACGAGAACTCGGAGTGGGGGCGCGTTCATGACGCGTGAATGCTACCTGCGGGCAAGAGGGCGGACGCATTGTCGCAACCGGGCAACGCGGTACGCAACGTGTCCCACTCGGGACGCACCGGCTGCGGAGGGCTCCGCGGGCGGGAATGTTAGTCGAGCCGGCGCCGGTCGGCGAGGCTGATGATATCTGTCGCAAGGCGCAGCTCGCGCTCCGCCCGCAACGATTCCACCACCGCACGCAATTCGCGCAGGCGATCGAGCTTCAGACGCTCCAATCCGGATGGCGTGATCCCGCTGGCCAGGTCAGCGAGTGGCCCACGGGCGGCATCGGCTTCCAGGTACATCAGCATGAGGGGAATTCCTGCGTTCCTTGCGGTGCGGAAATTGTGCGTGAGCGTTCATTTGAAACCACTACGCGCGGTGCTGAAAGTTACGTAGGACGGCGCCTTTCCGGGAGTTTCCGCACTGTCAGATCGGCTCTAATCGGTGGGTCACCTACGGGCAGTTTGAAATGGAGAGAGTCATGGCGAACGAATCCAAGGATCCGAAAGTGCAGGGCGAGGGCGACTACGAAGCCGCGCGCCGGTATCGCAAGCGCCAGGAGGAGTACCTCGAGAACAACGACGTCGAGAAGGCCGCGGTGCGTGCGGCACCCGAGACACCGGCGGAAGCCGAGGAACTCGAGGACGCCGAGCAGGCCGGCAAGGATCGAGCGAAGGGCGAAGACCCGGCGCTGAAGCGGCGGAACTGAGGGAGAAAAGGGGTCAGATCTATTTTCCGTAAAGGGGTCAGATCTATTTTTCTCCGGTAAGGCTGCTTTCGGAAGCGGCACCTTGGCGAAAAACAGATCTGACCCCTTTACGGAAAATAGATCTGACCCCTTTACCCCTCACCGCGTCGCCAGGACGGAAAACTTCCGCGCCACGCGCTCGCCGCGGTCATCCACCAGGGTCAGCACGTGCTCGCCCGGGTCGACGTCCAGCGACTGCTGGTGGAAAGTATGGGTCTCTCCCAGGTACTGGTCGTCCAGATGCCAGTACACGGTGGCTTCGCGCCGCCGGTGGACGGCCTCGAATACCGTCCGCCCCCGCTGACCATCCAGCTCACGCGGAATCAGCACACGCGCATTCACATCCGGATAGATGAGCGCCAGCGCGCGCCCTGTCCCCGCCGCCTGGCAGTCCGCGCGCACCGCCGGCAGCGGCCGGTACTCGGCATGCTGCCGCCGATACCAGAACTCCTCCGCCGCCGGTAGCACGAACCAGTTCGCGTGCGTCATGCGGCCGGGCGACTCACAGGCGCCATCGACGCGCTGATGCCCGGCATCGAGATGCACGCGCAGATTGTGCGGGCTCAGCTGCTCGAAGCGCGCGTCCTTCGGTATCCACGCCGGTTCGGGCTCGCAGGCCTCCGTCGCCAGGTAGCCGTCGTTCGAGCAGGTGTCGACGGACTTGAGCGCCCACGTCGGGCGTTCGAGCCACGGGCTGTTCGGCAGCGCGTTGAAGAGCGCGAACATCAGCGGCGCGGCCATCGTCGAACCGGTGAGGCCCGGGCGGCCTTCGCCCGTCGCGTTGCCCACCCAGACGCCGACGGTATAGCGCCGGGTCGTGCCCACGGCCCAGCCATCGCGCAGCCCCCAGCTCGTGCCGGTTTTCCACGCGATCGCTCTCGCCGTCGCGAAATTCTTCCAATGACCCTCCTCACCGGGGCGCGGCACTTCAAGCAGGGTGTCGAGCGTGAGCCATGCGGCGCCCGTGGAGATGGGCGTCGGCCCGCGCTCCTCCGCTGGGACATCGCGCAGGGCGGTGAGGCGGTGAAACCGCGGCGTCGCGTTCTCGATCCGCGCGCGCGCGACGTGATTCAGGCTGGCGTACAGGCCCGCGATGTCCCAGAGACTGCCCTCGGCGCCGCCCAGGATCAGCGTGAGGCCGTAGTCGTCGGCGGGGCGGGTGAGGGTCGTCATGCCGGCGTCGCGCAACACGTCTGCGAAGCGTGCGATGCCGTAGGTGCGGAGCATGCGCACGGCGGGCACGTTGAGCGAATGGGCGAGCGCCTCGTCCGCGCGGACGGCGCCGCGATACTGGCGGTCGAAGTTCTCGGGGGTGAAGCCCTCGTAATGCGTGGGGACGTCGGGCAACAACATGCGCGGCGTGAGCGCGCCGTCGTCGAGCATCGCGGCAAAGAGCATGGGCTTGAGGATGCTGCCCGTGCTGCGCGGGCGACGGATGATGTCGACGTGGGAAGAAAAGGGGTCGGAAGAAAGGGGGGCGGAAGAAAAGGGGTCAGACCTATTTTCGGAGAAAATAGGTCTGACCCCTTTTCTTCCGCCCCCCTTTCTCACCCCGTTGCCAACGTACGCGACCACCTCGAACGTCTCGTTGTCGATCACCAGCGCCGCGGCGTTGTGCACCTGCTGCCGCGCGAGCTGCGCGGAGTGTTCCTGCACGAGTTGCGTCGCCTCGGCCTGCAGCCGCGCATCGAGCGTGGACACCAGCCGGTGCTGCCCCGGGTTCTGCGCGCGCAGGGTATCGAGCAGGTGCGGCGCCAGGTCGGGCAGGTCGTGCGGCTCGGCGGTCAGCGGCTCGGCGAGCGCGAGCTCGAGGTCGAGCGCGGACAGGTCGCCCGCCGCGTGCAGCTTGCGCAGCACGAAATCCCGCTTGTTCCGCAGCCGTTCGCGATTGCGTTTCAGGTGCACCAGCGCCGGATTGTTCGGCAGCACGGCGAGCGTCGCGGCCTCCGCCCACGACAGCGCCGCGGCATCGCGCCCGAAGTAGCGCCACGCCGCCGCGTCGAGCCCCACGACGTTGCCGCCGAACGGCGCGTGCGCCGCGTACAGCGACAGCAGCTCGTCCTTGTCGTACGCCGTCTCCAGCCGCACCGCGAGCACCGCTTCCGCGAGCTTCGCGCGCAGCGTGCGTTCGTCGCGTTCGTCGCGCTCGTCGTGCTTCGAGGTGCGCGCGAGGCGCGCCAGCTGCATCGTCAACGTGCTTCCGCCGCTCACCACGCGGCCCTTGCCGAGGTTCAGCTTCGCCGCGCGCGCCACCGCGAGCGGGTCCACCCCGAAATGGCGCTCGAACCGCTTGTCCTCGAACACGACCAGCGCGCGGCCAAACTTCTGCGGCACGTCCCGGCGCGCCGGGAAGCGCCACTGCCCATCCGCCGCGATGCGCGCGCCGAGCAAGGTGCCGTCCTGCGCTTCAAGCACGTACGACACTGGCTCGTCGAACAACCGCGCAGGCAGCAGCGCCCAGAACCACGCGCCGACGACCAGCAACGCGGCCAGCCCGGCGAGGGCAACAGTACGCCTCCGCCGGTCCTGCCACAGTCCTTGCCAGCGCGCGCGCATCCCGCTACTTCCGCGGCACCACGTCCACCCACAGGCCTTTCAGCCGCGCGTGCTGCGTGGCGTCGTACATCGCCTCGGCCGACGCGCCGGGTAGATAGTACCGGCCGAGATAGGCCGCGTTGAGCCGCGTGCGGAACTGGATCGAATCCCCCGCGCGCAGCGAGAAGTACTGCAGCACGCGGTCGTCACGGATGTCGACGTACTCGGCCACCTTCGCCGTGGCATCCGCCGAACCGTCCGGCAGCCACCACGACGAAGAGCGCCGCGGTTCCGCCGGCATCGTCGTGCCGAGCGCGTCACCCCCATCCATGCGCTCGTTGCGGATCTCCCAGCCCGCCGGGACCATCTGCGTCAACGCGAGGTTGGTCAGCCGCCGCTTGCTCGTGTTGCGGATCGTGATCTCCGCGATGAGGTCGCTGCCCTGCACGAGCCGGCTCACGTCGACCTGCGCGCCATTGCCGTCGCGGTAGTCGACGTTGATGTCGAGCCCATTCGCGGCCGTGTCTTCCTCGCCGCTCTTCGCGATGCCGCGCACCGACACCGTCGCGTACAGCGCGCGCGCGGACGTGTTGCGAACCGCGAGCGGCGTGCCCGCCGCCGACGGCGCCTGCAAGGTCACGTTCACGACCGCCTTGTCGCCCGCCACCTTCTGCGCGCGCGCGTTGCCCGGGGCGTACTCGAACGTGTACGCCTCGTACGGTTTCGCCTGCGACCAGCGCGCCACGGACGCCAGCGCCCACGCCACCGACTGCGTGCTCCACCACTGCCCATCGGCGAGCTCGCCCGAGATGTCGTCGACGAACTTCGACGCCTCGGCGTCCCTCCCGAGGATCGACAGCCCCTGCAGCACGATCGCGCGATCGCGCAGGCGCGAACCGAACGTGTACTCATCCGCCTTGCCGTCGAACACGACGAGCTTGTCGTCCTTCACCAGCGCGCGCGCCGCGTCCGGCTGGTTCGCGAGTTGATAGGCCGACGCCAGCAACCAGCGTTCGCCCGTCGACAGCGACGCGCCTTCGCGGAGCCGGTTCATCGCGCCGAGGTCCGGCTGCCTGGCCAGCGCCAGCGTGAACAGGCGATACGCCTGCGCGTAGCGCGCGCCCTCGAGTACACCCGCGCCCACGTCCCGGGCGCGCAGCGTGTTCGCATCCCAGCGCTGCGCGGCGGATTTCTGGTACCGCAGCCAGGACGTCTTCATGTCGCCCGGCACCGCAAAGCCCGCGCGCTCGGCCTCCAGCAAGAAGTGCCCGGCGTACGTGGTGCCCCAGTCGTCGCGCCAGCCGAGCCCGTAGTCCGTGGCGAAGCCGCCGGGCCAGTACACGAACCCGCCGTTCGGCTGCTGGAATCCGCGCAGCCGCGCGATGCCCGCGCGCACGTTGTTCTCCACGTCCGCGCGGCGACGGTCGTCGAGCTTCAACAGCGCTGGTAGATAGACCTGCGGGAACGCGCCCGAGGTGACCTGCTCGAGACACCCGTGCGGGTAGTGGATGAGGTACTCGAGTCGCCCGTCCAGGTTCACCGGGGGCAGGGCGGACACCTCGAGCACGGCCGTGTGCGTGCCCTCGAGGCCGAAGCCCTTGACGTCCGCGTTCCACGTCTCGCCGGCCCTGATCGTGCCGCGCGTGAGCCGCGTGACCGGCACGTTCGGGCTGCGGACCTCGAGCCAGATGTCCGCCTCCGCCTTGTGCGGGCCACTGGTCGCGACGACGTGGAGCTTTCCGGCCCCGAGCTTGCTGCCCGAATTCAGGTCCAGGAAGGCGAGTTTCTGTTCGGCGGGCGGGAAGGACAAGGG
>CADEED010000153.1 GCA_902826225.1 uncultured Pseudomonadota bacterium | reverse complement strand
CGCAATCTCGAGCTGGCATCGCTGGACGACGACCGCAAGTTGGCGTTCGCCAAGGGTGTCGCGATCCTGGCCGAGGTCTTCGAGCAGCTGGGTATCGAGTCGATGAAGGTCGCGGATGGCGCGATGCGCGAGGGTCTGCTGTATGACCTGCTCGGCCGCTACACGGACGAGGACGCGCGCGAGCGCACGGTCCGCAGCATGCAGGAACGCTACCACGTGGACGTCGCGCAGGCCGAGCGCGTGGAATCGACCATCGTCGGATTCCTGTCGCAGGTGGAAGAGGCGTGGTCGCTCGCGGACCCCGCGATCGAACTCGTCCTGCGCTGGTCCGCGCGGCTGCACGAGATCGGACTCGACGTCGCGCACAGCGGCTATCACCGCCACGGGGCCTACCTGCTCGCAAACGCGGACATGGCGGGATTCCCGCGCGAAGAACAGAAGCTGCTCGCCATCATGGTCGGCAGTCATCGCCGGAAACCCGCCATCGAGGAGAAGGACGAACTCACGGCGCCGTGGGACAAGCGTGCGCCGGCGATGACTCTGTTGTTGCGCCTCGCCGTGTTGCTGAATCGAGGGCGCAGCAGCGTTGCTCTGCCCGACATCAAGCTGACGCCGCGCGATGGCGCCCTGGAAGTGCGCTTTCCAGCTGACTGGCTGGACGATCACCCGCTCACAGTGGCCGATCTCCAGTCGGAGATCGAGAACCTCAAGACGGTCGGATTCCGTCTGCGCGTGTTCAGCGCGAAGTAGCCGCCGGGCGCGTCATGGAACGATCACGGGCGCGCTGCCCGCGGCGTACCGCGCGAGCAGCGCCGCCTGGGCGTCGTGCGAGATCTCGGTGGTGCGTTCGCAGCGCGTGTAGCGCCCGTCGCGCGAAAGCGCCCAGGCCTGGGTGTCGTCGGCCAGGTAGAGGTTGAGGTCGCGCAGGATGCGTTCGCGGTGGGTCTGCTCGCGCACCGGGAACGCCACCTCGACCCGCCGGAAGAAGTTGCGCTCCATCCAGTCGGCGCTCGCGAGATACAGCTCGCCCGCGCCGTCGTTGCCGAAGAAGAAAACGCGCGAATGCTCGAGGAATCGACCGACCACGGAGCGAACACGGATGTTCTCCGAGACGCCCGGGATACCGGGGCGCAGCGCGCACAGCCCGCGGATGATGAGGTCGACCTGGACGCCGGCGCGCGAAGCGCGGTACAGCGCCTCGATGACCTGCGGGTCCACGAGCGAGTTCATCTTGGCGATGATGCGGCCGGGTCGGCCGTTGCGCGCCAATTCGGCTTCACGATCGATCTTCTGCACGACGGCCGCGTGCATGCCGAACGGCGACTGCAGTAGTTTGGTGAGTCGCGGCGTCTGCGTGAGGCTCGTGAGCTGCAGGAACAGCTCGTGGACGTCCTGGCCGATCTCGGGATCGCAGGTGAAGAAACTGTAATCGGTGTAACCGCGCGCGGTGCGCGGGTGGTAGTTGCCGGTGCCGAGATGGCAGTAGCGGCGCAGACCTTCGGCTTCGCGTCGCACGACCATCGACATTTTCGCGTGCGTCTTGAAGCCGACGACGCCGTACATGACGTGCGCGCCGACTTCCTGCAGGCGGTTGGACAACTCGATGTTGGCTTCCTCGTCGAAGCGCGCGCGCAGTTCCACGATGACCGTGACGTCCTTGCCCGAGGTCGCGGCGGCGACGAGCGCGTCGACGATCGGCGACTCGGCGCCCGTGCGGTACAGCGTCTGCTTGATCGCGAGCACGCGCGGATCGGTGGCGGCGCCGCGCAGGAAATCCAGCACCGGGCCGAACGCGTGGAACGGATGGTGCAGCAACACGTCCTTCTGCCGGATGACCGCGAGCAAGTCCGTCGAGCCCGCGACCCGCTTGGGCATGCCCGGAGTGAAGATCGGGTACTTGAGATCGGGCCGCTGCACGAGGTCGTAGATAGCCGCCAGCCGGTTGAGATTGACCGGTCCCGAGACTTCGTAGAAATCCACCTCGTTGAGCGCGAACTGCCGCATGAGGAACGAATCGAGATCCGGCGGGCAATCGCCCGAGACCTCGAGCCGGACGGCCGCGCCGTAGCGGCGATGGGCGAGCTCGCCCTCGAGCGCGCGCCGCAGGTCGTCGACTTCTTCGTCGTCGACGTACAGGTCGCTGTTGCGCGTCACGCGGAACTGGTAGCAGCCGAGCACCTCCATGCCCGAGAACAGCTTCGAGACGAATTGCTGCACGATGCCGGTGAGCAGCACGAAGCGCTTGCGGCCATCCGTTTCGGGCAGCGCAACGACGCGGGGAAGCGACCGCGGCGCCTGCACGACCGCGAGGCCAGTGTCGCGGCCGAATGCGTCCTGCCCCGCGAGGCGGACGATGAAATTGAGGCTCTTGTTCTGGATTCGCGGAAACGGACGCGCCGGATCGAGGCCGAGGGGCGACAACACGGGCTCGATCTCACGTTCGAAATACTGCTCCAGCCACTGCGCGGTCTCGTCGTCCCAGCTCGAGCGGGCGAGCAATTCGATGCCGTGCTGGCGCAGGGAGGGCAGCAGCACGTCGTTGAGGCAGGCGTACTGCGCGTCGACGAGCCGGGCCGTCTGTTCGTGGATCGCCTGGAGCTGTTCGGTGATGGTGAGGCCGTCGGGGCCGGGCTGATCGGAGCCGAGCTCGATGCGCTGCTTCAGACCGGCGACGCGGATCTCGAAGAACTCGTCCAGGTTGTTGGACGAGATGCACAGGAATTTGAGGCGCTCGAGCAGCGGCACCCGTTCGTCGAGCGCCTGCGCAAGCACGCGCTCGTTGAATGCGAGCAGCGACAGCTCGCGATTGATGTAGTGCTCGGCGGAACGGAGATCGGGCTGGTCCATGGCGGCGGACCCATATCAAACCACAGGGGAAACCCCCGGAATGTGACAGATGGCGCGCCTAGCGGGCGACGAGCGCGGGGCCGGCCGGGAGGTCCAGCAGGTTGACGAAATCGGCCGTCGCAGCCATGAACCGGTCTCGTTCCGACTCGGCGATCGGTTCCGCGTTGGGCAGGGGCACGGTCTGCGGATTCTTGTGGCTGCCGCGGACGCGGTATTCGTAATGCAGGTGCGGACCCGTCGCGAGGCCGGTCATCCCGACGTAGCCGATGACGCTGCCGAGTTCGACGCGCTGGCCACGGCGCAGCCCCGACTTGAACCGCGACAGGTGACCGTAGACCGTGACGACCCCCGAGCCGTGCTCCAGTTCGATGACGTTGCCGAACCCGCCTTGCTTGCCGACGAACTTCACCCGGCCGTTGCCGGCCGCGCGCACGGGCGTGCCGACCGGTGCCGCGTAGTCGACGCCACGATGTGCGCGGATTCGATTCAGCACGGGGTGACGGCGCGACGGATTGAATCTCGAGCTGATACGGGAGAACTGCACGGGCGCGCGGATGAACGCCTTGCGCAAACTGCGGCCGTCCGGCGCGAAGTACTCGCCGCGGCCCTGCGCATTCTCGTAGCGCACCGCGCGGTACTCGCGACCTTCGTTGATGAAGCGGGCGGCGAGGATGTTGCCGCTCTTGAGCGACTCGCCGTCCTGGAAGATCTCCTCGTACACGACCGTGAAGCGATCGCCCTGCTGGATGTCGAGGACGAAATCGATGTCGTACTGGAAGATCTCCGCAAGCTCGAAGGCGACGCGTTCCGGCAGGCCCGCGTCGGCGGCAGCCTGGAACAGCGAGCTGTCGATCGTCGCGCTCGCCGTGCGGGTATGCACTTCGAGCGGATTCTCGAGCACGTCCGAAACGAAACCGGCGGCGTCACGCGTGACCTTGAGCGTCTCGCTGTCCGAGAGCTTGCGCTCGAGGCCGACGAGCTCGCCGCCGTGATGCATGATCCTGAGCAGCTCTCCCGGATGTAGTTTGTCCAGCTGGCTGCGCAGTCCGGGCAGATCGCGCAGCGACGCGAGGTCGGCGAGATTGAGCTCGAAGCGACGGAAGAGGCGGTCCATCGTGTCGTTGCGGCTCACGACGACTTCGATGGTGGAGAAACCGACGCTGACGGGCGGCGGGATCGGCGATTCGATCACGGGCAGCACGGCCTGCGAGACGGTGGCGACCGGCCCCCGGTCGGAGTCGTGCGGCAACCAGGCCAGCGCGGCGACGATGGCGAACAGGCCGACCTGCAGCAGGATTGCGCCGCGCGTCGAGACGCCGGGGATGGCGGACTTGAGGAACTTGGACACGATCGATAAAACGTAACTCACGGATCGACAAGGGGTCAACGCCCGGTAAACTCGCCTGTGACCGCCGTTGATGTCTGCGAGAACCCCGTACCTCGGAACCAGTCGCCGTGACGATCACCCAAGAAAGCCAGAACCAGCTCGCCGAGCTGCTCCGCGGGACCCAGGAAGTGCTGGTCGAGAGCGAACTCGTCAAGAAACTCTCGCGCGGGACGCCGCTGCGGATCAAGGCGGGCTTCGACCCGACGGCGCCCGACCTGCATCTCGGGCACACGGTGCTCATCAACAAGATGCGGCAGTTCCAGAATTTCGGACACGAGGTCACGTTCCTGATCGGGGACTTCACCGGGATGATCGGCGACCCGAGCGGACGGAACGCGACGCGGCCGCCGCTGACGCGGGAGCAGGTCGACGCGAATGCGCAGACCTACCAGGAGCAGATCTTCAAGATCCTCGATCGCGAGAAGACGCGCATCGATTTCAACTCCCGCTGGTTCGGCAACATGAACGCGTCGGGCCTCATCGAAATCGCCGGCCGGCAGACGGTCGCGCGCATGCTCGAACGCGACGATTTCTCGAAGCGCTACAAGGGCGGACAGCCGATCGCCATCCATGAGTTTCTCTACCCGCTGGTTCAGGGCTACGACTCCGTGGCCCTGAAGAGCGACGTCGAGCTCGGCGGTACCGATCAGAAATTCAACCTGCTGGTAGGGCGCCAGCTGCAGGAAACATACGGGCAGGAGCCGCAGATCGTGATGACGATGCCGCTGCTCGAAGGGCTGGACGGCGTCAACAAGATGTCGAAGTCGCTGGGCAACTACATCGGCATCAACGAGCCCGCCGACGTGCAGTTCGGCAAACTGATGTCGATCTCCGACGATCTCATGTGGCGCTACTTCGAGCTGCTGTCGTTCCGCCCGCTCGGCGAGGTCGCCGGTCTCAAGCGCGCTATCGCCGAGGGCCGCAACCCGCGCGACGTGAAGTTCGAGCTGGGCGTCGAACTCGTCGACCGTTTCCACGGCGCTGGCGTTGGCACTCGGGCCCGTGACGCCTTCGTCGCGCGCTTCCAGCAGGGGCAGGTGCCGGAGAAGATAGAGCGAATCACCCTAACTACCGACGGGTCGCCGCAGCGGCTGGCGGGGGTTCTCAAGAACGCGGGGCTCGTGTCGAGCACGTCCGACGGGAACCGCATGATCGACCAGGGCGCCGTCCGGGTCGGGTCTTCGCCGGAAGGGCTCGCCAAGGTCACGGAAAGGGACCGCGCGCTGGGCCCCGGGACGTATCTGGTCCAGGTCGGTAAGCACAAATACCGCTGGGTAACCCTCGAGCCGGGCTGAAACTGCCGAGGTGCTCAAGATTCGAGCACCGGACCCCTGGCGGCGGCGGGGAAAAAGCCAACCCTCTCAGTGCTTTAGTCCGAGTCTGACGCCGGATGTGACAACGCGTTGACAGAGGGGAATGGCTCCCTATAATGCGCCCCCTCACGCACCGATGGCCCCCGCGGTTCTCGCGGTGGGTAAGTAAGTGTCTGAATACATGGGTTGACGGAATGCGGTTCGCGCCTATAATTCCGCCCCCTTCTGCGGCCCCTAGCGACCGTAGTGCTTCTTAAAAATTTGCAGGTAATTTGTGTGGGGACTCGCGTCGATGCGTCTTTGGAGGCATTAACCGAGTAACCAAAAGTCCAGAAATGGACTGTAAAAAGTCCAGCGATGGGCCGATGGATACTCTTTGATTGAAGATCGAAGTCTTTAAGTGAAGAGTTTGATCCTGGCTCAGATTGAACGCTGGCGGCGTGCCTAACACATGCAAGTCGAGCGGTAACAGGTGTAGCAATACATGCTGACGAGCGGCGAACGGGTGAGCAATGCTTCGGAATCTGCCCAATGATGGGGAATAACCAGTCGAAAGATTGGCTAATACCGCATACGCCCTTCGGGGGAAAGCAGGGGATCGCAAGACCTTGCGTCGATGGATGAGCCGAAGTCGGATTAGCTAGTTGGTAGGGTAACGGCCTACCAAGGCGACGATCCGTAGCTGGTCTGAGAGGACGACCAGCCACACTGGGACTGAGACACGGCCCAGACTCCTACGGGAGGCAGCAGTGGGGAAT
>CADEED010000152.1 GCA_902826225.1 uncultured Pseudomonadota bacterium | reverse complement strand
CGCGCGAAAGGCTGTCCGGCGGGAATGACAATTCTTCGGTCATCGAACGAGGCTCGTAAACGGTGTCCGCGATATCCGTAGCTCCCGCGACGCCGTACTCTCGGGTCGTATTGGGGCTGTCGCGCCACCACGCGTCGGGCTGGTTGCGAAGATCCAGCGGCAACGCATTGGTCGCATAGATGCCGGCGGCGCACGGCGGTCCGGCGCAGCGCCCGGCCGGGCGATCGCGGAACAGAATGATGAAACTCTCGGCATGCCGAAGCCCGGCTTCGGAACCCTGAAAGGCCACGTTGATGTCGCGCGCGTTGCCGGCCATGCGCTCTTCCAAGCGCGTGATCTGCATCGACGCCAGGCCGAGAACGGTCATCACCAGCAGCATGAGCAGCGCGATGACGAGTGCCGCGCCGCGCTGGCGATGCAGGGAGCCGGTTGGATGGATGCGCTTCATTGAACTCCTCGAAATCACAGGGCGCGATTGCGGATCGTGATGGTGGTGTTGAACACCATGCGCGAGCGCAGATCGTTGAAGGGCCCCAACAGGCGGCCACCGGACGCCGCCGGCAGCACCTGGTAGTTGTTGGTGTCTTGCGTCGTGCCGTTCGCCTGGGAGCGGATCAGCATCGACAGGGTCGCGCTCATCACGCGATCCCAGTTGCCGACCGCGTTGGCGGGCACGTAGCGATCGGCTACGCGGTCGTTGTTGGTGTCTTCGCCGTAGGCGATTTGCAGCGCCTCGACGCCGTCGATCAGCACTTCGGCGACCGCAGACCCGGTCTGTCGGTACAGCGAAGGCTCGTTGTTGTTCAGCGGGTCGTTGGCGACGTAGTAGATGTAGGTCTGCAGCGGCGAGATGCGCGCGTTGATCTGGAACGTGCGGCCGCGATTGTTGCTGGCGTTGCCGGGGTTCGAGCCGCCAGCCGCGTGGGTGATCACACCGCCGCCCGAGCCGGTGATCTGGAACACCGTGCTCGCGCGGCAATCGGAGATCATGGCCACGGACCCCACGGGCAACGTGGCACCTGCGACCGGAATGTTCCCGGTCGGCGGCAGCGTGCCCGTGACGCGCGCGACGCGGCCATCGCGTTCCATCGACCGGATCACGAGGACGTCGCTATCGACGACGGGCGCCGGGTTGAGGACGCCGCCCGGAAGCGCCGGGGCGTAGGCGCCCGCGCCATCCGACTCGAAGCCCTGCATCGGGATCTGGAAGTTCCACAGCAGCGAATTGGGATTGTTGAGCGTGGACGCGAACGGCACTTCGCGCGCGCAGCCCATGTAGCCGGACGAACGCAGGTCGTGCGTCAGGAAATCGAGCGCGACGCGGCCATTCTCCTGCAGGCGTGAGGTCTTCTCGTTCGCGAGATACGTGACTTTCGAGCTCAGGAAGATCGACAGGACCCCGGCCAGCAGGATGAGGCCGAGCGTGATCGACACCATCATCTCGATGAGACTGAAGCCGCGCTGGTTGTTCATGGTCGTGCGCATGTCAGATCTGCGTCCGCGTGGTGAAAGTCTGCACGCCGGCCGAGGCGGTCTCGCCTTCGAGCGTGTCCGTCCAGCGCACGGTGATCGTCACGACGTTCGTGCCCGCGGCCGGCGCCGAGATGGATCCGTCGCCGCCGGGCAGCGTGATGGCCAGGGAGTCTTTCCAGTTCTGGATGTCGAGTTCGTTGAGCGCGCCGCCCAGCACGACCTGGTTGAGTGCGACCGTGTAGTTGCCGGCGATGGCGGCGTCACGGTTCGCCCGCATGCGATCCGCGATGTCGTACGCGAGTGAAGCCGCCTGGGCGCGCTGGTGCGCGCCACGGTTGTTGCGCATGCTGGTCATCTGCAGCGCCGCGATGCCGAGCAGTCCGAGCGATAGGGCGACGAGCGCGAGGAGAGTCTCTATCAAGGTCGGGCCGCGCTTCGACTTTCCGATCTTCTTGAAGGTACTCACCGGGTCGTTCCTCGTCGAATTACGGGCACGCGACGATCGACGTCGCGAGGCGTCCCGTGGTGCTGATGGCGATCTGGCGCGCCTTGTTGCCGACGCATCCGGGGCGCAGGATGGAGAAAGTCTCGAGACCGGAACCGTTCATGCCGGTCGCGAGGTAGCGCACGTAGTTGCGGTTAGTCGACCTGATCGTGATCTGTTCGGCGGCCGGACCGAAGGCCTGCACGATTTCCTCGGTCGCGACCTCGCGCGTGTTGTTCGCGTTCACGTCCCTGAAGGCGATGAATCCGGTTTCCCAGTTCGGGGTGTTCGAACAGGTGGCGCCCGTCACGTTCGGCGTCGTGGTCGGGCAGAGGGTCACGACCGCGGCGCTGCGGATGGACTCGCTGCGCGCGTAGCTGAGACCGCCGATGAACTGGTTGGTCTGCGCGACCATCTGGTTGTTGCGCACAAACTCGGTGAAGGACGGGATGCCGATCGCGAGCAGGATGCCCATGACAGTGACCGCCAGCATCAGTTCGATGATGGTGAAACCCTGCTCCAGCGACTGGTTTGACTTGCGCATGGGCCGGCATCTTAGGCGGCGCAGGCCCTTGAAAACGTGCGCAATTGAACAATTGGGCCCCCGGGGCGACGGGCGGCTCCGGGGGCCGGACGAACGGTCAGGACTTCAGACGTTGAACCGGAAGTGCATCACATCACCTTCCTGGACGGCGTACTCCTTGCCCTCGAGCCGCAGCTTTCCCGCGTCCCGGGCGCCTGCCTCTCCCTTGTTCCGGATGTAGTCCTCGAAGCCGATCACCTCGGCACGGATGAAGCCGCGCTCGAAGTCCGTGTGGATGACGCCGGCGGCCTGCGGCGCGGTGGCGCCGATGCGCACGGTCCAGGCACGCACTTCCTTCTCGCCGGCCGTGAAATACGTCTGCAGGCCGAGCAGGTCGTAACCCGCGCGGATCACGCGATCGAGGCCGGGTTCCGTGAGCCCCAGGTCCTTGAGGAACTCCGCGCGGTCGTTCTCGTCGAGCTGGCTGATCTCCGCTTCGATCGCCGCGCACACCGCGACGACGACGGCCCCCTCGCCTTTCGCCCGCTCGCGCACGGCGTCGAGATGCGGGTTGTCGGTGAATCCATCTTCCTTGACGTTGGCCACGTACATCACCGGCTTCCCGGTGAGCAGGTGCAGCTCGTGGCTGTCGGCCTTCTCCTCTTTCGTGAGGCCCATCGAGCGCACGGGCTTGCCCTGGTCGAGGTGCTTGCGCATCCGTTCGAATAGTTCCTTCTTGCGGGCCGCGTCCTTGTCACCGCCTTTCGCCTGCTTGGCGTAGCGGTCGGCGGCCTTCTCCACGGACTGCAGATCGGCGAGACAGAGCTCGGTGTCGATGATCTCGATGTCGGAGATCGGGTTCACCTTGCCGGAGACGTGCACGATGTCCGTGTCCTCGAAGCAGCGCACCACGTGTGCGATCGCGTCAGTCTCGCGGATGTGCGAGAGGAACTTGTTGCCGAGGCCTTCGCCCTGCGACGCGCCGGCGACGAGCCCCGCGATGTCGACGAACTCGACGGTGGTCGGCACGATCTTCTCGGGCTCGACGATCGCCGCGAGCTGATCGAGGCGGGGATCCGGCACGGGCACGATGCCCACGTTGGGATCGATGGTGCAGAACGGGTAGTTCTCGGCGGCGATGCCCGCGCGCGTGAGCGCGTTGAACAGCGTCGACTTGCCGACGTTCGGCAGACCCACGATTCCGGCCTTGATGCCCATCTATCTATTCCTTCGGCGCGGGCTTGTTCCGCGCATGGAGTTTGTTCATTGCGACCTGCGCGCCGGCGCGCAGGGATTCCTCGATGGCGTCCGCGCCCGCGAGGATGGTGTCGTCGATCGCGCGCTGCTCGTCCTTGCCCGCTTGCGTGAGCACGAAGTCGACCACTTCGTTCTTCGTGCCCGGATGGCCGACGCCGATGCGCAGCCGCCAGAAATCGTCGCCCTGCGCGGCGATGAGGTCGCGCAGGCCATTGTGACCGCCGTGCCCGCCCGCCTGCTTGAGTCGCACGGTGCCGCCCGGCAGGTCGATCTCGTCGTGCGCGACGAGCATCTCGGGGGCGGCGATCTTGTAGAAATTGAGAACGCTCGAGACTGGCCCACCACTGCGGTTCATGAACGTCATCGGCTTCAGCAGCCAGAGTTCAGCGCCATCGATGCGGATGCGTGCCAGATCTCCCTGGTGCTTGCCTTCGAACCGGAAGGTGCCGCCATAACGGCGCGCGAGCTCATCCACGAGCCAGAAGCCCGCGTTGTGGCGCGTGCGCGCGTACTCGGCGCCCGGATTGCCGAGCCCGACGACTAGTTTGAGAAGCGTGCCTGGCATGGGATCCAAACGAAAACGCCGCTTCGGGTGAAGCGGCGCCATCGTCCATCGGATGAATGGCAGTATCGGCAGGCAGGTGCGGGCCGGCGTGCGCCCGCCCGCACCCCACCCCCTCTACTTCTTGCCGCCTTCCTTCTTGGCAGGCGCCGCGGCCGCAGCCTTGGCATCGCCCGCCGGAGCAGCACCCTTCGCGTCGCCCGCCTTCGCGGCGTCGGCCGCAGCCGGAGCAGCAGCGCCCTCGGCCGGCGTCGCGGCAGCGACTTCGGCGGTCGGTTCCGGCTCCTCGGCGCGCGGCGGATGGATCGACACGACCACCGCGTCGCCCTTGGCAATCGCGGGGATCGAGACGCCTTCCGGCAACGGCAGATCGGACAGATGCTTCGACTCGTTCATCTCCATCTTCGACAGATCGAGCTCGATGAACTCGGGCAGATCCTTCGGCAGGCAGGAGATTTCGACGTCGGCGACGCGGTGCGAGACCACGCCGCCCTGCGTCTTGACGCCCGGCGAGGCAGCCTCGCCCTTGAAGTGGATCGGGACGTGGATGCGGATCTTCTCCGTCTCCACGACGCGCTGCATGTCTACGTGCTGAATCGCGTTGCGCGCCGGGTGCATCTGCAGATCCTTGACGATCGCAGCCTGCAGCTTGTCTCCGACCTTGAGATTGATGATCGACGAGTAGAACTTCTCGTTGTCCACCAGCGTCATGAGCTTCTGGTGATCGAGAGTGATGGCACGGGGTTCCTTGTGACCCCCGTACAGGATTGCCGGCACGCGACCCGCATGACGCAGGCGGCGGCTCGCACCTTTGCCCTGGCCATCGCGGAACTCGGCGGCGAGTTCGAACGAAATACGCATTTCTATACTCCAGTTACTTCCAACAACCGGCGGACACCGCGACCAGTGCCGCCACCTTGGGGATTGGCCCCAAACGTCAGTTTGGGGCCAATCCCCTAATCCTAATCGAGGTACAGGCTGCTGACGGAATCCTCGTCGCGTATGCGACGGATCGTCTCCGCCAGCAGCCCGGCGACCGACAACTGCCGGATGCGCCCGCACTGCTTCGCGGCCGGCGACAGCGGGATGGTGTCGGTCACCACCAGCTCGTCGATCGCCGACTTCGTGATCTTCTCGATCGCATTGCCGGAGAGGATCGGGTGGGTGATATACGCCACCACCTTGGTCGCCCCCTCGTCCTTCAACGCCTGCGCGCCCGCGGCCAGCGTGCCCGCCGTATCCACCATGTCGTCGATGAGCACGCAGGTCCTGCCCGTGACGTCACCGATGATGTTCATCACCTTCGACTCGTTCGGCCGCGGCCGGCGTTTGTCGATGATCGCCAGATCCGCATCGTCGAGCCGCTTGGCCAACGCTCGCGCGCGCACCACGCCGCCCACGTCCGGCGACACCACGATCAGGTTCTCGTAGCGCTGCCGATACGCATCGCCGAGCAACACCGGCGACGCGTACACGTTGTCCACCGGGATGTCGAAAAATCCCTGGATCTGGTCGGAGTGCAGATCGATCGTCAGCAGACGGTCGACACCCGCGCTCTGGATCATGTTCGCCACGAGCTTCGCGGTGATCGCGCTGCGCGTCGCACGAGGCCGGCGATCCTGCCGCGAATATCCGAAGTACGGCACCACCGCCGTGATCCGCGCCGCGGAGGCGCGCCGGCAGGCGTCGACCATCACGAGCAGCTCGAGCAGGTTGTCGTTCGTCGGCGGACACGTGGGCTGCACGATGAACACATCGCGCCCGCGCACGTTCTCCATCAACTCGATGTTCACTTCGCCGTCGGAGAACCTTCCGACGTACGCGCGACCCAGGGGCGTCGTCAGCTGACGAGCGATGTCGTGGGCGAGCGCCGGATTGGCGTTACCCGCGAACAGCGCCATCGTTTCAGATTCGCCCAAGACTGCTCCCCGTACTAGCTAGCTGGCTTTGTGCAAGGACAGGCTAGAACCTGTCCCCACCCGTTCATGGCTGGGGTGGAAGGATTCGAACCTCCGAATGGCGGGATCAAAACCCGCTGCCT
>CADEED010000151.1:2619-6458 GCA_902826225.1 uncultured Pseudomonadota bacterium | reverse complement strand
GGGGGCGGGGCCGGCGGCGCGGTGGCCGCCCTGCTCGCGACGGCGCCGGTCGCCGATGCGAGCGATACCCGCCAGAAATTCCCGATCGAGGCCGCCGTCGCCAAGGCGCAGGCGTCCGGACAGCTGGCCCCGGGCATCAAGCTCTTCTGGGGAACGCAGAAGCACGCGAAGCCGACGGCGCAGCTCGGCCAGACGCGCACCAACAAGAAGACCAACTTCTTCAACAAGACGGACCTCGAGGGCTGCGAGTGGGCGATGATGTCGGCTCTCATCGCAGTCACGCAGTACGCGCAGCGCGTCGGCGGCAACGCCATCGTGAACCTGCGCAGCAACTACAAGAACGTCGAGTTCTCGAGCGAGACGGAATACGAGTGCGGCGCGGGCAACGTCACGGGCGGTGTCGCGCTGATCGGTGACGTGGTGAAGCTGCCGTAAGCGCGGCGATCGTTCTTGAAGGGAAGGCCGCCTCCGGGCGGCCTTCTGCTTTCAGCGGCCGAAATCCCAGGTGAACGACGCGGAGTAGCGGCGACCGAGGAAGTCGTAGTTGCCGTTGAACGAGTCGTTGCCCACGGGGAAGGGCGGATCCTCGTCGAGCACGTTGGTGATGGCGAGGCGCACGATCGCGGCGTCGACGACGGCGTACTGAAGCGACAGGTTGTGCGTGACGCTCGAGCCGAGCCGGAGGATGTCGCGCGAGTCCTCGTTGAAGTTGCGGTTGTAGAGCTGCGGGCTCACGTAGTTGGTCTGCCAGCGCGCGCCGAACGGACCGCGGCGCCAGCCGAGATTCAGCTGCACCGAGTCGGTCGGGCTGCCGATCTGCTCCGCCGAGTTGGTGGTGGTCACGCCCGTGGCCGACCGCAGTTCTTCGCGCAGCCGGAACCAGCCGAGACCCAGGTCGAACGCGCCCAGTTTCTCGAAGGATCTGCGGTACGACGCTTCCGCCGTCAGCCCGGCCATCGACTGGAACGCGCCATTCGCGTAGCCCATGCGCGCGAACGTGATCTGGCCCGGATCCGCGGAACCCGGCGGAGTTCGCGTCAGGTAGTCGCAGTACGGGTTGGGGTATTCGAAGTTCTCGAAGCAGGCGGAGGCGAAATCGTCCGCGAAGAGCGTCGTGATGACGTCCTCGATGCGTACGTCTATCCAGTCGACCGCCATCTCGAAACCTTCGAGCGCGCGCGGGCGGACCACGAAGCCGGCGGTCCAGGCGTCCGACGTCTCGTTGCGCAGGCCGGGATCGCCGGTGAGCGAGCCCTGTGTGCTCACGCTCACCGCGCGCGACTGCCAGCCCGCCGCCGGCAACCCGTATTCCGCGAAGAAGCGCTCGCAGTTCGCGCGACGCACGTCTGCGCGCGCGCCCGACGCGCCGATGAGCTGCGTGCTGCACGGATCCTGCACCTGCGTGAAGAGCGGCGACGCCGGCGTGAAGAGTTCCGTGATCGACGGCGCTCGCAGGCTGCGCGTCATGCTGCCGCGCAACTGCAGGTCTTCCAGCGGGGACCATTGCAGGCCCGCCGTCCACGCCGTGAACTGGCCGTTCACGGAGTTGTCGACGCGGCGACCTTTTCCGACGACTGTGAGTTCGCGCAGAGCCGGCATCGCGTTACCTGTGGAGACCAGCGGGATCACCAGCTCGCCGAACACTTCGTTCGTCGTGTACGAACCGGCGGTCGGTGACACCGCCGACGACCGGCCGAGACCCGCTTCGAGGTACGCATCCGGCTGGAAGCGACCCCTCTCGTGCCGGCGTTCGAAGCCGATGTTGTACTCGATCGATCCACCGCGGATGTCGAACAGCGCGCTGCCGAGATTCGCGTTGAAGACTTCCTGCTCGAGCGTGGCCGTCGCGCGTTGCACGCTCGTCAGGTAGGCCACGGCGGCCGCGGACGGCCGGCCCTCGCCGAAGATGTCGAGCGGCACGCAGCCGGGATCCGCGACGGGCGCGTCGGTGCCGACCAGCACGCGGCCGCCGTTCGCGGGGGGCAGGCCCGCGTAGCCGGGGTTCGGATCGCAACGCAGCTGGCCGCCAGCATTCACGACGTTGAGCGCGTTGACGAAGCGCTGCCGGTTCACCTGCGTGCTGTAGAAGGCGGCGTCGCTGCGGCCGAAGTTGAAATAGGTTTCCCACTGGAAGACGCGGCTGCCGGCCTCGAATTCTCCGCGCGCGCCGACCGCGCCCTGCCACAGGTGCGTGTCCGAGCGCGCGTTGCTTTCGGCCAGGTCGCGGTGCGCGCGCGACAGCCGGAAGGCGGTGACCCCCTGGGCCGCCAGCGTGTCGCGCGCCTGCTGGGTGAGTGCGGGGTGGTCGGCGGGCAGCGTGATCGCGCCGCTGGCGCCGCCGAAGCTGGTCGCGTTGTAGGCGGTCTGGTCCACGATCTCGAGTGCGTGGGCCTCGTAGCCCACGAAATCGGCGAACAGCCGGAAGTGTTCCGTCACATCGAAGTGCGTCGTGACGACGGCACTGTCGCGCTCCAGGTCCGACATGAGCTGCAACGTCGCGGGTAGTTGGAGCCCGTCGCCGCCGACGGCGTCCGTGTTGCCGAAATTCGTGCCGGGGTCGTATGGCACCAGGCGCCCGTCCGGAGCGAACTGCAGGCAGGTCGTGTTCGACGCCCCGAAGCAGCGCAGCCGACCGTCGGAGAGATTCGTCGCGCCCGTCGGCAGCGCGACGCCGCCGAAGTTCACCGTGGGATTGCGCCGGTTGCGGATGAGCACGGCGCCGGGCACGTCATCGCCGAGACCCGAGTTGAACGGCACATCCGGATTCACGCGGCCGTCGTTGCCGGGTGTCCGGCCCGGCTGCGTCGCGACGACCGCCGTCGTCGGGTTGGGCGCGAACACGTACGCGCTCGCGAAGCGGTCGCGCTCGAGCGCGCGCAGACCGTCGATGCGGCTGCGCTGGAACGCGGCCGTCACGTTGCCGCGCTCGCCCGCGAAATTCCAGCCGCCGACGAGTCCCAGACTGTTGCTCTGCATGCCGCCGTTTTCGAGCTGGCCGTACTGGCCGTACGCGGACACGCCCGAGAAATCCTCGCGCAGCTTCACGTTGACGACGCCCGCGATCGCATCCGCGCCGTATGCCGGCGCGCCACCCACCGCGAGGTTCTCGACGCGGTCGAGCAGGACTGTGGGGATGAGGTTGAGATCGACCTGGTTGCCGGGCGCCGCGGGGCCGAAGAGCGTCGGCGCATTCGACGTGACGAAGCGCCGGCCGTTGATGAGCGTGAGCGTGCGATGGCTGCCGAGCCCGAAGCGGTTGACGAAGCTCACACCGGGGCCGTAGGTAGATTGCCCGCCCTCGGGCGTCGTCGCGACGCCGAAGCCAGGCGATTCGTTGAGCGCGTCGGCGACGTTCGTGAGGCCGCGCGCGGCCACGTAGTCGGCGCCGATTACGCTCGCGGGCTCGAGCGTTTCGTAACCCGCGCGCGCGATGCGCGTGCCGGTGACCACCACTTCGGAGGCTGGAACCGCTTTTTCCTGGGCATGGCCGACTGCCCAGGCTGCCGCGGCGAGCGTGCTGAAAGACAGCGCGAGCCCATGCCCGCGGCGATTGCTATCGGCCCTCATGGTCCCCGAAGTAGTTATAGCGACCGCCGCCAGCATAGCCTCGCGACCGTACCCCGCAAAGAAAAAGGGCCGGCGATTGCTCGCCGGCCCCCGTTTCTTCATCGAAGGTCGATCAGGAGATCAGAAGTTCACCTTCACGCCCGCGTACCAGAAGCGGCCCTTCGACTCGTAGATGCCGCTGCCGGCACCCGTTCCCGTCACGCCCAGCGGCGGAACGCGATCGGCGACGTTGTCGATGCCGATGTAGGCATTCCAGTCGTCGCTGATGTCAT
>CADEED010000151.1:0-2609 GCA_902826225.1 uncultured Pseudomonadota bacterium | reverse complement strand
GCACGTCGTGATAGAACAACCCGTGGTAGTAGCGCTTGGACGCATAGTCCACGTTCGTCGGCGGACGGCCGCCCACTTCGAACACGTCCTCCGCGAGGTTGATCACCTGGCGGCCGATGTAGCGCATCTGGTAACCGAACTGGAGCTTGCCGGTCTTGAAGTCCGTGTTCCAGTTGAACGCGTTCTCCGGATCACCCAGCTCGAGCAGCGTCTGGTCGGGGCGATTCGGATTCGCCGGGTCCAGGTAGTCGTCGATCTGCAGCATGCGGGTGTAGACCAACCGCGTGTTCAGATTGCCCCCCGCGAGCTCTCGGGCGTAGCCCACCTCGAAGTCGATGCCTCGCGCCGTCGAGCTCGCGTAGTTCAACGTCGTCTGCTGCAGCGTGCCATTGCGCAGCGCGTACGGCGACTGCGGATGGTTCAGCGAGCCGTCGTACTGCGGGCCACCCGCGGCACCCCAGCGCTGGAACAGACCGCAGAACTGATTGCTCAGGTCCACCGCATCGTAGCAGGCGTCCATGATCTGCTGCGCCGTGGGGGCCGTGATGACGTCGTCGATGTCGATGTCGAAGTAGTCAGCCGAGAAGCTGAAGCCCGGCAGGAAGTTCGGCTGCCAGACGAGACCGACCGTGAGTGAATCCGACGTCTCCTGCTTCAGCTCGGGGTTGCCGCCGCTGAGGATTTCAGGAGTCGCCGTGTACACGTGGTCGTAGGTCGTCGGGATGCCGGCCGCCGCGCAATTCGCGACGCGCGTCGCACCGCCGCCGCCGATATTGCGCAGCGAGCACGGATCGTTGATCTGCGCGAAGTTCTGGCCCTGCGCCGAGTAGAGGTCCGACAGGCCCGGAGCGCGAATGGCGCGGGCGATGCCGGCGCGGACGCGCAGGCTGTCGATCGGCGACCACTCGATGCTGCCGTTGTATGCGAACACGCCACCCGTCGTGCCGTACGAATCGCCGTACTCGGCATAACGTCCGGCGAGATTCAACGTCAGCTCGTGGAACCCCGGGACTTCCTTGAGGAGCGGAACACGAAACTCCGCGAACACCTCATCCACGATGCCGATGGGTGTGTCGAGCGCGGTCAACGCGTTGTAGAACGTGAGGCCCTGCGCGACGATTTCCTCGGCCTCGAAGAAGATGTCGTCTTCGCGATGCTCGAAGCCGACCGCCACACCGATGGCACCCGCCGGCAGCGAGAACCACTGGCTCGTGTCGCCCGCAAGGGACGCGCTGAACACCTGCTGGTCGATCTTGCCGACCGACGTCGTGTCCGTGAGCAGATAGTTCCTCGCCTCGGGCGAGATGTTGCCTTCACCGAACGGGTTCATCGGCACGCAGGCTGAAATATCACCCGCGAGTTGCGAAAGCGCGTACTGCTCGCCGGCCTCGTTGCCTTCGACACCGTCGGTGTCGAACAGGAAGTCGACGCCGTACGCCGCCGCCGGATCGATCTGCGAGCGGCAGACGATCTGGCCGTTGACGTTGCGGGCCGAATCCATGGCCAGCGCAAACCGCTGCACCTGGAGGTTGCCGTACACGAGCGTGTCTTCGCGGAACTGGCCGAAATTGGCAGCCACTTCATAGTTCCAGACGTCGCCGAACGACCCGCTGACACCCAGCACGATGCGGGTGGTTTCACGCTTCGCGTCTTCCTGGCGACCGCCGAGGTCCGCGAGGTTCCTGAACAGCGTGAACTTCGTCGCACCCGCGAGGGCGCCGAGACCGACGGCCGTGCGTGCCGTGTTGATCTGCGCGCGCGTCGCATCCGAAAGATACGGATTGTCGAACCGCGGGAGTTCACGGTCGCCGTCGATCGTGCCACCCTGGAAAAACGCCGGGCTGCCCCAGCGCGTCGAGTTGGTCTGCACGTACTTGGCTTCGATGAACGGCTGGAACGCCTCGGAGATCTGCAGATTTCCGAAGACGTTCAGGCTCGCGCGCTCCATCGTCGGGAAGACGCCGAGGAGCTTGCCTTCGCGGTTGTTCGAACCGTTGCCGCCGTTGAAGTTGCCGTTCGCGCCGAAGCCGATGCGCTGCCCTGTCTGGGGAGTGATCGAGCCATCCGGCTGGAACAGGTACGGGCAGGAGTACGGCGTGTTGCGACCGTCGCTCGCGCGCGGATTCGGCGCTGCGCCGCAGGGCGCGAACCATCCGCCCATGGGCTGGACCGGGTTGAAGATGACCGAACCGCCGTTCGAGAACGTGACCGCGCGGATGTCGTTGTAGTACTGACGATCCGGGATGCCGTCACCGCCCTGGAAGATCGTGCCCGCATCCGCCTGGTTCAACACGAAGTTGCCCTGGTTGATGAGGTTTTCGCGATCCGAAGCGAAGATCGGATCCTGCTTCGCGTACTCCACGTTCACCGCGATGTTTCCGCGGTCGTCCATGAAGTTCGTGCCGGCAAGGATGCTGCCGTAATAGTTGCCGCCATCCTGCTCGAAGGTCTGACCGCCCTGGCCGCGGAACTGCAGGCCCTGGAAGTCTTTCTTGAGCACGAAGTTGACGACGCCCGCGATGGCGTCCGAGCCGTACACGGCGGAATTGCCGCCGGTGACGACGTCGATTCGCTCGATGAGATCGCTCGGGAACGTGTTCGTGTCGGGC
>CADEED010000150.1 GCA_902826225.1 uncultured Pseudomonadota bacterium | reverse complement strand
CGCCAGTCCGACAGCAAACGCACGGACGCGAGCAATGCGCGTGCCTCGGCGATGCCGCCGGCATCGCGCCGCCACTCGCGCAGAGCAGCCCACTCGGCCGCCGCCGGCAGGATCGGGTCGGCAGCCTCGTCCGCCGCCGATCGGTCGCGCAGCAGTTGCTCCGTGAGCTGGATCAGCGTGGTCATTCGCGCGGTTTTCCAGACGCACTACCCACTGCCTCGCTGCACTTCAGCCCAGGCCGCGCGCACTTGAGCCTGGCGCTGGGCATTCGGGACGATGAGTCCCGCACCGCCCTCGAGGGCCTCCAGAATGGCTGGGCTAAGTCTTTTGTTTTTCAATAACTTGGGTAGCTTTTCTCACGCGTCGATGCACTACTTGAAGCGCGCTTCCGCGTGCACTACGCGCGCCGGGGACGCATTGCTGGCGTAGGCCGTCAGCAACTCTTCGATGCGCGTGAACACTTTCTTGAGCAACGCCGCCTCGGGCAACAGTGTCGTGCGGAAGTGGTCGCGGTACGGCACATTGAAACTCGTTCCGGGCGCGAGCAGCACGTGCTTCTGTTCCAGCAGGTCGAGCGCAAATGCCTGGTCGTCGAAGTCCGGCAGCAGGTCCGTCTTCACGCGCACGAATGCGTACATCGATCCCTGCGGCGGTGCGAGCGCGAGGTACTGGCTCGACGACGTCGCCTCGAGAATTGCCCGCCGGGATTCGAACAGGCGTCCGCCGGGCGTCAGCAGCTCCTTGATGCTCTGGTAACCGCCGAGCGCGGTCTGCACCGCCCACTGCGCCGGCACGTTCGAACACAGGCGCAGGGAGGTCAGCAGTTCCAGGGCGGACAGATAGTCGCCGGCGCCGCGCAGGTTGCCCGAGAACACCGCCCAGCCGACGCGATAACCGCAGGCGCGGTAGATCTTCGAGAGCCCGGACATCGTGCAGCACAGCGTGTCCTTCACGAGCGTCGCCATGGGGATGGACTCGATGCCTTCGTAGGTCATCTGGTCGTAGATCTCGTCGCTGAAGACGATGAGGTCCTTGCGCTCCGCAAGGCGCGCCAGCGCCTCGCACACGGCACGCGGATAGACGGCGCCGGTGGGATTGTTCGGATTGATGACCACGATGGCGCGCGTCTTGCGCGTCACGAGCCTTTCGATCTCTTCCGGGTCGGGAACGAAATCGTTCTCGGGACGACACGGGTAATACACCGCCTTGCCGCCATTCAAGCTGACGGCGGCCGACCACAGCGGATAGTCGGGACTCGGGATCAGCACCTCGTCGCCGTCGTTGAGCAGCGCGCGCAGCGCGAGATCGATGAGCTCGCTCACGCCGTTGCCGATGAATACTTCTTCGGCGCTCACGCCGGTCACGCCGCGCATCTGCTGCTGCATCACCACGGCCTCGCGGGCCGGAAAGATGCCCTTCTGATGGCAGTAGCCTTCGGCCACCGCCATGTTCTCGATCATCGCGAGCCGCATCGTCTCCGGCGTGCGGAATCCGAACGCGCCCGGATTGCCGATGTTGAGCGGAACGATCTCGTAGCCCTGCCGCTCCAGATCCTGGGCGCGCCGGGCGAGCTTGCCGCGGATCTCGTACTTGACGTGGCGCAGGCCTTCGCTCGGGCGGATGCCGGACTGTGGAGAACCAGTTTCGGGAGTCATGACTGGAGGATAGCCGCTGTCTCGCGCTTGCGCAGCGGTCCGCGCTGCGAACGGTTGCTCATTCCGGTAGTTCGCGCCACCGCAGACAGGCCACCTGGTGGGAATTCTCCACGGTGTCCAGCGAAGGAACGCGCTCGGCACAGGCGTCCACCGCGTGCGGACAGCGCGACCGGAAGGCACAGCCTGTCGGCCTCTCCACCGCGGACGGCGGGTCGCCGCGCAGCGCGAACGATGCAAGCCGGGCGCGGGCCGTCGCGGGGTCGAGGCGCGGCACCGCGTCTAACAACAGCCGCGTGTAGGGATGGCGCGGCGTCCCGAGCACCGCGTCGGCGGTGCCCGATTCGACGATTCGGCCCAGGTACATCACGAGCACGCGCTCGCACAACTGGCGCACCACTGCAAGGTTGTGGCTGACGAATACGATGCCGGTACCGCGGCGCTTGAATCCCTGCAGCAGTTCGAGGACTTGCGCCTGGATGGAGACGTCGAGCGCGCTCACCGCCTCATCGCAGACGAGTAGTTTGGGCTCGACGATCATCGCGCGCGCGAGCGCAACGCGCTGGCATTGGCCGCCCGACAGCTCCCGCCCGCGGCGCGCGGCGTACCCCGCGTCCAGGCCAACGTCCTCGAGCGCCCGCAGCACGAGAGATCGTCTCGCACCCGCCTCGAGGTCGGGCCGTAGCGCGCGCAACGGCTCGGCCACGATGGCGGCGACCGTCATCGCCGGATCGAGGCTGGCGAGCGGATCCTGGAAGACGATCTGCACGCCCGAACGCAACGGCCGCAGTTCGCCGGCATCGAGGGTCTGCACGTCACGCCCCAGCCAGACGATCCTCCCCCCGTCCACGGGAGCCAGCCGCAGCAGCGCGCGCGCCAGCGACGACTTTCCGCAGCCTGATTCGCCCACGAGACCCACGGCCTCGCCGGCGCACACGTCAAGCGACGCGCCGTCGACCGCCGTCAACGACATCGGCCGCCACCCGCCACGCAGGCGATGTTTCACGACGACCTCGCGCGCGGCCAGCGGCAATTCGCCGCCGGCAGGCGGCGCGGATGCCGCCGCGAGCGACCCCACCGTGCCGAGACGCGGCGTCGCCGCGAGCAACGCCCGCGTGTATTCATGGCGCGGCGTCGAGAGAATCGTGTCCACGCAACCGCGTTCCACCACGCAGCCCTCGCGCATCACGACCACGTCGTCCGCGAGCGCGGCGATGACGCCCATGTCGTGCGTCACGACGGCCATCGACATCTGCCGCTCCGCTACGATCTGCCGCAGCAGTGCGAGCAACTGGGCCTGCACGGACACGTCGAGCGCCGTGGTCGGTTCGTCCGCGATGAGCAGATCGGGATCGCAGGCCAGCGCGCCGGCGATCATCACGCGCTGGCGCATGCCACCGGAGAGCTCGTGCGGGTACTGACGCAGGCGCCGTTCCACGTCGCCGACGCGCACCTGCGCCAGCAGCTCCGCCGCGCGCGTGCGCGCCGCCGTCCACGTCACGCCGCGATGCGCGACGAGTGTTTCGGCGATCTGGTCGCCAACCCGCAGGTGCGGCGTGAGCGCCGTCATCGGGTCCTGGAAGATCATCGCGATTCGCCGGCCGCGCAGCGAGCGGCCGCCCCCGCCCAGCAGTTCGTGGCCGTCGAAGCGGGCGCTGCCCGACACGCGCGCCTGCGCGGGCAGCAGGCCGAGCAGTGCGAGGAATGCCTGCGACTTGCCGGCGCCGGACTCGCCGATTACCCCCAGGCAGCGGCCGCGTGCGATGTCGAAGCTGACGGCGCGCACGGCCGGCTGGTCGCCATAGCCGACGCCGAGGTTCTCGACCGTCAGCAGCGCGTCCGCGCTCATGGCACCGCCGCGCCGTCGCCCGCCAGCCGGGACCGCAGTCCGTCGCCCAGCAGGTTGAAGGAGATCAGCAGCACGGTGAGCAGCGTCGCCGGCACCAGCAGCATCCAGGGCGCGGTTTCCATTTCCTGGGCGCCGATGTTGATGAGGCTGCCGAGGCTGGCGGACGGCTCCTGCACGCCGAGTCCGAGGAAGCTCAGGAAACTCTCGAAAAGGATGAGCTGCGGAATCGTCAGTGTCGCGTAGGCGATGACGGCACCCGCGACGTTGGGCACGATGTGTCGCCAGAGGATCGCGGGCGTCGACACGCCGCTCGCGATCGCGGCATCGATGAACTCCCGGCGTCGCAGCGACAAGGTCTGCCCGCGCACGATGCGCGCCATGGTCAGCCAGCCGACCGCGCCGATGGCGAGGAGCAGCGCCGCGATGCTGCCGCGCTCGAACAGCGTCGCGAGGATGATGACGATGAACACGTACGGCAGCGCGTAGATGATGTCGACGAAGCGCATCATGAACGCGTCGACGCGGCCGCCCAGGTAGCCCGCCGTCGCGCCCCAGGCCACGCCGATGCAGACGCTGACGAGCGCGGCGAGGACGCCGATCAGCAATGAAACCCGCAAAGCCTGCATGCAGCGCGCGAACAGGTCGCGGCCGAGCCGGTCGGTGCCGAGCCAGTGCGCACCTTCGAACTGCGGCGGCACTGCGATGTTCGCCCAGTCGAGTTGTTCGTGGTTCCAGGGCGTGAGCCACGGCGCGGCGAGCGCCGTCACTGTGAGCAGCCCGAGGACGACCGACGCGCCGCGCACCCGGCGCATCATGAGAGTCGCACGCGGGGATCGAGCCACGCGTAGAGCAGGTCCGCGACGAGGTTGCACGCGAGCGTGAAGACGCCGTACACGAGGATCATTCCCATGACGAGCGAGTAGTCCCGATCGATCGCGCCCTGCACGAGGTAGCGGCCCGAGCCCGGCAGTCCGAAGACGGATTCGACCACCAGCGAGCCCGTCACGACGAAGGCGATCGCGGGACCCAGGTAGCTCACCACCGGCAGCAATGCCGGACGCAGCGCGTGGCGCAGCAGAATGGTCCGCGGGTTCAGGCCCTTCGCCTGCGCCGTACGCACGTAGTTCGACTGCAGCACCTCGTGCATGCTTGCGCGCGTGAGTCGCGCGATGTACGCGATCAGCGGCAGCGCGAGCGTGACCACGGGCAGCACCAGGAAGCTCGCGTCGCCCGGCTCGTATCCCCCCACGCGGAACACGGGCCAGTAGATGCCGAAGACGAGCGCGAGCACCGGACCCAAGACGAATCCAGGGAGCACCACGCCGAGCAGCGTCGCCGTCATCAGGGCGTGATCGAGCGGCGAGTCCGCACGCCACGCCGCCCAGGCGCCGAGCGGCACGCCGAGCAGCAATGCCAGTGCCGCCGCCGCGAGCCCGATAGTTAGGGACAGCGGCAGTCCGCTCGCGATGAGTTCCGTCACGCGGAAATCCTTGAAGCGGAACGACGGGCCGAGATCGCCCCGGACGACGCCCGCGAGGTAGCGTCCATACTGCTCGAGCAAGGGCCGGTCGAGGCCGTAGGCGGCGTCGAGGTTGGCGCGGATCGCCGGTGTCAGCGCCTGTTCCTGGTCGAACGGATTGCCGGGCGCCAGGCGGATGATGAAGAACGACAGCGTGACCAGCACGAAAAGCGTCGGCACGAGTCCGGCGATCCGACGCAGGATGTAGGAGATCAAGGCAATGGCTCGAACACTCGGTCGACTCCCGCTAGACTCGCGCTCATGAATACCCCTGCCGGCGCCCGCCGAATTCTCGTCCCAATCAAACGCGTCGTCGACTACAACGTACGCATCCGCGTGAAGCCCGATGGCTCGGGCGTCGTCCTCGACGGTGTCAAGCTCAGCATCAATCCCTTCGATGCGATCGCCATCGAAGAGGCCCTGCGCATCAAGGAAGCCGGCAAGGCGGACGAGGTCGTCATCGCGACGATCGGCCCCGCGGACTGCCAGGCCACGCTGCGCAACGCATTGTCGATGGGCGCGCAGCGCGCACTGCACGTCGTCGCTGACGCGCCGCTCGAACCCGTCGCGAATGCGCGCGTCCTGCTGAAACTCGTCGAGCGCGAACAGCCGTTTCTCGTGATCCTCGGCAAACAGGCGATCGACGACGACAACAACCAGACGGGCCAGATGCTGGCGGCGCTGTGGAATCGACCGCAGGCCACATTCGCCTCGAAGATCGAACTCGCCGATTCGACGGCGAAGGTCACGCGCGAAGTCGACGCCGGCCTCGAGACACTCGAGGTCGATCTGCCCGCGGTCATCACCACGGACCTGCGTCTCAACGAGCCCCGCTTCGTCAAACTTCCGGAGATCATGAAGGCGAAGACGAAGCCGCTTGCCACGATCCCGCTCGCCGAGGTGCACGCCGGCGGCGCGGCGCGCGTGAAGGTCACCAAGACCGAACCGCCCGCCGGACGGCAGAAAGGCGTCATGGTGAAGGACGCGGCCGAGCTGTTCGCCGCGCTCCACCAGCGGGGGCTCGTATGAGCAAGGTCCTCGTCATCGCCGAGCATGCCGGCGGCAAGTTGAATGCGTCCACGGCCAAGTGCGTGAAGGCCGCGGGTACGCTCCCGGGCGCCGAAGTGACCGTCGCGACGTTCACCGCGCCAGGCTCCCCGGTCGCGGCGCTGGCCGCGAAGATCGCCGGTGTCGCCAGGGTTCTCGACGTGCAGCACGCCGCGAATGCGCAGCAGCTCGCGGCCGTGCTCGCGCCGCAGATCGCGGAGATCGGAGCGGCGTACACGCACGTCTTCGGTCCCTCGACCACGTTCGGCAAGGACGTCATGCCGCGCGCCGCCGCGTTGCTCGATGCGCCGCAGGTGTCCGACATCATGGCGATCGAGAGCCCCACGAAGTTCCGCCGGCCCATCTATGCGGGCAACGCCATCACCACGGTCGAGGTGGCCGAAGGCGTGAAGGTCGTGGGCACGATCCGCACGGCGTCGTTCGAAGCCGCGGCCGCCGACGGCTCCGCCGCGGTGGATGTAGTGACGCCGAAGGCCGAGGTGCCCGCGCACACGCGCTTCGTCGGCCTCGCCGCGGCGGGCGGCGATCGCCCCGACTTGCAGAGCGCAACGAAGGTGATCTCCGGCGGACGCGCGCTCGCGAGCGG
>CADEED010000149.1 GCA_902826225.1 uncultured Pseudomonadota bacterium | reverse complement strand
TCATGCAGATAGGCGAGCGTGAGGAAGGGCGCGACCGTGTTGATGTTCTTCGTCGGCGTGCCCGCGGCGAAGCGGTCGCTGAACCAGTTCACCATGATGTCGCGGCAGCGCGCGTCGCGGGTCTGCTGGTAGTAGCGCAGGATGCCGTACAGGCCCACGCCATGCGTCCACTCCCAGTCGTTCCAGCCCTTCGTGTCGATGACGCGGCCGTCGTCGAGTCTCAGCAGGAACTCGCCGGAGGTGTCCTTGATCTCGACGAGGTTGCGAATGAGCCGCTGGATCTGGCGGTCGATCTCGGTGGCCTCGATGCCGTGGACTGTGTGGGGCACTGGATTTCCTCGTCGTCAGGCGTGATGGAACACGGGGATCAGCGGCCACTCTTTCGGGCGTCCGTCGGGATGCGTCTCCATGAGATCTTTCATGTAGTCCCACCAGCGCTGCATGAGCGGATGCTGCGGCAGAGCGGCGCGCCTGTCGCCGCGGCGCAGCTTCAGCACGGCGAAGAGATGCAGCGTCTCTTCGTCGAGAAAAATCGAGTAGTCGTAAATGCCGGCTTCGCTCAGCAACTGCGAGAGGTCCGGCCAGATCTCGTCGTGGCGCTTCTTGTACTCGGCGACGCGGCCGGGTTTGAGTTTCATGCGGAACGCGTGATTCATGGCACGGCCTCCGTGAGGACGGCGACGGATATCAGCGTGCAGAGGTGCAAGGCGAACTGGACGTAGGCCGCGGTTTCGATTGTCGCGCCGATCTCCGCGGCGCCGATGGGCAGAACCGCGAGCATCCGTGTGGATGTCACTAGTTTGAGCAGAGTGTGGTGGTGATTCATGGCGGCTGAGCGTCGGGGTGGTGGGGATCGAATCGCCCGGCGTCGGGCGTGAGATGGCGAGCGAGCCCGGCGATCAGTTGCGGGTCGGCAGCGCGGATGCCTTCGACGACGCAGCGCGCGAGCTGGTACGCGCCGTATTCGTTGAAGTGGGTCAGGTCGCGGCCCTCGTCGGCGAACGCGCGCGGAGCCGCGGCGGGGCCGAGGGCTTCGTAGAACTGCCGGCTCATCGCATCGAGGCCGATCAACGCGACACGCTCTTCTTGCGCGACGATTCGCATCGCGCCGGGGTAGTCGCCGAGCGTCGAGGTGATTTTTCCCGCCGCGTCGAAGTTCCGGCGGTCAGGGGAGGTGACGAGGATCGGGGTGGCGCCGAGGCGGCGAATCTCCGCGATGTAAGTGCGCAGCCAGCTGCGATAGGTCGTTGCCGCGTCCGCGTACGTCTGGGGCCACTGCGCTTTCTGGTCGTTGTGCGCGAACTGGATCATCACCCAGTCGCCCAGCTTCAATCGCGAGAGGAGCTTGTCGAGGCGTCGCTCGGTCACGAACGACTTGAGCGTTTCGCCCGATTCCGCATGGTTCGCCACGGCGATGTCCGGCGCGAAGAATCGCGGCAGCATCTGTCCCCAGCTGGCATTCGGGGCGACCGGCTGGTCGGTGACCGTCGAGTCTCCGGCGAGGTACAGGGTCGGCACGTCGACCGGTGTGACCGCGATCGATACGAGGCTCGCGTTCCCGGTCACTTCGAGCGTCATCCGGTCGTCCCAGCTCCTCGACCCCTCTTCACGGAGCTTGAGCTGGACCCGGGTGCCACCCGTCGCGTGCTCGGGCAGCGGCCCGAGGTCCGGCCGACGCACGTCGACGACGATCGTGCGCTCCACGGCCGTCGCCCCCTGGAGCGCAATCGACTCGGCCATGAGCCGCCGCTGTTCCGCGAGCAGGGAGGCGGTCTCGCCCGCGGGGCCGCGCAGCAGGACGGCGACCCGGTAGCGGCCCTCGACGACCGCGACATCCTGCCGGCGACGGCCGTCGTCGACCCGAACCCGGAATGTCGCCGCGGTGCCGGGGTGAGCCGGGGAGGCGAGCAGGGCCGCTACGAGGACGCCGGCGCGTCCTGCGCTGCCACGCTGGCTTGGTTGCTGGATCCTCACCGTCCCCCCGGTCGATCGAGATTGATTGCTTTTTATCGTAATTGATCGATACCTGCCAGCGTCTCGCGTACTCATATATTCCCGTCCTGAGGAACCCGGATCCGGGCGCCTCGCGAGGCTCGTTGCCACCCGGCGGAATTTTGGTAGAGTGCGCGCCCCTTGGACGGGCCGTTAGCTCAGTTGGTAGAGCAGCTGACTCTTAATCAGTAGGTCGTAGGTTCAACCCCTACACGGCCCACCAATTTCTCCACGCCCCGGGCGTGGTTAAATCCCGCCCCGATGTCGAAACAACCTTCGCGCGACGATCCCTCGAAGCCCAAACAACACGGCTACGAGTACAAGAAGCAGTTTTACCAGTCGAGCGAAGTGGCGGCCGATTACGACGAGCACCGCTTCCGCACGCCGAAGCGCCAGCGGCGCAATGCGCGCAAGTGGGCCGCGATTCAGCAGGCCCTCGCGCTGACGGACGGGGTGAAGACCATCGTCGATCTGCCCTGCGGCACTGGCCGATTCACGGGACATCTCGCGCGCGCCGGCTACACGGTCGTCGGCAGCGACATCTCGATCGAGATGATGCAGCAGGCCGCCAAACTGCCGTCGGTGAGCCACGAGAACATCAAGGGCTACGTGCGGGCGGATGCCGAGGCGCTGCCGTTCAGGACAAAATCCGCGGATTGCGTCATGAGCATCCGCTTCCTGTTTCACGTCGACCCCGACACGCGGCGCTGCATGCTGCGCGAGTTCGGCCGTGTGTCGCGTCGCTGGGTGATCGCCGACTACCGCCACAAGTACTCCGTCCGCTACGGAATCTGGAAGCTCTCGCGGGCGCTCGGGCTCACGCGGCGGCCGTTCGAGCGCGTGTCGGTGAAGAGCATGACGGCGGAGTTCGAAGACGCCGGATTGCGCGTCGCCAGGATCATCAACGTCCGCCGCTGGCTCTCCGACAAGTGGGTGGTGCTCGCCGAGGCGGGTCACGTCGATCCCGACAGCCTGAAGGTGCGGCTCGCGGGCACGGACTACTCGGACCTCGAGGTCACCGAGAAGTTGGGCGAGGGCAAGCGCTCGGTGGTCTATCGCGCCCGCTGGCAGGGGCGCGACGTGGGCCTCAAGGTCTACAAACCGGCGGCGATCGCGCGGCATGCACGCAAGCACAAGCTGCCGCTCGCGGAATTCGAGCACCGCCGCAACCGCGCGTTTTTCGACGCCCGCGGAATGTCGAAGTACGTCGCCGAGCCGCTCGGCTTCATCGTCGAGCCCGGGTTTCAGATGTCGTTGCAGGAATGCCTTGACGGCGAGGTCTACTACTTCGCGCAGCGCGAGCACGCGGATTTCATCAGCCCGCGCTTCATGGACGATCTCGCGGAAGTCGTGTCACTGAGTCATGAGGCGAAACTGTACGACATCGACCTGCACGCCATGAACGTGATGGTGGATCGCAAGGCGGGTGGGCCGAAGCTTTTCGACTTCAACCAGATCCCGTTCACCGAGCGGCCGCAGAACCCGTTCATCGGGCTGGC
Organism: uncultured Pseudomonadota bacterium; assembly: GCA_902826225.1. Taxonomy (GTDB): domain Bacteria; phylum Pseudomonadota; class Gammaproteobacteria; order Steroidobacterales; family Steroidobacteraceae; genus CADEED01. The sequence continues at coordinate 3,326 of CADEED010000149.1, read as the reverse complement.
GCTGAAGCTCGGATTGTTAGGCCGCGAATCGCGCGACCTTCGCAAGCTCGCGCGGTTCAACAACTTCGAGCGCGTGGAGCGCAAGCTGCTCAAGTACTACGAGCAACACGGCACCTCTCCCGCATGAGGGGATTGGCCCCAAAGTGACATTTGGTGCCGAGCCTCTTGCTGGGTGACGTCTCGACAGCCTCACCCAGCAAGAGGCTCGGCACCAAATGTCACTTTGGGGCCAATCCCCCTCCCGACCGAAGCAGCGGATCGCCGTCTTCCAGCTTGATCGCGTCCTCGGGGAGCATGGCCGGGATACCGTCCTTGATCGGGTATGCGAGCTTGCTCGTCGGGCACACCAGCAGCTGTCGCTCTTCGGCGAGGAAGACGGGCGCCTTCGACACGGGGCAGGCGAGCATTTCGATGAGTCGTTGATCCATGGTTCTCTCGTTCAGGCGGCGGCAGCTCGGGTCGAGGAAATCAGCCAGCACAGCGCAATCGCCACGGCCACCCCGACGACCTGCTGGGAGCGGGTCCATTGCACGATGGTGCCATCCATCACGGCGATGCCGATGGCCGTGACGATGAACCAGATGCTGCTCTGCAGGGCGACACCCTGGATGCCGGCGTTCTGCATGAACTTTACGGCCAGCATGTACAGCCCGATACCCCCCGCGAAACACCCGAGCGTCAGAACGCCCATCTTCCAGTCCAGCCGGCCCTCGGGCCACGCCCGCGAGGCGAAAACGAATGCGCGTGCGTCCAGCAGCCCCGAGCCGACCGTCAGTGCCCCGACCAGAAGCAGGTTGCCGACTTGACCCATCTTATGTCCCTCTCGTCGAGCCGCGCGAAGCATAGCCAATCAGGTGCGGAGTGCCCACAGCGCCGCCTCGCCGCCGTATAATCCGCGCCCCTCGCGCGCGGCCCAGAATGGCTGATGGGGCGGGCGAAAGTGGCGGAACTGGTAGACGCACTGGATTTAGGTTCCAGCGGGGAAACCCGTGAGAGTTCGAGTCTCTCCTTTCGCACCAATCGCCAACGCGCAGGCGTGACACAACGATCTTTGAGGAATTGACATGCAGGTTTCATTGACCGCCACCGGCGGTTTGGAGCGCCGTCTGGAAGTGGCGATCCCCGCGTCGCAAGTCGACGGCGAAGTCACGCAGCGGCTCAACCGGATTTCTCGTACCGCGCGGCTCAAGGGCTTCCGACCTGGCAAGGCGCCGATCGCCGTCATTCGCCAGCAGTACGGCGAGCAGGTGCAGAGCGAGGTCATCAACGACCTCATGCGCGCTTCCTTCTCCGAGGCGGTTCAGCGCGAGAAGCTGAATCCCGCGGGGGGGCCGCGCATCGAGCCGATCGCGATGAGCCCCGGCGCCGACATCAAGTACGCGGCGGTATTCGAGGTGCTCCCCGAAGTCCGCCTCGCGCCGGTCACGGAATTGGCGATCGAAAAGCCGGTCGCCGGCGTCAGCGACCCGGACGTGGACGCCATGCTGGCTACGCTGCGCAAGCAGCGCCCGGTCTTCAATGAAGTCACGCGCGGCGCTGCAGCGGAAGATCGTGTCACCGTCGACTTCACCGGCACCATCGACGGCATTCCGTTCGACGGCGGCTCGGGCGCCGCGGTGCCGATCATCATCGGCGCGGGTCGCGTCATGAAAGAATTCGAAGATGCACTCGTGGGGACCGTCGCCGGCGACTCGCGCGAGTTCAACGCGACGTTCGCCGCCGATCACGCCAACGGCAAGCTGGCCGGCAAAACGGCGGCTTTCAGCGTGAAGGTGTCCAGGGTCGAGGAGCAGAAGCCGTCGCCGCTCGACGAAGAGTTCGCGAAGAGCTTCGGCATCGTCGACGGCAATCTCGATGGCCTGCGGGCGGAAGTGCGTTCCAACATGGAACGCGAACTCGGCGAGGCGGTTCGTCTGCGGCTGCGCACGCAGGTACTCGATCAGCTCTACGAGAAGAACCCGTTGGAATTGCCGCGTCAGCTCGTCGAAGAGCAGATCCAGGAGTTGCAGCTCGAAATGCTGCGTCGTGCCGGCGTGCGCGATGCCAAGCAGCTGCCGCCCCGCGAGCCCTTCGAACAGCCCGCGAAGCGACGTGTGGCGCTGAGCCTGCTCATGAGCGAGCTCGTGCGTTCCGCGAACCTCAAGGTGAGCCGCGAATCCGTGCAGGAAAAGTTGAACGATCTCGCCGCCTCGTATTCAAACCCCGAGGAAGTGCGACGGGCCTACTTGCAAAACGCCGACTCGATGCGCCAAATCGAAGCCCAGGTTCTCGAGCAGCAGGCAATCGACTGGGTGCTCGGCCAGGCCAAGGTCAGCGAGAAGCCGTCGAGCTTTTCCGAACTCACCAAGTTCGGCCAGACCGACGCCTGAAACCGGCTAAGGAGAATTTCGATGAATGAGCGCGGACTGAACTTGATACCGATCGTCGTCGAGCAGACCGCGCGCGGCGAACGTTCCTACGACATCTACTCACGCCTGCTGAAGGAGCGCGTGGTTTTCGCGGTGGGTCCCGTCGAGGACTACATGGCGAACGTCATCGTCGCACAGCTGCTGTTCCTCGAATCCGAGAATCCGGAGAAGGACATCGCGCTGTACATCAATTCGCCCGGCGGGTCGGTGAGCGCGGGCCTCGCGATCTACGACACCATGCAGTTCATCAAGCCGGACGTGAGCACCATTTGCGTCGGCATGGCGGCCTCGATGGGCGCGGTCCTGCTGGCGGGCGGCGCGAAGGGCAAGCGTTTCATGCTGCCGAACTCGCGCGCCATGATCCACCAGCCGTCGGGCGGTTTCTCCGGCCAGCAGAGCGACATCCACATCCAGGCCCAGGAAATCCTCAAGGTGCGCGAGCGACTCAACGAGATCCTGGCGCACCACACGGGCCAGTCCGTGGACAAGATCCGCAACGATTCGGAACGCGACAACTTCATGAGCCCGACGGAAGCCGTGGCTTATGGTCTGGTCGATAAGTTACTCGACAAGCGCGTGGCGGCTCCGACTCCGGCAAATCCGTAAGATTTTCGCCCGTTCCCGGGCTTGCCGGTGTATGCGAGCCGGCTCGCAGTTCTCGACAAATCCCGTGTAAACAACGGGTTCCGCCCGTCCGCCCCTTGGGTTTGCCGAAGACGGCGTGATATATAGATTCCCAAAGCTCGCGGTGCCGTCCACAAGGACGAGCGGCCGCAGCGCCACACGGAGCCACGATGACCGAGGACACTCGCGGACGGCACGACGACGGCAAGGTGTTGTACTGCTCCTTCTGCGGCAAGAGTCAGCACGAAGTTCGCAAGCTGATCGCCGGTCCGTCGGTTTTCGTCTGCGACGAGT
>CADEED010000148.1 GCA_902826225.1 uncultured Pseudomonadota bacterium | reverse complement strand
TCGATCGGATGGCCGATCGCCTCGCGCGCGCGTTCGATGAAGGCCTCCTTGCGCTTCGCGCGCCGGAAGACGTTCGTGCCGACGACGCGGACGTGATCGGGCCGCATGTCGCTCAATCGCTGGCCGAAGCGCTCGAGGCACGCCAGCGCGCGGGCGGCGACGTCCTTGTTCAGCCGGCCGTCGGCCTCGAGCCCGGCGCCGAGCCGGACCATTTCACGGAGGCGATCGAGGATGACGAGCTGGCCGTGCGTGTAACGCGCGACCACCATGTGGAAACTGTTGGAACCGAGGTCGACTGCGGCAAGGACGTCCGGGACGGACTTCGATGCGCGACGCGACACGGATGTTCGCTAGGTCTCTTTGCGGCCGGTCAGGCCGAGAACGACGAACCGCAGCCGCAGGTCGTCTGCGCGTTCGGGTTGCGGATCACGAACTGGGCGCCGTCGAGACCCTCGCGGTAGTCGATTTCCGCACCAGTCAGGTATTGCACGCTCATCGGATCGATGAGCAGTTTCACGCCCAGGTTCTCGACGCAGGTGTCGCCGTCCTGTTCGGCCTCGTCGAATTCGAACCCGTACTGCATCCCCGAGCACCCTCCCCCCTGCACGAACACGCGCAGTTTGAGGTTCGGGTTGCCTTCGCCACGGATGAGGTCGCCGACCTTGCGGGCGGCGGCATCGGTGAAAGTCAGGGTTTCGGTCGCCGTTTCAGTCATGGGGTCAACACTACGCGCCGGATTTTGCGGCCGCAACCGCGGACCCGTTCTCGGGTGTCGATTCCGCCGGATTCGGCGCGCTTTCCTGCGTCAGCGGGATGAGTTTTCCCGTTATGACGGCGCCGGGCGCCATTTCAATGACCCCGTAGTGCACATTGCCGTTCACGCGCGCCTTGCCGCCGAGCACGAGACGCTCGCGGGCGACCACGTCGCCGTTGACCGTACCGTTCAACACGATGACCGTGACCTCGACCCGCCCCTCGACGTAACCGGTCTCGCTCAGGGACAGCGCGCCACCATCCTCCACCGAGCTGCGCACGTTGCCGTTCACGCGCCCGTCGAGATGCAGGCCGCCGGAGAATTCGAGATCGCCGATGATGACGGCGGTCTTGCCGAGCAGCGTGTCGATGCGCGTGGAATTCTGTTTGCGTCGTCCGAACATCACCGCTCCTGCCGCACTACTGCGGATCGACACTCCAGACGTACGACTGTTGGACCGGCGCGGCACCGCGCCGGTTCGATCGGACTTCGACCAGAAGCTGCTCGGGTTTCATGCCGGGCGGCACGGTGATTTCCTCTTCGATGTTCTCGAGATAACGAAACGTGAAGGCTATATCACGGCGCTTGCCGCCCGAGAGTGTCGCGAAATCCGCACGCCCGGGCTTGCCGTCGACCTCGCCATCGATGGACAAGACGACGACGCCGCTCACGACCGTATCCGGCTTCATCGGCTGGACGAGCGTGACACGGATTCGAAACTTGTTTGCCGTGGCCGTGGCCACCATACGCGCCTGCTGGATTTTTACCTCGGCCGAGTTCGCATTTTGGGTGACGATGCCCCGGAAAAAGGCCAGATCCTGGTTTGCCTTGGCGACCTGGGCCTGCAGGTCTCCGATCGTGCGCTGCACCTCTTCCCGCTCCCGGGTCTGGCCGACCGTCGAGGATTCGAGCTGCGCCACCTTGGCACGCAGGTCGGCGATCGTGTTCTCCTGCGCTTCGATCTCGGAGCGCAACGCCGAACGCTGTTTGAGGGCGGAGAGTGAATCGAATCCGGCGCTGTACCGCCCGAACTCGAACATGCCGTAGACGCCGGCGGCGACCAGCAGCAGGAGCACGACGATCGTCACCCAGCGACGCGTGGGTGCGTAGGTCGTGACGACGAGTTTCGGCGGCAGCCCCGGCATCTTCAGTCCTCAGCCGCCCTGCTCATCGGCATGCGCCACGATCTCGGAGTTCCACCACGCGGGATGCTCGGGCGCGCCCTGCGGGAACGCGATCGACGCGAGCTCGGTGAGCATGCGCACGTACACCGGCCGCTTGAAATAGATGACCTCGCGGACGGGATCCCAGTAGTTTGCCCACCGCCAGCCGTCGAACTCGGGCTCGTTCGTGTGGGCGAAACTGAAGGTCACCGCGGGTTCGGGAACCGCGAGCCTGAGCAGGAACCAGCGTTGCTTCTGGCCGATGCACGTCGGGCCACGACCCCGCCGCACGTAGCGCCTGGGGAGCTTGTAGTGCAGCCAGTCCGCGGTGGATCCGGCGAGTGACACCTGCGCGCGATCCAGGCCGATCTCCTCGTGCAGCTCGCGAAAGAGCGCGCCCTCGACGGGCTCGCCCTGCTGTACGCCGCCTTGCGGAAACTGCCAGCCGCGACCGCCCGTGCGCTGCCCGAGGAATACCTCGCCGTTGTCGCGCATCAGGACGATGCCGACGTTGGCTCGATATCCCTCCGCATCGATCCAGTCGCTCATGCCGGACGTTTTACCGGGTGCCACGCGGCCGAACAAGGCGCGCGGTCGACGAGACAAACTTCCGGCCATTTCTTCCCCTCTTTTGGGGACAATGCCGCGTGTTTTCGCGACCGCCCGCCACCATCCGCTTTGCCGTCCTCGTCGCGCTGGCCGCCGTGGTCGCCTGCCTCGGGCTCGTGGCCGGATCGACCGACATCGGCTTCGGGCCTGCGTTGTCCGCGCTGCTCGGCGCGATTGACGAGCCCGCACGCACCGTCGTTATGGATCTGCGCCTGCCGCGGCTGTTGTCAGCGTTCGGCATTGGCGCGTTGCTGGCCGTCGCGGGCGTGCTGCTCCAGGCGTTGTTCCGCAATCCACTCGCGGATTCCTACGTGCTGGGCGTCTCCGGTGGATCCGCGCTCGGCGCATTGATCGCGCTTCTGTTCAGCGCCTCGCTGTGGTTCGTCCAGGCTTCGGCCGCCGCTGGCGCGATTCTGTCGACGCTGCTGGTGCTGGTGCTCGCGCGGGGGGGAGCCACCGTGCGCGTGCTGCTCACGGGCGTCGTCATCGCCAGCGCGTGCGGCGCGCTCGTGACGCTCGTTCTCGTGCTCGCGGACAACGGCCAGTTGCGCGGCATGATGTTCTGGCTCGCGGGCGACCTCGGCTGGGCGGCGCACCCGTGGTCGATGGCCGGCGGCGCGCTGCTGGCCACCGCGGCCGTCGCGCTGATTGCGCGGCCGCTCGACGTGCTCGCGACCGGGGAAACCACGGCGCAGGCGCTCGGCCTCGACCTCGTGCGCTGGCGCGTCGTGATCGTCGTGCTCGCGGGACTATTGACCGCCGGCGCGGTGATCCAGGGCGGGACTATCGGCTTCATCGGCATGGTCATCCCGCACCTCGTGCGTCTCGCGTTCGGCACGGCGACTCACCGCATCGTGGTGCCGGCGGCCGCACTCGCGGGCGGCACGTTGTTGGCAGGCGCCGATCTCGTCGCGCGGCTCGCGGCCGCGCCGCGGCAACTTCCCGTCGGAGCGGTCATGGCACTGCTCGGCGTGCCGGTGTTCCTCGTGCTGCTGCGCCGGCTGGAAGGTCCGCGGTGAAGGGGGCGGAAAAAGGGGTCAGATCTATTTTCGCGGCGAAAATAGATCTGACCCCTTTTTCCGGACCCCGTTTCCGCCGTTTCCTTAGCCGATGACGTGCGTGGAAATCTCCACGCGATTGCGTCCCGCGCTCTTCGCGCGATACAGCGCCGCGTCGGCCTCGGCGATGAGCCGCTCCGCCAGCGCCTTGTAGTCATGGGAGCGCGGCTGCGGCTTCGCGGTCGCGACGCCGAGCGAAAGCGTCACGGTCACGTGCGCGCCGCCGTGCACGCGGATCGGCGTGGTGCCGACGGCATGATGGATACGCTCCGCGAGCTTGAGCGCATTCGTCGCTTCCGCCCCGGCGAGCAGGATTGCGAACTCGTCGCCGCCGAAGCGAGCGCCAGTGTCGCCCGCGCGGATCTCACCCTCGGCGCGTCGCGCCACTTCCTTGAGCGCCTCGTCCCCCGCCAGGTGGCCGAAGCGATCGTTGATCTCCTTGAAGTGGTCGATGTCGATCATGAGACACGACAGCGCCTTTTCCGTGCGCTCGGCGCGCGCGAGCTCCTCGCGCAGCCGGTTGTGAAAATAGCGCCGGTTGTGCCAGCCCGTGAGGAAATCCGTGACGCCGCTGCGCACGAGCCGCGCGCGGTTCACCGCGTTCTCGAGGCTGATCGCGACGACCTTGCCCAGGTGGGCGAGGAAATCCGCGGCAAGATCGCCCGTGAAACGCTGCGTGTCGCGGCTGCCGAAGGCCACGACCCCGATGGCGCGATTGTCGCGTGGCAGCGGGATCAAAGCGACGCTCCCGCTTTTGAGCGTGGGCGGCACGAGCAGGTCGTGATCCGCCGGGTTGTAAGGGCCGAGCCACGGCCGATCGAACTGCGCCAGCAACGGCGCGAGAGGCGACACGGCGTCGACGAAGCGGACTTCTTCGATGACCGCGCTCGAGAGGTTCTCAGTGCCCGAGAGGTGCCGCAGCTCGTGCTGCGGATCGAACAGGGAAAGCGTGACGAGATCCAGTCCATACGCATCCCGCAATCCCGACACCACGCGATGGAACAGTTCGCCGAGCGAATGGGCGCGCAGCAGTTCGACTTCGCGTTCCTGCGTCTTCTTGAGCAGCAGCTCGTTGCGCTGGACCTCGTCGGTGAGCGCGCGCAGTCGCTCGCGCAGCTCCTGTTCCGTGCCCGAGTAGGGATCGCGCACGGACATCGTCAGGCGCGTCGCTCGGCGACCGCCTTGCGGTCTTCAAGGTACTCGCGGCCGCGGCGCATCAGCACGGCGAAGGACTCGAAGTCCTGAGAGATCACCGCCGAACGCAGCCGCTCGACCGCCTGCGACAGCGCCTCGAGCGACTCGGCGCCGTAATCATTGAGGCTCTGGATCTCGAAGTACAGCTCCGGGCTCTCCTGCGCGACCCGCGTCGCCACGTCGAGTTGGGAATCGAAGGTGGTCGACGACAGTTTCGCGAGCTTCGGCGCCGTCTCTCCACTGTCGGCGAGCGCGGTGAAGAACGCGATGTTGAGCGCGTGCGAGAGGCCGAGCACGTACGCGATCAGGCGATCATGATCGTCGAGCGACATCACGACCTGCTCGACCATCGTCGAGGCGAACAGCTCACGCGCGGCCGCGGTGGCGTCGGGAGAACCAGCCTCGACGAATATGACGTGCCGGCCGGACAGCAGCTCCGTGTCGGGCCCAAACATCGGGTGTATGGAAGTCACCCGGCAGCCGTGCGACTTGAGGGCATTGAGCCCGGCGCGCAGCGGCGACTTGAGCGATCCCACGTCGAAGATGACGCCTTTCGGGCGGCGCATGGCGAGCTCGCGCAGGATCTTGTCGGTGGTGCCGAGCGGCGTGGCGATCACGATGAAATCGTGATTGAGCGGGCTCGTCTTCCAGTCCTCGACGTGCGGCATGCCGGCCGGACCGCCGGCCGGATCGGCCACGGTCACCGTGAAGCCCTGTGACGCCATGAATTCCGCGAACCAGCGGCCCATCTTGCCGGCGCCACCGATGATCAGCGCGGTGCGCCCGGATCCCGCGCCCTGCGCGACCACGCTCGCCTGCTCCTGGGTAGTTAGAGAGGAGCGGATCAGCAGCCGCAGGATGTTCTCCGCGACGTCGGGCGAGACTCCGCACTGCTTGCCCGCCTCGCGGGCCGCCAGCAGCACCTCGCGCTCGCGGGTGAAATCGCGCGTCGCATGACCCGTTTTCCGCTTCGCCTGGATGATCTCGCGGCTGGTTTCCTGCCGTTTGCCGACGAGTTCGAGGATCTGACGGTCGAGTTCGTTGATCCTGCGGCGCAGATCGTCGAGCGAGCTCATGAAATACCCTGTAAGTGGACTGCCGAGCTAGCTTTTACGGGCTGGAACGCGTGACTGCAAGGCGAACGCGTCACGGATAACATACGCGGCCATGGAGCTCTACAACGACCTGTTGCCCGATCCGCTGCCGACCGAGCCGATGGCATTGGCCAATGCCTGGCTGGAAACCGCGCGAGCCGCTCGGCAGCAGCCGAATCCCGACGCGATGGTGCTGGCGACAGCCACGGCGGATGGCCGGCCGTCCGCGCGCATCGTCCTCTGCAAGGAACTGGACGTGGTCCGGGGGTACGTGTCGTTCGTCACGAACTACGACTCGCGCAAGGGCCGGGAGCTCGCGGTCAACGCGCGCGCGGCGCTCGTCTTCCACTGGGACCACGCGCACCGGCAGGTCCGCGTGGAAGGCGTCGTCGCCAAGGCGCCGGCGTCGGAGAGCGACGAGTATTTCGCCTCGCGCAACTGGCAACGGCGCATCGGCGCCTGGGCGAGCGCGCAAAGCCAGCCCCTGCACTCGCGCGAGCAACTCAACGCCGCGGTGCGCGCGGCGGCCGAGCGGTTCGGCGCACCGCACCCGACGCCCGGCAACGTGAACGACCCGCCCGGCGTCGACATCCCGCGACCCCCGTTCTGGGGCGGCCTGCACCTGTGGGCCGATTCCGTGGAGTTGTGGGTGGAAGGCGCGGCCCGCGTCCACGAGCGAGCGCGCTGGACCCGTTCGCTAACTACCGACGGCGATGAGTTCGATGCCGGACCGTGGTCGGCATCGCGGCTCCAGCCCTGAGGCGACCATGTGGCGCAACCTTCGCATCGCGATCCTGCTGTTCGTGCTCGGCATGGCGGCATGGGCCAATTTCTACGACCGCTACAGCACCACCGACTGGGACGAGACATTGTGGATCGGCGTCTTTCCGATCAACGCGGCCGGTGACGAGCCCACCGCCTCCTACATCGATGGCCTCGACCAGACCGGCATCGCCGACATCACCCAATTCCTGAACCGCGAGGCCAGGCGTTACGGCGTGGAGATCACCCGCCCGGTCCGCGTAGACCTCTATCCGCCCGTCGCCGAACCGCCGCCGCCGCTCGCGCGTGAGGCGGGCGTCTTCGCGCGCATGTGGTGGAGCCTGGAGATGCGCCTGTATGCGCGCCGCGCCTCGCGCTCGACGGGCCGGCCGCCACCCCAGATCCGCGTCTTTGTCCTGCTGCACGATCCCGAGTTCACGCAGTCGGTGCCGCATTCAGTCGGCATGCAGAAGGGTCTCGTCGGGGTCGTCCATGCCTTCGCGGACCGCTCACTCACGCGCACCAACACTGTGGTGATCGCCCACGAAATCCTACACAC
>CADEED010000147.1 GCA_902826225.1 uncultured Pseudomonadota bacterium | reverse complement strand
GGCTGCTCGCGGCGGCGGAGGCATTGCGCAACGGCCACGACCATGCGGGCAACTCGTTGCACGGCACCCCGGCGCTGTTCATCGGCGCGACGGCGAACCCGGGTGCGATCAATTTCGCCGCCGAGGTGGAGAACACGCGCCGCAAGATCGACGCCGGCGCGCGCTTCCTGCAGACGCAGGCCGTGTATCACGGCGACGTGCTCAAGCGGTTCGTCGACGCGGTGAAACCGGATGGTGTCGCGATCCTCGCGGGCGTGATCCCGCTCAAGACGGAGAAGAGCGGGCCGTGGCTGATCGCGAACCTGCCCGGCGTCACCGTGCCGGCCGACATGCTGATCGCGATGGAAGAGGCGGCACGCGCGGGCCAGGCGCGCGAACGCGGCATGGAACTCGCGGCGCGGAACATTTCCGAGATGGCCGAGCTCAAGGGCATCTGCCACGGCGTGCATTTCATGGCGATCGGATGGGAAGCCGAGGTGCCGGCAATCCTGCAGGCGGCCGGCCTGCACCGATAGCGGCTACTGCCGCTGCGGCACTTTCACGATCTTCGCGGCGTCGTAGCCGAGACCGACCGCGAAGGCCACGCGTTCGCGGTAGTCCGCGTCCGGAATCTGCGGGGTGCGCGCCATGATCCACAGGTAGTCGCGCTTCTCGCGCGCGACCACGACCTGGCTGTAGTCGCCGGCGATCCACGCGATCCGGTAATCGGCCTTGATGGGCCAGATGAACTGCATGCCCCAGACGGAATTCGTCGCACGGTCCTTGACGAATCCGCGCGCGTGCAGTTCCTTGGCCTTCCCGTCGAACCCGCCCTTGCGAAACCGGAATGTCGTTTCGATGCTGCCGTCCTCATCCAGGCGATAGGACTCGACGGCGTTGTACGCGTCCTTCTCCAGGCGCGTCGGGATGACACCGATGACGTACCAGTCGCCCATGTAGCGTTGCAGATCGACTGACGGCGCGGGGGTTTCCATGGGCGGGGCACTCCGGCAGGCGACGAGCAGCATCGCGGCGGCGATCAGGAATGGCTTCATGGGTGCATGTTAGGCCGCGAAGTGGCGACCGGCTGTCGGACGGCGCGACATCGTCACAGGATGTCGTCCTCGCCCGTGATGCCGCCTTCGTCCTCCCAGCGGTTCACCTCCCACACTTCCTCGCGGCTGAACTTCAGTCGCGCACCCGCGCCGCCGCCATTTTCGGCGATGAACACGACGCCGGCCGCTTCGAGCGCGGCGCGCAATCGCCGCCGTGTCGTTTCATCGGCTGAACGGACGCGCTTCTCGAAATCGGCGATGGTCTGCTGATCGATCGACGCCGCCTGTGACAGATGCTGTTGCGTCCATTCGATCAGCGCGCGACCGGCGCGGCATTGCGAGGCGGTGAGCGCCGTGGCAGGGGTGTTCATGCGCGCGAGCGTACCGCGAGCGTCACGCGCCGCCAACGTCCATAATCGCCGCCGTGTCCGAACTCACCAAGGCCTTTCTGCAGCATGCGCGCGCGGCACTCGACACCGCGTTCCAGGGTTACAGCGTGGTGAAAGATCATCCGTCGCGCCGCATGGCGGGCTTTCGCAACGTCGTCGTCTTCGGCGGCCACGTGCGGAAGGCGCTCGAGGATCTGCCGCCGGACGGCGGCGAGTTCGACCGGTTCATGAAGCCGAAATCCCGGGAGTTCAGGAAGTCGCCCGTTGCGCGGCTGTTCGAGGAACTCTCCCGCGAGATCCGCAAGCGCGAGGCGCAAGGCCTCGACACGCGGGCGCGCGTCGTCGGATTCAACTACCCGGCCGACGTCCCGAAGCTCGGCCCGCGGCCGGCGCACTCGCGCGAGCTGTTCATGGGCGACGAACTCGGTGGCGTTGGCTGGGAAGTCGAGGTGCTGCCCGGCGTCGTCGAAAAATACTACGCGATCCTGCCCGCGGCTTACGGCAGCGTGGACGAATTCCTGAGCTTCACCGCGGTGGTGCAGACGTCGCGCGACCCGCGGCCGATCGATGTCGTGAAGGTGTGCGAGCAGTACATCCTGGCGCTCGAGCAAATCCTGCGCGGCGCCGCCCGCACCGTTCCGTAGCAGCCATGAAGACCCTCGTCCCGGACCTGTGGAGCAATGACGGCACGCCCGAGAAGCCCGTGACGCCACCCCTGTACGCGGCGGGCGAAGGACGGCGGGAGCTGGACCTCGGCGAGCTGCCGCAGGCCAATCTATTCGAACGCACCGACGACTATTCGAGCGTCGCCTAGTCCTATCTAGACCGCCCCGAGAACGGGCTCCCCGGCCTGGCGCCCGCGGCGGAGCGCCTCCTGGGAATGTGAGGGATTAGCCTTACGAAGTCCCCGTAAAACGTGACGGGCGCACGTTTTTCGGCCCCCGTCCTTCGGCTATCCTCCGCGATATGTCAACCAGGAGGAGTGGCGAGATGCGCAAGGCAATGATCATCGGGGCTCTGACGCTGGCGGGATCGCTGGCTTCCCCCGCCTTCGCGGACGAGTACAGCGGCTTCCGACTCGGCATCAGCCTTGGTGAGGAATCCATGAAGTCCGACGTCGCGACTCTGGGGCTCGGCGCCGAGAAGATCGACGCCTCGCGCTTCAATTACACCGTGTTCGGTGGCTGGGCACTCAACAAGTGGCTGGCGTTCGAGGGCGCGTACAGCGACGGCGGCCAGTTCAACCAGATGCTGTACGTCGATCCCGACACTTTCCCGAACCGGTTCGTGAAGACTCACTATGACGTGAAGTCGTTCGTCGGTTCCGTCGTGGGTTCGTGGTGGGTCACGCCCAAGTTCGGCGTGTATGGCCGCGCCGGCGTCTACGGCTGGAAGGGCACGCAGGCGATCACCTACGACGACGACACGAGCGTCGATCCGCCGGGCCTGACCCGCTTCTCCTACGACGACGACGGCTTCGAGCCGCTGATCGGCGTGGGCGTACAGACCGAGCTCGATACGGCGCTGGTCCGTCTCGAGTATTCGATGACCCAGTTCGGCGACCACACGCAGCCGGGCATCGCGACGGCCAACACGGACATTTCGTCGCTGGCGCTCAGCATCGTCTGGACGCTGCACTGATCGTTCGTTGATTCTCGCGCGCCCGGGGCACTGTCGGTGCCCCGGGCGCTCTTGCATACTCCGCTCACCTTTGCGTGGGGGATGCATGCGATATCGCAAACTCGGTAACACCGGCCTCATCGTTTCCGAGATGTGTCTCGGCGCCATGACCTTCGGCAGTGGCGAAGGCATGTGGGCCACGGTCGCGGGCGTCAGCCAGGAAAGCGTCACCGACCTCATCAAGGTCGCGTTCGATCGCGGCATCAATTTCATCGACACCGCCGATTTCTATTCGAACGGCCGTTCGGAAGTCGTCACCGGCAACGCGCTCAGGATGCTGGGACGTCCGCGGGACAGCTATGTCCTCGCGACGAAGGTGTTGTTGCGGATGGGCGAGGGGCACAACCAGATCGGCCTCTCGCGCTACCACATCATGGCGAACATCGACGCAAGCCTGAAGCGTCTGCAGGTCGACCACATCGACCTGTACCAGATCCACGGCCGCGATCCGTTCACGCCGCTCGAAGAGACTCTCGACGCGCTCGATGACTGCGTGCGCGCCGGCAAGGTGCGTTACCTCGGGCTGTGCAATCTCTCGTCGTGGGAGATCATGAAGTCGTTGTGGATCTCGGACCGCAAGCGCATCGCACGCTTCGAGAGCCTGCAGATGTATTACTCGCTCGCGGGCCGCGACATCGAACGCGAGATCGTGCCCCTCGCGCAGGATCAAAAGCTCGCGATCCTGCCGTGGAGCCCACTCGCCGGGGGATTCCTGTCGGGCAAGTACTCCCGCGAGAACGAGAAGCCCGAAGGTGCGCGTCGGGCAACGCTCGATTTCCCGCCGGTGGACCGCGAGCGGCTCTGGCGGATTCTCGACGTCCTGCGGCCAATCGCCGCGGACCACCTCGTGTCGGTGGCGCAAGTCGCTCTCGCGTGGCTGCGGGCACAACCCCACGTGACCTCCGTGATCATCGGCGCGAAGAACCAGGAGCAGCTCCTCGACAACATCGCCGCCACCGAACTCGTGTTGTCCCCCGAGCAGATGCAGGCGATCGGCGCCGCGTCGGCGCTGCCGAACGAGTACCCGCAGTGGATGCTCGCGCGGCAGTCGGCGGATCGCATCGGGCAGGTCGAAGGCCCGTCTTGAGACGGGTGTTTGCGGCGGCGCTCCTCGCGGCGGGTGCTGCCCAGGGATCGCCCATCGAATTGCGGCTCGACGGTTGGCGCGCGTCGATCGAACCGCGGACGCTCGCCGTGACCGCTTCTCTCGATGGCGTCGCAGCCCCGATCACGATCTCCGCACCCGGCGAGCCGCGCGAAATGACGGAAATCGCGTCGTCCTCCACCCGGGTCGCGTGGCGCGAGCCGGCGAGAGGGCTCTCGATCGAATTCGAAGCGAGCGGGTCCCGATTGCTCGCGCGATTCACTGCGCAAGCCGACACGCGCGTCGAATGGCCGTTCACCGGCAGTGCGTCGCTCGACGCGCTCATTCTTCCGGAGGGCGCCGGACTCTTCGTCCCGACCGACGACGCGGCCTGGCGCGCTCGGCTGAAAGACTACTGCGCGCCGGTGAGCGGCGCGCTGCACATGCCGTTCTGGAGCTATGTCGTCGGCGATCGGACGCTGACCTATTTCGTCGCTTCGGATCTGCGCAGCGAGCTCTGCCTGCGCGATCGCCAGGGCCGTATCGGAGCCGATCTGCACCACGAGTTCCAGGCGCGCGACGGCAAGCGCACCCACGAAATCGATATTGGCTTCGGCGACGGCTCGCCGATCGCGCCCGCGCTCGAGTACCGGGCGCGTCTGCAGGCCACGGGCGATTTCCCGACGCTCGCGCAGAAGATCGCGGTGCTTCCGGAGGTCGCGAAGCTCGCGGGCGCCATCCACATGTACACGTGGGGCGACGGTCGAAAGCCGGAGTTCGTCGCCGACCTCGTCGCGCTCGGAGTGAAGCGCGCCTGGATCGGGTTCGACCAGGAGCCCGACGGTGTGCAGATCGTGGCGGGTCCCGAATTCGTCGGCGCCGCCAAGCGCGCCGGGTTTCTCACGGGTCCCTATGACACGTTCAACAACGCGCAGGATCCGCAGGGCGGCGATTTCGTGTCGCGCTGGCCGGGCCGAATCTATCCCGAGGGCTGCATCGTCGACCGCGATGGAAAGCGGCGCAGGGGTTTCGCGGGACGAGGTTGCGAGCTGAGCTCCGAGGCGATGCGACTCGCCGAGCCCACGCGCAAACCGATTGCCACGCGCCTCGACACCATGCTGCGCAGCGGGGCGAACAGTTACTTCCTCGACGTCGATGCCTTCGGCGAAGTGCACGACGACTGGTCGCCGGCACATCCGATGACCGTGTTCCAGGACCGGGCGAACCGGCTCGCGCGTCTGCGGACCGTGCGTGATCGCGGCATCGTGCTCGGATCGGAAGAGGGCGTGGCCTGGAGTCTCCCGCTCGTCGACTTCGTGCACGGTGCCGGCGGCACGCGCA
This sequence comes from uncultured Pseudomonadota bacterium, assembly GCA_902826225.1. Lineage (GTDB taxonomy): Bacteria > Pseudomonadota > Gammaproteobacteria > Steroidobacterales > Steroidobacteraceae > CADEED01. The sequence continues at coordinate 2,006 of CADEED010000147.1, read as the reverse complement.
ACGCGGCGATCTGGGCGGAACCCAAGGGGTCCTACGGGAAATGGTGGCCGCCCGACCGCCCGGGCTTCTTCTTCATGCCGATGGAGCCGAGCGAATCGTTCCGCGCATCTCGCTACGACCCCGCCCATCGCGTGCCCTTGTACGCCGCCGCGTTCCATGACGTGGTCGTCGCCACGGATCGCTGGGACCTGCCGATGAACAAATTCCCGTCGATCGCGTCGACCCGGCAGTTGATCGAGCTGCTGTCGGGCACGCCGTCGATCTGGGCGATGGACCGGAAGGTGCTCGCCGATTGGCGCCCGACGTTCTCCGCGCTCCACCGATTCTTCGAGCCTTTGCACGCGCGGATCGCGACGCGCCGGCTGACCGCATTCGAATGGCTGACGCCCGACCGGCGCGTCCAGCGAACGCGCTTCGAGGACGTCGTCGAGATCACGGCAAACTTCGGCGCGTCCCCGTTCGAGGATGTCGCGCCCGGCTGTCTGCGCGCCCGATGGCTGGCCGAGAATCGCGTGGAGGCGTTTTGCCCGCTGCCGCCCGGCGCTGCCGCCCGCCGCTGGGTGCCCGGAAACAGCGGTCGGAGTTAAGCGGGCTGCCGTTGACCGCCAGGTTCTGGTAGCGTTACCGCCGCCAGTTTTCTGAGGGGGATGAGGGGGATGTTTCTCGGCATCGATATCGGCACGTCCAGTGTCAAAGCGGTCGTCGTCGACGACCAGAACACGGTGGTCGAGCAGGCTTCCGCGCCGCTCACTGTGTCCCGACCGCAGGCAGGCTGGTCCGAGCAGAATCCGGCCGATTGGTGGGTGGCGACGAATGCCGCCGTGAAAACGCTGCCGGCGCCGTTGCGCCGCGCGGTGAAAGCCGTCGGTCTCTCGGGGCAGATGCACGGCGCGACGCTGCTGAACGCGGCGGACAAGCCGCTCCGGCCCGCCATCCTCTGGAATGACGGCCGTAGCGAGGCCCAGTGCCACACGCTCGAGCAGGCCGAACCGCGGTCGCGCGAAATCACTGGCAACATCGCGATGCCCGGCTTCACGGCGCCGAAGCTCGTGTGGGTGCGCGAGAACGAACCGAAGGTATTCGCCGACACGCGTTGCGTGCTGCTGCCCAAGGATTACATCCGGCTGCTCATGACCGGCGAGAAGGCGAGCGACTGCTCGGATGCCGCCGGCACGCTGTGGGTCGACGTCGGGCAGCGCCGCTGGTCGCCGCAGATGCTGGCGGCCACGGGTCTCGACGAATCGCACATGCCGCGCCTCGTCGAAGGCTCGGACAAGACTGGCGCGTTGCGCGCGGAAGTCGCCGCGGACTGGGGCATGAACGCCGTGCCGGTCGCCGGCGGCGGCGGTGACAATGCCGCGGGCGCCGCGGGCATCGGCGTCATATCGCCCGGCGACGCATTCCTTTCGTTGGGCACCTCGGGCGTGCTGTTCCTCGTGACACCGAAGTTCCTGCCGAACGCGGCGCGGGCCGTGCACGCGTTCTGCCACTGCCTGCCGGGACTGTGGCACCAGATGAGCGTCATGCTCTCGGCGGCGAGTTGCATCGACTGGGCGGTGAAGCTCACGGGTACGAAGGACGCCGCGGAGCTGCTCGCGAAAGTCGAGAAGCGCGCGTCGCTCGAAGGCCCGGAGATTTTCCTCCCGTATCTCTCCGGCGAACGCACTCCGCACAACGATCCCGCCGCCCGCGGCGTGCTGTTCGGCCTCAATCACGATTCCGACGCGGCTGCGATCGGCCAGGCGGTGCTCGAAGGCGTCGCCTTCGCGTTCGCGGACGGTCTCGACGCGCTCGTCGAGGCCGGTGCGAAGATCGACCAGATCTCGGTGATCGGCGGTGGCGCGCGCTCGATGTGGTGGGGCGGGGTGCTCGCCGCCGCGCTCAAGCGCCCGCTCGTCTATCGCGATGCGTCCGAAGTCGGGCCCGCGCTGGGCGCTGCGCGTCTCGCGCGCCTCGCGCACACCGGCGAGAAGCCCGTCGACGTCTGCACGCCGCCGCCGGTGCGC
>CADEED010000146.1 GCA_902826225.1 uncultured Pseudomonadota bacterium | reverse complement strand
GGTAAAGCCGGGTTCGCGCTTTCCCCCGTTGCGGAAGTGCGGGATATACATGCTCGTCGAGCGCCTGCCGCGGTAGTAGCGGTCCAGGAGGCCCGAGTAGTTCGCGGTCGCGCCCCCGCCGTTGTGATGATCCATGAGATTGTGGCCGAGTTCGCCCGAATCGTTGCCGAGTCCGGTCGGGAAACGCGCCGACTTCGAGTTGAGGAGCAGCGCCGTCGAATTGAGCGTGGATGCGCACAGGAACACGACGCGCGCAAAATGCTCCGTCATCTTCTTCGAGGCCGCGTCGATCACGCGCACGCCGGTCACACGATTCTTCTTCTCGTCGAAGATCAGGGAATGGGCGATCGAATCCGCCCGCAGCGTGAGATTTCCGGTCGCCGCCGCCGCGGGCAACGTGACGCCGTTCGACGAGAAATACGCACTGAAGGGGCAGCCGCGCGCGCACTGATTGCGGCCCCGGCACGGACCGCGTCCATTGTGTTCGCGTGACAGCACCGCGGTGGCGCTGCAGATGAGCTTGCGCTCGCCCTCGAATGCCGCCTCCAGGTGCGCCCGGATGTGCTTCTCGAGCGCGTTCATCTCGAACGGCGGCTGCAGTACCTGAGCGGGCAATTGGGGCAGCCCCGAATTCTCGCCGCTCGCGCCGATGAAGCTCTCCACGTACTCGTACCAGCGAGCAATGTCGGCATAGCGAATGGGCCAGTCGATGGCCACGCCCTCCCTCGCATTGGCTTCGAAGTCGAGGTCGCTGTAACGGAACACGTGGCGCGCCCACATGAGCGAGCGTCCGCCGACCTGGTAGCCGCGGAACCAGTTGAATGGCTGAGCCTGGCCGTAGGGATTCAGGCTGTCGTCGACGAAATGCTGCTTCGTCGACTGGTCGTACAGATAGAGCGTCGACTGGATGGGCTGCCTCTGGCGATCCGTATTCGTCGCCTTGCGATTGTTGTGAGGCAGCTGCCACGGGTCACGAAGCGCCGTCTGGTAGTCGACGACGTGGCGAATGTTCCGGCCCCGCTCGAGCACGAGCGTCTTCAATCCTTTCTCGCAGAGCTCCTTGGCGGCCCAGCCACCCGATATGCCCGAGCCGACGACGATGGCGTCGAAGTTCCGCACTTCGGCCGGCGGCGTCGCGGCCATCAGATTGCCCACGCTTTCTGTTCCGGTCCGAGCGGCAGGTCACCCCAGTAGCCGCCCGGCACACTTTCGTAGGCGAGCGCCTGTGTCGCCCCGATCTCGCTCAGGAAATAGCCGGTGAGTGCGTAGTCCTTGAGAATCCTGAAGAACGACTGGTCGTACTCGAGCGGTTGATCGGCATTCGCGCGTTTCGAGAGGATTTCGATCTGTTCGACCGGCGAAAGACTCTCGAAGCCGGCAAGTTCCCCGAGCGCACGGCGAAATGTCGCCTGCGCGGCTGGCGAGCCGCATGCCGGCAACGCGGCATCGATGAAGTAATGGGTGTCGGCGGCGGATGCGGCCGGCGAGTCCGTGGCGGGCAGGATGGTATCGACGAGTGCGCGCAGCGTCGCGAGCTCGGGCCCGGTGAGATAGCTCGGCTTGCGCGGCCCCGAGGCAAACGCCTGGACAACTGCGCCCAGCGCGCCATGCGCGAGCAAAATGGATGAGCCACGCAAAAACTCGCGCCGTCCGCTCATGAGCCCCCTCCAGGATCCTGCGATCCGGAGAGTTTATTCGTTCTTGGCGGCGCCGCGCACGTTCAGCGCGAACAATCCCAGCTGCAGGGCGATCAGCGCCCAGGCCCCGGCGTGCCACGCCCAGACGATCCACAGCAGGTTGCTCGAAACGAACACCCAGAAGCCGATGGCGCGTCGCCGCTTGTCCCGCGACGCGACCAGCCAGGCGGCGACGAGCGTCACCGCCATGGCCGGCCACTGGATGGCATCGAGCAGGGAGTCGGCGTCCAAAGGTAGTTAGCGCCCCTCGTAGGCGCGCTCGAGTGCGGCGATGTCGAGCTTCTTCATCTTCATCATGGCGGTCATCGCGCGTTCGGATTTCTCGTTCGGCTCTCCGAACCACTCGACCATCTTTCCGGGTGCGACCTGCCACGAGAGGCCGTACTTGTCCTTGAGCCAGCCACATACCTGCGCCTTCGGGTCGCCGCCGGCGGTCAGCCTGTCCCAGAAGTAGTCGAGCTCCTTCTGGTCATCCACATAGATCTGCAACGAAACGGCCTCGTTGAACTTGAAGAGCGGTCCGCCGTTCAACGCGGTGAAGGTCTGGCCGGCCAGCTCGAACTGCACCGTCATCACGGTACCGGCCGCTTTCCGGTGCTCTTCGAAGCCGGCCTTGCCGTAGCGCGCGATCTTGTCGATCTTCGCGTCCGGAAAGATGCCCACGTAGTAGCGCGCGGCCTCCTCGGCCTGGGTGTCGAACCAGAGGCAAGGGGCGATTTTCGAGCTCAGCTTCATGGCTTTCTCCTGGATTCCTGGTTTTCGCCCAGTGGTCGAACGGCCCGCGCCGAAATCGACAGCCCGCGAAAATTAGCCGCTGGCCGTCCGGGCGGCTATCGGAATTCTGGTAGGCTGCGCCCCGTCATTGGGGAGTAGCCGCTCTTCGCTCGCGAAGAGGCCTGTGCCAACACACTTGACCGAACGGTCATGGCGCGGGCGGGAATCTCTTGGCAAGACCTTTGACCACAAGCCTCCGCCGGGCCGGGGAGCGCTCGTGGTCATTCGTCTCTCCGGCCAGGTACATCGATGGAAGCCTTTCTGCTCTCGACCGGACTCGTCGCCCTCGCCGAAATCGGCGACAAGACCCAGCTTCTCGCCTTCCTGCTCGCCACCCGCTTCCGGCGCCCGTGGCCGATCATAGCGGGCATCTTCGTGGCCACCTTGCTGAATCACGCCCTCGCCGGCGCGGCGGGCGCGTTGATCATGGCCGCGGTGCCGCCACAGGTGCTGCGCTGGTTGTTAGGCCTGGCGTTCCTCGCGATGGCCGTGTGGGCGCTGATCCCGGATCGCCTCGACGACGAGATCAGCGTGCCGCGGGGTGGCGTGTTCGTCGCGACCGTGGTGGCGTTCTTCCTCGCCGAGATGGGCGACAAGACGCAGCTCGCCACCATCGCGCTCGCGGCTCACCACCCGGCCGTGTACGTCATCCTCGGCACGACACTCGGCATGATGATCGCGAACGTCCCGGCGGTGATCGTCGGCGACAAGCTCGCGGGGCGGTTGCCGCTCAAGTGGGTGCGCGGCATCTCTGCGGCCCTGTTCGCCCTGCTCGGTGTCCTCGCCCTCAGTGGCGCCGGTGCGCGCTTCGGGCTGTGAACGCCCGCACGCACGATGAAAAGATTCTTGTCCTGCATGTCGCCAGTGGAGTCTCCAATCTTGAATTTCATTTCCTCTGCGAATTCAGCCCGCGGGTTGTCGCTGATAGCGGTAATCGCGGCAATTTTCTCGTCGGCTTGCGGAGGTGAAGGATCCGGCAGTCCCCCTGTCTCTCAGCCGCAGCCTCCGCCGTCGACGGGTCCCGGAACGCCGGCCATCTCCGAAACCGGCGGCATTCCGTTGGGATATCGCGTGGTGTGGTCAGACGAGTTCGACGTCGCCGGGTTGCCCGACTCCACGAAGTGGAGCTACGACATCGAACGCAACTCCGCCGGCTGGTACAACAACGAATTGCAGTACTACTCGAACGCCCGGCCCGAGAACTCGCGCGTCGAGAACGACATGCTGGTCATCACCGCGCGGCGCGAAGATCTATCTACTCTCGGTCTCGGAGACTGGAGCGGGCAGCGCTACTCCTCGGCGCGGCTGCTGACCCGCGGCAAGGGCGACTGGCGCTTAGGTTTCTTCGAGATCCGCGCAAAACTACCCTGCGGTCGCGGCAGCTGGCCGGCGATCTGGATGCTCTCCTCTCCGCCGCAGACGGCGTGGCCGGGCGACGGCGAGATCGACATCATGGAACACGTGGGCCACGACCAGGGCGTCGTGCACGGCACCGTGCATACCGACGGCTACAACCACGTGCGCGGCAACCAGCGCGGCGCCCAGGTGACGCTGCCGGACCTCTGCAACCAGTTCCACCGCTACCAGCTCGACTGGACGGCGTCGCGCATCCGGATCGGCGTCGACGATCGCTACTACTATCAGTATTCCAACGACAACTCCGGCAACGCGGAGTGGCCATTCGACAGCCCGCAATTCCTGATTCTCAACATCGCCGTCGGCGGTGACTGGGGCGGAGCGCAGGGAGTCGACGACACGAACTTTCCGGTGCGCCTCGAGATCGACTACGTGCGGGTCTATCAGCCCTGACAGCATCCCCTTCAGGGCTGCCGCTCGGCGATCTGTCTCCACCGGACCAACTTCCGGGAGAACGGCATGCCCGCATGCGCGGCGCTCGTCGACGGCAACGTCGCGTAGGAGATTCCCGCGTGCGCGGGTCCGAGCGCAGGCAGCACGAACCGCCGGTACAGCTCCTCGGCCTTGTGGCCGTTGAAGAACACGCGGCGGATGCGCGGGTGCGCGCGGAAGAACGCGTCGAAATCGTTCGCGCGGGCCGAGGCGTGCACGATGGAGCTATCGAGGCTGCCAGGGCGTTCCGCCATGGCGAGGACATCCCACAGCGCGATGTGCCTGCTGGTGAGCATCCTGATCCTTTGCCGATACGCCGGCTTGTCTTCGTCGCCGAAGACGCGGCTGATGATCCGCCAGAACGAGTTGCGCGGATGCGCGTAGTACTGCTGCAGCTGCAGCGACCTGCGTCCCGGCAACGAGCCCAGGATCAGGCTGTGTGAATGGCGGCGCGCGAGCGGCGCGAAGCATTGGTCGGCGCGCTGACGCGCGCGAGGCGACGCGCGCATGGCCGACATTGGCGACGATGCGGCTGCAGATTGCAAGCCCCCGCGCGACTCAGCCGCGCAAACGTTCGGCCAGCGCGCTGAAGCCCCGCGCCTCGGCAACGTCCGCCGCCGTCGCACGCTCGCGATTGCGCAACCGCGGATTCGCCCCGGCCTGGAGCAGGCGCTGGCACATCGCGAGATTGCCGGCGCGCGCGGCGGCCATCAGCGCGGTGTCGCCGAACGCGTCGGTGGCGTCGATGTCCGCGTGGCGCGCGATCAGCAGCGCCACCACGCTCTCGTGGCCGAGCTCCGCGGCCACTCGCAGCGGCGGTTCACGGCTGCCCGCCGCCATGCCCGCTGCGGCACCCGCGTCGAGCATGGCCGCCACCGTAGACCTCGAGCCGGCGCGCGCCGCGACCAGCAGGGGCGTGACACCGTCGCGGTCCGGCACATCGCCGCGCACATGCAGCCCGGCGAGCACCTCCGCCGCCGCGGGCCGCGCGGCGCCCGCCGCGTACCACAATGCCGACCGGCCGCGCGCATCGAGAGCCGCGCCATCCGCGCCGCGATCGATCAGTAGTTTGACCATGGCCGCGTCGCCGGCGCGCGCCGCCCGCACCAGCGGGCGCGTGCCGGCACCGTCGGCTGCGGCGGCCGACGCCCCCCGAGCGAACAGGAATCGTACGGTCGCGTCGTCACCACGTTCCACCGCCGCCGCGAGGAGGCGCGCGGCGTCGCGATTGTCGAGCGCCGTGCCCTCGGGCCACACTGCCGCCAGCAGTTGCGGATCGCCACTGCGGATCACGCGTTCGAGTGCATCCTGGCCGTCGGCATCCGCTGCGCGACGGTCGGCGCCGAGCGCGAGCAGCGCACCGAGGGCCGCGGGCGCGCGCGATTCGATCGCCACCTGCAGCGCGGATTCGCCTTTCGGTGTCCGGGCGGCGAGCGGAGCACCGGCGGCTGCGATTCGTCGCACCTCTGCGGCATCGTCCCGGCTCGCCGCGACGTGCATGGCCGGCCACCCGCGGTAGAGCGCGCCGGTCCGCGAGACATCGATGCCACCGCCACGGGCGGCCGTGACGGCGCGCGTCGTGTGACCTCCGGCAGCGCGCAGGGCGTCGAGAGCCGCGGCCGCATCGCGATGCGCGGCCAGGTCGCTCGCGGTGCGCCGCTGCGCGTCCGCGTGGTCGACCTGCGCGCCGGCGCGCAACAAGGCGCCGACCTGCTGTGGTCGATTCGCGGCCGCGGCGGCGAACAGCGCCGTGCGTCCCGCGCGGTCTGCCGCATTCACACTTGCGCCGGCGGCCAGCAGCTCGAGCGTCGCCGCGCCATCCGGCTGCGCCGCCGCGAGCATGAGCGGAGTGATTCCATAGTCATCGGTGACGTTGGCCTGCGCGGACGCGCCCAGCAGCCAGCGCACGGCTTTGGCCGCGCCGAAGCCGGCCGCTTCGAAAATGAGCGTGCGACCGAAGTCGGCGCGGCGCGACGTGAATTCTCCCGCGCGGATGGCCGCCAGCATCTCCACGTCGTCGCGTCTCGCGGCGAAGCGCGCGATCGCGAAGCGCAGGTCGGGCGCGAGCGTCGGCGCGACGCGCGCATCGATGAGCGGCGTGCCGCGGGCGAGCACGGCGGGCGTGTAGCCGGCGGCGGTGGCGCGACCTGCCCAGTCCCGCGCCTCGCCCCGCTCCGCCGCGTTGCCCTGTGACAGCAGCGCCGCGAGCGCGTGCATCGCGGCAACGTGATCCCGCGCCGCGGCCTGCCGCAACAGATCCCGCGCGCGATCCCTGTCCGGTGCCGCCGCGACACCGTTCCACAACGAAAGCCCGAGCAGATACCTGGCGTCGACATCTCCCGCGGCCGCGCCGCGCTCGAGCAACGCGAGCGCCTGCGCGAACTGCCGCGTGCGGACCGCGAGCCGCGCCTCTTCGGCCACCTCGGCGCGCGGCGGCTCGGCGCCCGGCACGGCAGCCGACACGATCGCCAGGGCGCACATGAGCGTCTTCATGCGGTACCGAACTTGGTCGCGACATTGATGCCGACCTGTTTCAGGAATTCGTCGGGCAGCTCGCCGCCGGCATTGATGATCACGCCGTCGTTCGGCAGCCGTTCGATGCGGCCCGCCTGGTCGAGCGTCACCGTGTCGGGCTCGATGCGCCGCAGATGGGATTCGAGCATCACGCGCAGCGTGCCCGCACGCTCCGCCTGCAGGACGCGCTCGCGATTGCGCGCCTTCGCGCGTCCGAAAGCCGCGCCCCGATAGGAAAGAATCGCAGTTCCGCCGCACTCCGCGATGCTCGCCGCCGCTTCGAGCGCGCTGTCGCCGCCGCCGACCACGAGCACGCGCTTTCCGCGATACTGCTCGGGATCGATGAGCCGGTAGACCACTTTCGGCAGGTCTTCACCCGGCACGCCCAGCTTGCGCGGCGTCCCGCGGCGTCCGATGGCGAGGAGCACGCTCGCCGCGCGGTACTCGCGCTTCGAACTGCGCACGTTGAAGGCGCCCGAAGGCGTCGATTCGATCGCGACGCAGCGCTCCTGGTAGTTGAACTTCAGCGCGAGCCGTCGTTCGACGTCGCGCCAGAACTTGAGCAGCGCCTCTTTCGTCGTGCTGGTGAACTGGATCTTGCCGACGAGCGGCAGCTCGGCGGGCGCGGTCATGACGAGTTTCCCGCGTGGGTACTGGAAGACGCAGCCCCCGAGCGAGTCCTGCTCGATGACTTCGAAGGAAAGCCCCAGCGACTTCGCCGTGATCGCCGCCGCGAATCCTGCGGGCCCCGCGCCGACGATCAGCAGATCGAGGCAGCTGCGCGCCCGCGCACGCCGCGCCTGGAGGGCC
>CADEED010000145.1 GCA_902826225.1 uncultured Pseudomonadota bacterium | reverse complement strand
TGTTGATGACCGCGCCGATGCCGGTGGTGACGCCGCAGCCGATGTAGCAGATCTTCTCGAACGGCGCGTCTTCGCGGACCTTGGCCAGCGCGATTTCCGGAAGCACCGTATAGTTGGAAAAGGTGCTGCAACCCATGTAGTGGTGCACCTTCTCGCCGTTGATCGAGAAGCGGCTCGTGCCATCGGGCATCACGCCCTGGCCCTGGGTCGCACGAATGGCGGTGCAGAGGTTCGTCTTTTGCGACGTGCACGATTTGCAGTTGCGGCATTCCGGCGTGTACAGCGGGATGACGTGGTCGCCTTTCTTGAGCGTGCTCACGCCGGGGCCGACGTCGACGACGACGCCCGCGCCCTCGTGGCCGAAGATGACGGGGAACAGTCCTTCCGGATCGCCGCCCGAGCGCGTGAATTCATCGGTGTGACACACGCCACTCGCCTTGATCTCGACGAGCACTTCGCCCGTTTTCGGGCCGGCGAGATCGACGGTGACGACTTCGAGTGGTTGCCCGGCTTTCCAGGCGACGGCAGCGCGCGATTTCATTGTTCTTTCGCCCTCTTCCCCGTGAGCGGGCGATGGTATCCCATCAGCGGGCCACCGGATAATCAAGGTGATACTTCGATGAGGCAGTTGACCGACAGCCGTCCGGTCGCCGACCGAAGTTTCCTTGACCTCAGCGAGGCACGCATGACGATCGACGAACTGTCCCTGGAACGGACCCGACGCAACGTCGAGTCGTATGAAAAGTCCGCGCGATCCTACGACGCGCTGTGCGTGAACGACCCGCCGCCGAAGATTGCCGCCGTGTTGCAGCGGTTCGCGGAAACGCTGCCGAGACCCGCGCGAGTCCTCGAGGTGGGCTCCGGTCCGGGGCGCGACGCCGACTACCTGGAAACCCTGGGCGTGGCCGTGCGGCGGACCGATGCGGCCCAGGCTTTTCTCGACATCCAGGCCGAGCGCGGCCACCCGGTCGAGCTGTTGAACGTGGTGACGGACGCGCTCGGTGGACCCTACGAAGGCGTCGTCGCGCTGTGCGTGTTGATCCACGTCGATCGCGGGCAGACGGATCCGGTCCTCCGCAAGATCCTGGACGCGCTGAAGCCGGGCGGCGCGCTGCTCGTCTCCATGCGCGTTGGCGAGCACGTCGAGGATGACGGTTATCACACGGTGTACTGGACGCGCGACGGCTTCGCGGAGCGGCTGACGACCGCCGGCTTCGTCATCGATTGGGATCTGCACTTCGTGGATTCGGCGAGCGAACCGTGGACGATCTACTGCGCCAGGGGCGCCAGGGGATTGGCCCCAAACAAATGAAAAGTGCCGAGCCTGCGGCAGGCTCGGCACTTTTCATTTGTTTGGGGCCAATCCCCATGATTGTTGCCGTCAACCGTGACCGGCATTATGCGGGTGCGGGCACCGCGCATTCCGAAGGAACCCCTCATGACGCTCGACCGTCGCTCCGCACTGAAACTCACCGCGGCACTCGCGCTGGCGGGCGCCGCTGGACCCTTGTCCGCGGAAGCGAAGCCGAAGAAGGTGCTTATCCTCGGCGGCACGGGCTTCATCGGGCCGCACTTCGTGAAGGCGCTGGCAGCTGGCGGTCACACTCTCACGCTGTTCAACCGCGGCAAGCGCGACCCGGAGGCGCATCCCGGCATCGAACAGTTGTTAGGCGACCGCGACGGCAAGCTCGAGGCCCTGGCCGATCGCTCCTGGGACGCCGTGATCGACAACTCGGGGTATTACCCGCGCGTCGTGCGCCAGTCCGCAGAGTTGCTGAAGCCGCGCGTGCCGCATTACATCTTCATCTCGACCGTCGCTGTCTACGCCGACATCGCGACCCCTGGCGCGGACGAGGCGTATCTGCGATCGAAGATCGCGGGTGACGAGAAGGAAGAATTTGATCCCGCGACTTACGGTCCATTCAAGTCGGCGTGCGAGGATGTCCTCACCAACGTGTACGGCGCGCGCGCGACGTTCGTCCGCCCCACTTACATAGCCGGGCCCGGCGATCTCACGGATCGCTTCACGTACTGGCCGTTCCGGTTCTCGAAAGGCGGCGAGATGCTCGCGCCAGGCACCCCCGCGGACCCGATGGAGTACATCGACGTGCGTGACCTCGCCGACTTCGTGCGCACCGTCGTCGAGAAGCCGGATGGCGGCGCCTACAACCTGATCGTTCCCCCGGGCAGCAATACGCTAGGCGGCGTACTGGACGCCAGCCGAAGAGTCACCGGCGCGGACACCCGGGTCACGTGGGCTTCCGTCGATTTCCTGCGTGCCAACGGTGTCGTCGAGAGTTATCTGAAGCGCGGAACACAATTGCCGCTGTGGATGCCGCGCGAAGGCAACGCCGGCTACGGCCAGCGAAGCAGCGCCCGGGCCGTCGCGAAGGGCCTCAAGTTCCGCGCGCTGGAGGACACGATCCGCGACACCCTCGCCTGGCAGGCGGCCAGACCGTCCGACGCTCAGACTCTCAAGGCAGGCCTGAAGCCCGAACGCGAAGCGGAACTCTTGCAGCTCCTGCGCGGCGCATGATTCGCCGACCGGCCGCGCCCGACGACCTCGGCGCGGTTCACGCGATCTACATGCATGCCGAGGTCGTGCCGTACCTCGGCATCGATCCCGTCCCGCTCGACGGATTCCGGCCCGTCTTCGACGCACTGCTGGCCACCGGGTCTTTCTTCGTGGCGCCGCTCGACGGAAGTGTCCGCGGCTTCTATCGAGTGACCCGCCACGCCGGTCGCGCGCGCCACGCGGCCGCGCTGGAGACGCTCGCGATCGCGCCGGCCGCCAAGGGATCGGGCTTCGCCCGCGCGATGATCGAGGAAGCGCTCGACTGCATGCGCGCTGAAGGCATCCTGCGCGTCGAACTCATGGTCGAGGCGGACAACCCGCGCGGCATCGCGTTCTACCGCAAGCTGGGCTTCGAGCAGGAGGGCGTGCTCATGAGAGCGTACAAGCGCGCCAGCGACCGGGACTACGTCGACGAGATCCTGATGGCAAAGTGGTTAGGCACCTGAACGACAAGCCCGGCGGCGTGCTCGGGCTCACCTGGAACGTGCGGGATCGGACGGTGCCGTGGGTCGACCGGCTTTCGCAGCTCGTCGACGGCCACGAAGGCGACGCGCCGCGCTACGACCATGGGGAATGGCGAGCAGCGTTTCCCGCCACAGGCTTCGGACCGCTGCAGGAAAAGTCCGTTTCGCATTTCCATGCCGGTAGCGTCGAGCACGTCATCGTCGAACGAACGGCGTCCGTCAGCTTCATCGCCGCGTTGCCGGAGGCCGAGCGCCGATCGCTGCTCGCTGAAGTTCGCGGGCTGATCGACGCGACGCCGGAGCTCGCCGGCCAGACGACCGTGCGAATGCCCTACATCACTAAGATGTACTGGTGTCACGCCATCTGACGGACGCCGTCGCTTCGACGGCGTTCTCCGTCTTCGGGCGCAGCCCGTTTCAAAGTATGGACGCCCCCTCGTCGGCCGGCGTCGCGCCCTCACGCAGACGGGTGAACAACTCGCGGCCGACACCGTAAGTCGCATCGGAAAGCTCCGGCTTCACTGGCGTGCGGCCCGCGAATGCCGCGGCATCGACCTGCGCTTCGAGCACGCCGGCGGCGGCGTCGAGCCGGATGATGTCGCCGTCGCGCAAACGCGAGATCGGGCCGTCGGCCGCGGCTTCGGGCGTGAGATGGATGGCCGACGGCACCTTGCCCGACGCGCCCGACATGCGGCCATCCGTGACGATCGCGACGCGACGTCCCCTCGCCATGAGACCCGACAGTGCGGGAATCAGCTTGTGCAGCTCGGGCATGCCGTTCGCGCGCGGACCCTGCCCGCGCACGACGGCGATGAAGTCGCCCTCGATGCCGGCCTTGAGCGCGGCCGCGAGCGACTCCTGGCTCTCGAACACGCGCGCGGGCGCCGTGATGTCCCAGTACTTCGGATCGACGGCGCTCGTCTTGATGACCGATTTGCCGAGGTTGCCGCGCAGCAGCTTGAGGCCGCCGTCCGCGGAGAACGGGTTCGACGCGGGACGCAGGATCTTCTCGTCGTGTGATTTCGTGGCGCCATCCCGCCACACGAGCTTGCCGCCGTCGAGGAACGGTTCACGTGCGTACGCCGCCAGGCCGGCGCCCCACACCGTCATCACGTCCGGGTGTGCGAGGCCGGCGCCGATCAGCTCGCGCACCACGAACGCCATGCCGCCCGCGGCATGGAACTGGTTCACGTCCGCCTCGCCATTCGGATACACGCGCGCCAGCAATGGCGTCACGCGCGAGATGTCGGCCATGTCCTCCCACGTGATGACGAGACCGCAGGCGCGCGCCATCGCGACGAGGTGGATCACGTGATTCGTCGAGCCGCCCGTGGCCATGAGGCCCACGATGGCGTTCACGAACGAGCGCTCGTCGATGACCTCGACGAACGGCAGATAGTCCGCGCCCAGCGCCGTGGTCGCCGCCGCGCGCTGGACAGCGGCGACGGTCAGCGCGTGCCGCAATGGCGTGTTCGGATTCACGAACGCCGCGCCCGGCACGTGCAGGCCCATGATCTCCATGAGCATCTGGTTCGAGTTGGCGGTGCCGTAGAACGTGCAGGTGCCGGCGTTGTGGTACGAGTTCATCTCGGCGGCGAGCAGCTCGTCGCGCGTCGCGAGCCCCTCCGCGTAGCGCTGGCGGACTTCAGCCTTCTGCTTGTTCGCGATGCTGCCCGTGGGCATCGGGCCGCCGGGCACGAAGATGATCGGCAACTGGCCGAAGGACGCCGCGCCGATGAACAGGCCGGGCACGATCTTGTCGCAGATGCCTAACAACAGGGACGAGTCGAACGCTTCATGGGACAACGCGACGGCCGTCGCCAACGCGATCACGTCGCGGCTGAACAGCGAGAGCTCCATGCCGGCGCGGCCCTGCGTGACGCCGTCGCACATGGCGGGCACGCCACCCGCCACCTGCGCGGTGGCACCAGCGATGCGCGCCGCCGCCCGGATGACTTCCGGATAGCTTTCGAACGGCTGGTGCGCCGACAACATGTCGTTGTAAGACGTGACGACGCCGATGTTGGGGATCGGCGTCTGCAGCCGCGTCTTGTCCTCGCCCGACGCCGCGAGAACGTGCGCGAGATTGGCGCAGGCGAGTTTGCCGCGCGCCGGCTCGACGAGCTTGCGCTTGCGAGTGCGCTCCCGGTATTCGCCGCGGGACGCGGCCGAACGACCGCGTATGCGTTCGGTGACCTCGACGATGGTCGGGTTCATTTATTCGTACCAGCTGTGGCCGTGCCGCTCCGTCAGCGCGATCGCGGCCGTGGGTCCCCACGTGCCGGCAGGATACGGCTTCACGGTCTGCCGAGTCGACTTCCAGCTCGTCTGGATGCCGTCGATCCAGTGCCACGCCGCTTCGACCTCGTCACGCCGCACGAACAGCGTCGTGTTGCCCTTGAGCGCATCCAGCAGCAGGCGTTCGTATGCGATGCGCGTGCGGCCGCCGCTCTCGTCCTTCGGCAGAGACAGCTCGAGCGGCACCTCGCGCAGGCGCACGCCCTCGAGGCCGGGTTGTTTGCTCAGTATCTGCAGCGTCACGCTTTCCTGCGGCTGCAGCCGGATCACCAGCCGGTTGGCCTGCAGGGTCGGCTCGTCGGCCGCGAAGATGTTGTGCGGCACGGTCTTGAACTGGATCGCGATATCCGTGCGGCGCGACTGCATGCGCTTGCCGGTGCGCAGGTAGAACGGCACGCCGGCCCAGCGCCAGTTGTCGATCTCGGCACGCACGGCGACGAAGGTCTCCGTGTCACTCGTGCCCTTCGCGCCGGGCTCCTGGTTGTATCCGGGCACCGCGTTGCCTCCGGAATTGCCCGCCGCGTACTGCCCACGCACGGTGTTCGCGGCCGCGGTGGCCGCGGAGATCGGCCGCAGGCTGCGGATGACTTTCGTCTTCTCGTTGCGCACTTCGTTCGGCTCGAAGAGGTGCGGCGGCTCCATCGCGACCAGCGCCACGAGCTGCAGCATGTGGTTCTGGACCATGTCGCGCAGCGCGCCCGATTCGTCGTAGTAGCCGGTGCGGCCCTCGAGGCCGACCGTCTCACCGACGGTGATCTGCACGTTGTCGATGGCCGAGGCGTTCCACAGCGGTTCGAACAACGAGTTCGCGAAGCGCAGCGCGAGCAGGTTCTGTACGGCTTCCTTGCCGAGGTAGTGATCGATGCGAAAAATCCGATCTTCGTTGAACACGCGGCCCACGGCCTCGTTGATCTCGAAGCTGGATGCGAGATCGGTGCCGATCGGCTTCTCGAGGATCACGCGGCAGTACTCGCAGGCGAGCCCGGCGGCGGCGAGACTCAGGCATGTCGGACCGTAGAACTTGGGCGATGTCGCCATGAAGTAGAGGACCTTGTTGTTGCCCGCGAGCGCTTTCTGCAGGGCCTCGGTGCCGGCGGCGCTGCCGTCGCCCGCCTGGAAAGGCGCGTAGGTGACGCGCGTGAGCAGATCCTGCAGTGCATCTTCCTTGAGGTACTCGGCCGCCACGTGCTTGCGCAGCGCGGCCTCGACGAACTTGCGGAACTCCTCGTTCGGCATCGCGTGCCGCGCGGAGCCGACGAACGTGAGCGTCGGCGGCACCAGCTTCTCGCGGCACAGGTGATACAACGATGGCCACACCATGCGCTGCGAGAGATCGCCGGTGGCGCCGAACAGGACGAATTTCTGGACGGTATGTTTCATGAATTTGAGTTTCAGGCGCGGGGCGCCGGTCGGTTCGGGGCGCTCACGACGAGGCCGCCCGAACGCGCCGCTCGAGGATCGCGCGGTCGGATGTTGCCGCATCGCGCCCGAAAGCGTGCGAGATTGCTCTACGGGCGACAGCGCTGTCAATGCGGGATGCCCCGGCGAATTGCACAGAATGCACCCGTTTGACAACGCTGTCTGACAGCGCAGACAATTTTGGCGCGATACAGGGGGCGAGACATGAGTCGAATCACCATTCACGACGTTTCGAAGGCCGCCGGCGTTTCGATCAAGACGGTCTCGCGGGTTCTCAACAGCGAACCGAACGTGCGCAGCGAAACCCGCGCGCGCGTACTCAAACTAGTCGAGGAGCTCAATTACCACCCGAGTCTGTCGGCGCGCAGTCTCGCGGGCCGCAGCTCCAACCTGATCGGGCTCATCTACCAGAACCCGAGCGCCAACTACATGGTCGACCTTCAGAAAGGCGCGCTCGAGCGTTGCCACACGCGCGGCTATCGGCTGCTCGTGCATCCCTGCGAGGGCCGCGACCTGTCGAGCGTGCGCGACCTCGCGGGACTCGTGCTGGAGTCGCACCTCGACGGCGTGGTCCTCGCGCCGCCGCTGTCGGATTCGCGTGAAGTGCTCGCCGAACTGGAGAAACATCGCATCCGCTTCGTGCGCATCGCGCCGACATTCGATCTCGACGCGTACGCCTGCGTGTACATGAACGACACCGCGGCCGCGCGCGAGATGACGGAGTACCTGATCGCGCTGGGGCACGAGCGCATCGGATTCATCAACGGCCCGGCCGGTCACCCGGTGACCGAGCAGCGCTATCTCGGGTACACACAGGCCCTGCGCGCGCATGGTCTCGACGTGGATTTGCAGCTCGTCGATCGCGGCGAATTCACGTTCGAGTCCGGCCTCGCCGCGGCACGCCGCCTGCTGTCGCGCGCCACGCGCCCCACCGCCGTGTTCGCGAGCAACG
>CADEED010000144.1 GCA_902826225.1 uncultured Pseudomonadota bacterium | reverse complement strand
GGTCGACTGTCTGCCGGGCAATGCGCTGCGGGTCATCGACGAGTCGCACCAGACGATTCCGCAGCTGGGCGCCATGTTCAAGGGCGATCGTTCGCGCAAGGAAACGCTGGTCGAATACGGCTTCCGGTTGCCGTCCGCGCTCGACAACCGGCCGCTCAAGTTCGAGGAATGGGAGCAGATCGCGCCGCAGATGATCTACGTCTCGGCCACGCCTGGCCGCTACGAAGGCGCGCATTCCGCGCAGACGGTGGAGCAGCTGCTGCGTCCGACGCACCTCGTCGATCCGGAAGTCGAGGTGCGGCCGGTGGCGACGCAGGTCGACGACGTGCTGTCGGAGATCAACAAGCGCGTCGCGGTCAACGAGCGGGTGCTGATCACCACGCTCACGAAGCGAATGGCGGAGGATCTCACCGAGTACCTGCACGAGCACGGCGTGAAGGTTCGTTACCTGCACTCGGACGTCGAAACGGTGGAACGTGTCGAGATCATCCGCGACCTGCGGCTCGGCAAGTTCGACGTGCTCGTGGGCATCAACCTGCTGCGCGAGGGTCTCGACATGCCCGAGGTGTCGCTCGTCGCGATCCTCGACGCGGACAAGGAAGGTTTCCTGCGGTCGGACAACTCGCTGATCCAGACGATGGGCCGCGCGGCGCGCAACGTGAACGGCCGCGTGATCCTGTACGCGGATACGATCACGGGGTCGATGCAGCGCGCGATGGCCGAGACGACGCGGCGCCGGGACATCCAGCTCAAGTTCAACCTCGAGCACGGGCTGACGCCGAAGACGATCCGCAAGAACGTGATGGACGTGATGGAAGGGGCGCGTGCCGACCCCACCGACTTCGGCTACAAGATGGGCAAGAAGAAGCGCGGGGCGGAGGAGGCGGCGCCGAATCTGCGCATGCTGTCGCCGGAACAGATCGTGCGCGAGATCAAGCGGCTCGAGGCGCAGATGTACAAACACGCGCGCAATCTCGAGTTCGAAGAGGCGGCCAGGATTCGCGACGCGATCGAGAAGATGAAGCAAAAGGAACTCGGACTTCCGGTTCCACGCGAGGCAATGGGGTCAGACCCCATTTCCTAGGAAACGGGGTCTGACCCCGGGGCGCCGATTATGCCTCGCAAGCCACTGATTCGAGGGCGGAAAGCAGCCGACCCCACTTTATTCTGGCCACATCGTCCAGTATGCTTCGCGCCCTCTCGCCGTAGTCGCGTAGCTCAGTGGTAGAGCACCTCCTTGACATGGAGGTGGTCGGTGGTTCGATCCCACTCGCGACTACCAATTCACCGACCCGCCGCGCAGGAATCTTCCTGCGGCCGATCCGGCCACGAGGCCGCATTCTCCGGGAATGCTTCGTTCGGTGGAGAGTCTTGTGCTCAAATTCCTGGGCAGCACCAGCGGGATCATTCTCCAACTCGCTCTGGTGGTCACCATGTTCCTCAACCTCATCAACTGAAGGCGAGTGCGCGCAGCCTGGTGGACATTCATCCTGTCGACGACCGTGACGTGTGCGTGGGGCGCGCGCGTCGACGTCGAGATCGACGGTATCGAGGAGGAGCAGCGCGACGCGGTCGAGCAGACACTCAAGATCAGTGGCTTCGGCAAGCGTGATGTCAGGCACGCGGATGTCGCCTCCGCATTCCGGCAGGTCGACGAGCAGGTCAGGCTCGCGCTCGAACCCTTCGGCTTCTACGACGCGACGGTCACGAAAGAGCTGACCGGCGACGCGCAGAACGGCTGGAAGGCGAAGATCACGATCAACCCCGGCGAGGCCGCGACCGTGCGCAGCGCGCGCGTCGAGGTCGAGGGCGAGGGCAAGAATCAGCGTCGCGTCGCGAGCGCCATCGCCGGTTTCGCGCCCAAGGTCGGCGAACGGCTCGACCACGCGACCTACGAGGCCAGCAAGTCCGTCATCGATTCCTCGCTGAGAGGTTCGGGATATCTCGACGCGAAGTTCCTGCGGCGGCGCGTGACGGTGAAGCCCGACGAAAAGTCGGCCGACGTCGATCTCGCCTGGGAGAGCGGGCCGCGGTACAAGTTCGGCGACGTGCGCTTCTCGGGAGACGCGCCGTTCCCGGAAGGCTTCCTGCGCGATTTCGTGCCCTGGCGCGAGGATGCCTGGTTCAATTCCGAACAGGTGCTGAACCTGCAGCAGCGGCTCGTGGATGCCGACTACTTCGCGATGGTATCGGTGGCGCCGGCGCTCGATGAAAAGAAGGACGGCCGCGTGCCCGTCGACGTGCTGCTCACCCGCGACGAACGCACCGTGTACTCGGGCGAGGTCTACTACAGCACGGACTTCGGCGGCGGTGTGCGCGTCGGCGCGGATCGACGCTGGCTCAACAAGAAGGGGCACAAGGCGGGCGTGGAGGTCGAGTACTCACAGCGCCTGCAGGAAGGTTCAGTCCACTACCAGATCCCGCGGCCCGGCCGCGAGGATCGTTCGTACGATTTCGGCGCGGCGTATCGAGACGAGACGACCGACGTCTCCCGTTCGCGCAACTTTCAGCTCGCCGCGTCCCGCTCCGAAAAACGCTGGCACGGTTTCCAGCGGACGATCGGCGTGAGGTATCTCGTCGGCGATTTCGAACTCGGCCAGGACGAGGACAATCTCGAGTTCGGCAGCTCCAAACTGCTCTTCGCGGAGGGCTCGCTGAGCCGCCGCCGCCTCAACGACCGGCTCGCGCCACGCAAGGGTTACGTGCTCGACTTCGGGGTGCGGCTGGCGAGCGATGCGGTGGTCTCGGATACCAGCCTCGCGCAGACCTGGGGCCGGCTCACCTGGCTCATCCCGCAGGGCGACAGGTCGCGCTTCAAGCTGCGGGGCGAAGTCGGCGCGATGACCGTGGACAACTTCGACGCGCTGCCGCCGGATCTGCGGTTCTTTGCCGGTGGCGACCGCTCGATCCGCGGCTACGATTACCACGAGATCGGCGAGGTCAATTCGAACGACATCATCATCGGGGGCCGGTACCTCGCGGTCGCGAGCGGTGAGTACGAGCACTACTTCAGCGAAGACTGGGGCGCAGCCGTGTTCGTCGACGCCGGCGATGCGTTCTCGGACAAGTTCAGCCTGAACGTCGGCGCGGGAGTCGGTTTGCGCTGGCGCTCGCCGCTCGGTCCCATCCGCCTCGACATCGGCTTCCCCGTGCAGACCGATCTGCCGACGGAGCAGAGCTGGCAAGTGCACATCCAGCTGGGCCCCGACATATGAGCGGGAATGCGGACCTTCCTGATTTACCAGCCAATGGGGACGCGCCTGAGCAGGGCGCGCCAAGGCGCACGCGCCTCGCGCTCAGAATCGCATTGTGGAGCGGCGGCTCGCTGCTGTTTCTCGTCTTGCTCGTGCTCGGCATCGTGTCGTGGCTGCTGTTCACCACGTCCGGCGCTCGCTGGGTCGCGGAACTCGCGACGTCGCGCTTCGCACCGCAAGTGAAGTACGCCACGCTCGACGGCACGATCGCCGGCGAGCTCGTCGTCACCGACTTCCGCTTCGCAGCCGACCCCACTACGGCGAAGATCCGGATCGCGAGGATGACCGTGGATCCCACGCTGCGCATGCTGTTCTCGCGCGTGCTGCGCATCGACCGCGCGAGCGTCGAGGGTCTCGTGCTCACGCTGCCCGAGCAGGAGAAGCCGGACGAGCCCGACGAACCGCTGTGGGTCGAGCCGCCGCTCGCAGTCGTGGTGAACGACTTCGCATTGCGCGATGCACGGGTCGTCAAGGGCGACGAGCAGTTGGTCAGCGTCAGGCAGCTCGGCATCGCCGCGCGCTGGAGTGCCGAGGCCCTCGAGATCGAACGACTCGAGCTGCTGCCGGGCGACGTGGAAGGACGGCTCGACGTGAAGGGCCGAATCACGCCGGCCGGGCACACGTTGCGCGGCGTGCTCGATGCTCGCTGGAAGGACGTCGTGATCCCCGAATCGATGGCCGGCCGCGTGATCGTCAGCGCCGGCGCGCTGCACATCGACGGTACGCCGGAGAAGTACGTCGCCAAGGGCGAGATCGACGCCGGACCGCCCGGCGATCTCACGCACATCGTGCTGGACGTCTCCGGCACGGACAAACGCGCGGAGCTGCACGAGGTCGACCTGCAACAGCGGGCGGGCCACTTCGGCCTCACGGGCACGGTCGAGTTCGCGCCGATCGCGTGGGATCTCACGGCCGACGCGCAGGACTTCAATCCCGGCGCGCTGCTGCCGGAGTGGCAGGGCAGCATCAATCTCGCCCTGACCACCCGCGGCGTGCTCGCGAAAGCCGGTCCGCGCGGCAACGTGCGCATCGGCCGTCTGGACGGCACGCTGCGGGCCCGGCCGATCAGGGGGGAGGGCGACATCGACTTCGCCGCGCCGGATACCGTGAGCGGCGACCTGCGCGTGAGCTCCGGCAAGAGCCGTGTCGCCATGGTCGGGAAGAGCAGGGGCGGCAGCGGCGTCGACGCCAACGTGGAACTCGCGATCGCGTCCCTCGGCGACTGGGTGCCCGACACGCGCGGTAGTTTGACCGGCACGTTCACCGTGAGGGGCGAGTGGCCGAAGCTCGTGATCGCCGGCGAGGCGGACGGCAAGGGTCTCGGCATGGGCGAGAATGGTGCGGCCGCCGTGCACGTCGAGGCGACGGTGGCGAGCCCCCTCGATCCGGACGGGAAGATCGTCGCCGTGGCGACGAACGTGACCGCCGGGGGCCAGACTTTCAGGCAGATCACGCTGGATGCGGCGGGCAACCAGGCGAAGCATCGCGCCACGGTGACGGCGGACAGCGAGCGCTTCGACGGCGTCGTCGAAGTTGCCGGGGGAATGACGAAGAAGGGCGGCTGGAGCGGCGAGTTGTCGAACCTGGAGTTGAAGGCCGCCGACATCGCGAATCTCAAGTTGCGCGAACCTTCGCAGGTGGTCTTCGAAGCAGGCAACTTCTCGATCTCGCAGACCTGCCTCGAAGACGCGCCGATGGTGCTTTGCTCGGCAATGAAGCTCGAAGGCGCGGGAGGGCTGGATGCCGGGTACTCGTTCGAACGCGTGCCACTCAAGCTGGCGAACGCGATCGCGCCGGACGCGCTCAGCGGCGAGCTCCAGGGCGAAGTGCAGGGACACGGACGCGTGCGCCGCGGGGCCGAGGGCCAGTGGATAGGCGATCTCGCCGTCGCCTCACCGTTCGCGCGGCTCGTGCTGGTGCCGGGCGAACCGGCCGACGCTGTCGCGCCGCTCGCCGATGGCGGCTCGTTGCTGATCTACGAAGACCTCGACATGCAGGCGGACTTCGCGGGCACGAAGGCGAGCGCGAAGTTGACGGCGAAGCTGGATCACGGCGGAAAGCTCGAGGCGACACTGCGCGCCACGGACCTGAATGCCGCCGCGCCGGCCATCAGCGGCCGCATCGACGCAGCCATGCCGACGCTGGCGCCATTCGGCGCATTCCTGCCGACCGTCGAGAATCTCGACGGCGAGTTGAATGCCGGGATCGACATCGGCGGCACGACGGCGAAGCCGGAGATCACCGGCAACATCGACGCCACCCGGCTGAAGGCCGACCTGGGCGCGCTCGGCATCGAGCTGCGCGATGGACGCGTCGAAGCGGATGCGAAGCGCGATGGCGGCTTCTCGCTCGCGGCCAGCGTCGCCTCGGGCAAGGGACACCTCGAGCTCGCCGGCACCATGAGCGGGGGCGGCGAGATCGACGCGATCATCCGCGGGCAGAACTTTCAGGCCGCGGACATCCCCTCGGCCGACGTGGTCCTGACGCCGGACCTCAAGCTGAGCGGCGAACCGAAGAAGTACCTGCTCACCGGCGAGGTGTCGATCCCGCGCGCCGCGATCAACCTGCAGAAGCTGCCGAAATCGTCCGCGCCCGGTGTGTCGCCGGACGTCGTGGTCGTGCGCAACGGCAAGGAAGTGAATCGCGCGCAAGACGCCGCCACGTTTCCGATCACGGCGAATGTCACGGTCAGGCTCGGGGAAGACATCAAGATCGAGGGATACGGTCTCGATGCGACCGTCGGCGGGCAGCTCGTGGTTCGAGAGGCCCCGGGTGTGCCGACGTCCGGATCGGGCACGCTGCAGGTGTCGGGCACGTACAAGGCGTATGGCCAGGACCTGACCATCAAGGACGGGAGATTGCTGTTTGCGGGATCGCCGCTCGACAACCCGCGGCTCGCGATCGTCGCGATGCGTGACGTCAGCGAGAAGCAGTCGACGGGACTGCGGGTCGCGGGCACGGCGCAGCGGCCGATCATCACGGTCATCTCGGATCCGAACGTGGGTGAAGCCGATGCGTTGTCGCTGCTCGTCACGGGGAAGTCGCTCAACGACGTGGGCAGCGCGAGCGGCAGTTCGCAGGACGCGCTGGCGTCCGCGACGCGCTCGCTCGAGGGAAGTGCGGCGGGTCTCGTCGCGAAGCGTATCGGACAACGGCTCGGGCTGGACGAAGCGGGCGTGGAGGAGAACGACATGATCGGCGGCTCGGCGCTCACCATCGGCGAGTACCTCTCGCCGCGGCTGTACCTGAGCTACGGGGTGGGCCTGTTCGAGCCGGGCGAAGTGATCGCGCTCCGTTACAAGCTGTCCGATGACATCGGCGTCAAAGTGCAGCGCGGCAGCCAGGAAACGCGCGCCGGCGTGGAATACCGCATCGAGAAGTAAAGGGGTCAGATCTATTTATCGGAAAAAGGGGTCAGATTTATTTATCGAGGAGGGGCTGTCATGACACCCGCACGTTCGTCTTCCTGGTTCACGCGCTTTACCAAGTTCACCGCGCACGCCACGGGGCATCCCGTGAGCTTCTTACTCGCGCTGTCGATCATCGTCGTGTGGGCGGTCACTGGCCCGCTATTCGGGTTCAGCGATACGTGGCAGCTCGTCGTGAACACCGGCACGACCATCGTGACCTTCATCATGGTCTTTCTCATCCAGAGCACGCAGAACCGCGACGCAGAGGCAGTGCACATCAAGCTCGACGAACTGCTGCGCGTGACGCCGGGTGCGCACAATGTGCTGCTCGATCTGGAGGAACTCGAGGAGAAGGACCTCGACAAGCTGAAAGCGGTCTACAGCCGGCTCGCCGATGAGGCGCGGCGTGGAAAAAGTGGCGGTCGCAGGGCCGAGGGCGTGCGCGACATCGACGAACTGAAGTAGGGGATTGGCCCCAAACGGCCGTTTGGGGCCAATCCCCTAAATCTTCTGGGTCGCCTTCCAGTAGGCGGACCACGGATCCTTGCGCTGCTTCTTCACGCGTTCCGGCACGTTGTGGATGTTGAAGTGCGCGCCGCGCACGTCGTCATCGATTTCGTCCCACGACACCGGCGTGGAGACACCGACGCCAATGCGCCAGCGCGGCGAGAACCCCGCGACCGCCGTAGCTCCGAACCCGTTGCGCAAGTAGTCGACGAAGATCTTCCTCTTCCGGTTCTTCTCGCCGGTCTTCGACGTGAACAGGGTCGGCGCGAGCTTCTCCATGTACTTCGTGACGCTGACCGCGAACGCCTTGGCCTTGTCCCAGTCCGGCAACGGTTTGGTCAGCGGCGCGACGACGTGCAACCCCTTGCCACCCGTCGTCTTCACCCAGGTCTCGAGCCCGTGTTCCTGCAACAGCTTGCGGATCGCCAGCGCCGCATCCCGCAGCGGTGGATAGGGAAGATCCGCGCCCGGATCCAGATCGAAGGTCAGGCGGTCCGCGTGTGTCGGCTTCGGCATCACGGCACCCCAGCTGTGCAGCTCCACCGCGCCGAGTTGCGCGAGATGCAGCAACCCTTCGA
>CADEED010000143.1 GCA_902826225.1 uncultured Pseudomonadota bacterium | reverse complement strand
AAGGCCCGAACATGATCCTCGACGACGGCGGCGACGCGACGCTGCTGATGCACCTGGGCCAGAAGGCCGAGAAGGATGCGTCGCTGCTCGCCAACCCGACCAGCGAGGAAGAGACCTGCCTGTTCGCCGCCATCAAGGCGCAGCTCGCCAAGGACCCGACCTGGTACACGCGCAAGTCGGCGCAGATCATCGGCGTGACCGAGGAGACCACCACCGGCGTGCACCGCCTGAAGGAAATGAGCGCCAAGGGCACGCTGCTGTTCCGCGCGATCAACGTCAACGACTCGGTCACCAAGAGCAAGTTCGACAACCTCTACGGCTGCCGCGAGTCGCTGGTCGACGGCATCAAGCGCGCGACCGACGTGATGGTCGCCGGCAAGATCGCCGTCGTGGCCGGTTACGGCGACGTGGGCAAGGGCTCGGCCCAGGCGCTGCGCGCGCTGTCGGCGCAGGTGTGGGTCACGGAGATCGACCCGATCAACGCGCTGCAGGCCGCGATGGAAGGCTACCGCGTGGTGACCATGGAGTACGCGGCAGACAAGGCCGACATCTTCGTGACGGCCACGGGCAACTTCCACGTGATCACGCACGACCACATGAAGGCGATGAAGCACAACGCGATCGTCTGCAACATCGGCCACTTCGACAACGAGATCGACGTCGCGTCGCTCTCGAAGTACCAGTGGGAAGAGATCAAGCCGCAGGTGGATCACGTGATCTTCGGCGACGGCAAGCGAATCATCATGCTCGCCAAGGGCCGCCTCGTGAATCTCGGCTGCGGCACGGGCCACCCGAGCTACGTGATGAGCTCGAGCTTCGCGAACCAGACCATCGCGCAGATCGAACTGTTCACCCAGACGGCGAAGTACCCGCTCGGCGTGTACGTGCTGCCGAAGCACCTCGACGAGAAGGTGGCGCGCCTGCAGCTCAAGACGCTGAATGCGCAGCTCACCACGTTGACTGACCAGCAGGCCAAGTACATCGGCGTGTCGAAGTCGGGTCCTTACAAGGCGGACCACTACCGGTATTGATGCCGGTCGATTCGCCGCGATGAAAGACGAGGACGGGGCGGTGACACCGCCCCGTTTTCATTCCGGGATCAGGTGGCGCGGAACGACGCTGGCTTCGGCGGATTTGCCCGCGCGCCGATAGCCGAACACCACGCCCCGGTCGACGGGCAGTAGTTTGAGCTCGCGACGCACCTCCGACAGCGTGCGGCTGCCGAGCGCGCGGCCGCCGGTTGTGCTGCCTTCGGCATCGAGGCCGAGGGCGCGCGCCGTCACGGGCGTCACGATGTCGTGCCCCGCCGGTGTCGACGAGCAGCGGGTACGGGCCTCTGCCGTTCAGGCGCGCATCGACGATCACGTGATCGTTGAGCAGGCGGAACGGGGCCTCGGCGGCGCCCAGCGCCTCCCGGTTCGCGGCCAGCAGCGCAAGCCCCGTGCGATCGGCGGCGCCTCCCGCCGCGGACACTGCAAGAACGACACTCAGCAAGTACACCTCCGTGTTTAAAATAGCGCCCCCATCGATCGAGGCATCCGTGGCCGCACAAGTTCTGGACGGCAAGGCCGTCGCCGCGAAGCAAAGACAGAAGTCCGCCGCGAGAGCCGCCGGATTCATGGCGAAGTTCGGTCGCGCGCCGGGATTGGCCGTGGTCAAGGTCGGCGACGATCCGGCCTCCGCGGTTTACGTACGCAACAAGCGCAAAGCGTGCGAAGAGTGTGGCATCGCCTCGTTCGCGCATGATCTTCCGACGACCACCACGCGCGAAGAGTTGTTGAATCTCATCGACACGCTGAACCGCGACGACACGGTCGACGGCATCCTGCTGCAGCTGCCGCTGCCGAAGGGTCTCGACAGCACGGAGATCATGGACACGATCGACCCGGCGAAGGACGTCGACGGTTTCCATCCGACGAACACCGGTTTGCTCGCGCAGAAACGTCCGGGCCTGCGACCGTGCACGCCCTGGGGCGTCATCAAGCTCGCGGAAGAGTACAAGCTCGACCTCGTCGGGCAACGGGCCTGCGTCGTCGGCGCCTCGAACATCGTCGGACGTCCGATGGCGCTGGAGCTGCTGCTCGCGCGCTCGACCGTCACGGTCTGCCACACAGGCACGAAGGACCTGCGCGGCGAAGTGGCGCGCGCGGACCTGGTCGTCGCGGCGGTGGGCAAGGCGGCGTATATCCCCGGCGAATGGATCCGTGAAGGAGCCATCGTTTTCGACGTCGGCATCAATCGCGGCGCCGACGGCAGGCTGTGCGGCGACGTCGAGTACGCCCCGGCGGCCGAGCGTGCATCCTGGATCACGCCCGTTCCCGGCGGCGTCGGCCCGATGACCATCGCCATGTTGTTGTCCAACACCGTGGATGCCGCGCTGGCGCGGAAGGTTCCGCGGAAATAGCGCGCGCGTCAGCGCGCAAGAGGCCGCCGTGTCTGCCGGGTGTAGACTCGGGCGCATGAACAGCCCGGAGCATCGGGACGTCGAGATCGACGCGTTACGCGACTCGGGCAACGCCCGCCGTCGCGATGCCATCGCGGTCGAGGAGCCGCTCGAGATCCGGCTGATCCGCGAGGGCGATGCGCTGAACGGCGGCACCGGCCGTCCCCTCTCGATCACGATGCGCACGCCGGGACACGACTCCGAGCTTGCGCTCGGGTTTCTCCATGGCGAGGGAATTCTCGAAACGGCGCACGACGTCGTCGCGGTCGGGCCCTGCGGTCCGACCGGCAACGTGGTGCGCGTCACCGTGCGGGCGGAGCTCGCTTTCGACGACTCGAAACTCGCGCGGAATTTCTACACGACGTCGAGTTGCGGCGTCTGCGGCAAGGCATCCATCGACGCGGTCACTGCGAGCGCCGGCCTGCGGCGGGTCGCGAGCGATGTGGTCGTGAGCGAAGCGACGCTACGCGCCTTGCCGGACCGGCTGCGTGCCGCGCAGAGCGGGTTCCAGCAGACGGGCGGCATGCATGCGGTCGGCGTCTTCACGCCGGACGGTGTGCTCGTCACGGCGCGCGAAGACGTCGGTCGACACAACGCGATGGACAAGCTGGTCGGCGCCGCGCTGCGTGCGGGCGAGTTGCCATGGAGCGGTCGCATCGTCCTGCTCTCGGGGCGCGCGAGCTTCGAACTCCTGCAGAAGGCGATGATGGCAGGTGCGCCGATCGTCGCCGCGATCGGAGCGCCATCGACGCTCGCCGTGGAGCTCGCGGAATCGGCGGGAATCACGCTGGTCGCGTTCCTGCGGTCCGGTGGCTGCAACGTCTACTGCCACTCGTCGCGAGTGCGACCGGTGCGAGGGCGGGCGTGAGACCCGACGCCGTCGCACAGGCCGTCGACGCGGCGCTCGCGGCGTACGCGAAAGAACCGGGCCCACTGCTCGAAATCCTGCATGCCGTGCAGGGCGAACTGGGTTGCGTGCCACCGGAGGCGGTGCCGCTGATCGCGGACGGTTTGAACCTCTCCCGCGCGGAAGTGCATGGCGTCATCTCGTTCTATCACCACTTCCGCGAGCGGCCGCCGGGCCGGGTCGTCGTGCAGGTATGTCGCGCCGAGGCGTGCCAGTCGATGAACGGAGACGCGCTCGCCGACGCCGTGCGCCAGAAGCTGGGCGTCGACTTCGGCCAGACGCGCGCGGACGGTGCCGTGTCGCTCGAGGCGGTGTACTGCCTCGGCAATTGCGCCTGCGCGCCGGCGATGATGGTCGATGGCGAGTTGCGTGGACGAGTGGATCCCGCGCGGCTCGGGGACCTGCCGTGAGCGTGGCGATCCGGATCTTCGTGCCGCAGGATGCGAGCGCCCGGTCGGTCGGCGCGGATGCCGTGGCCGCCGCGATTCCGGCAAGGCATTCCGGTATTCCGATCTCAGTCGTTCGCACCGGTTCGCGCGGGCTCTACTGGCTGGAGCCGCTGATCGAAGTCGAGACCCCGGCGGGCCGCGTCGCCTACGGGCCGATCGACGGCGGGGCTCCTGAGGTCCACGAACTGCTGGATGCCGGCCTGCTGAGCGGCGCGGCGCATCCGAAGCGCCTCGGCGACATCACGACTCATGCCTGGCTCGAGAGTCAGCAGCGCCTGACGAGCGCGCGCCTCGGCATCGTCGATCCGGCCGACATCGACGACTACCGCGCCCAGGGCGGCTACGCCGGCCTCGACGCGGCGCTCTCGATGGCACCCGCCGACATCGTGCGCGTCGTCAGCGAGTCCGGACTGCGGGGCCGTGGCGGCGCCGCGTTCCCGACGGGAATCAAGTGGCAGACGGTGCACGATCAATCGGCGCCGCAGAAGTACATCGCCTGCAATGCCGACGAAGGCGACTCCGGTACCTTCGCGGACCGCATGCTCATGGAGGGAGATCCGTTTTCGCTCATCGAGGGAATGACGATCGCCGGGCTGGCGGTCGGTGCGACCCGCGGATTCATCTATCTGCGCGTCGAGTATCCGCACGCGGCGCGTGCCCTCGCGCGGGCGCTCGAGGCGGCGCGGGCGCGTGGTCATCTCGGCCGCGATGTGCGCGGCAGCGGCCGCGACTTCGACATCTCGGTCCGATTGGGCGCGGGCGCCTACATCTGCGGCGAAGAGACCTCGATGCTGGAGAGCCTCGAGGGCCGGCGCGGCGAAGTGCGCGTGCGGCCGCCTTTGCCTGCGATCAAGGGGTTGTTCGGACAGCCGACGGTGGTCAACAACGTGGTGACGCTCGCGACGGTGCCGGTGATCCTGGCGCGCGGCGCGGCGTTCTATCGCGAGTTCGGCATGGGCAAGTCGCGCGGCACGATCCTGCTGCAACTCGCCGGCAACGTGAAGCGCGGCGGCCTGGTGGAGCGCGCCTTCGGGATCACCGTGAACGAACTGGTGTACGGCTACGGCGGCGGCAGCGCGACGGGTCGCCCCGTGCGCGCGGTCCAGATCGGGGGGCCGCTGGGCGCCTACCTGCCGGAGTCGCAATTCGACACGCCGCTCGACTACGAGGCGTTGACGCAGCGGGGCGCTCTGCTCGGACACGGTGGCGTCGTCGTGTTCGACGACCGCGTCGACATGGCGCGGATGGCGCGGTACGCGCTCGAGTTCTGTGCGATCGAATCCTGCGGCAAGTGCACGCCCTGCCGGCTCGGCTCGACGCGCGGTGTCGAGATCGTCGATCGTATCGTGAAGTCCGCGAACGGCACGCGCGCGGCGGACCTCGCGTTGCTCGACGAGCTGTGCGACACGATGGAGAAGGGCTCGCTGTGCGGCCTGGGGGGCATGACCCCGTTTCCGGTGAGAAGCGCAATGACTCACTTCCGCGAAGACTTCGAGAGGAGTTGATCGCATGCATTCCTTGCTACACCACGATCTCGGGACGCCCGCGGTGCAGGGCGAGCAGGTGACGCTCGACATCGATGGCGCGGTCGTCACGGTGCCCGCCGGCACGTCGATCATGCGCGCCGCCGCGCTGGCCGGTGCGGACGTGCCCAAGCTCTGCGCCACGGACACGCTGAAGGCCTTCGGTTCGTGCCGCGTCTGCCTCGTCGAGATCGAGGGGCGCAAGGGATTTCCGGCCTCGTGCACCACCGAGGTCGCGGCGGGCATGAAGGTGCGCACGCAGACGGAAGCGCTGACGAAATTGCGACGCAGCGTGCTCGAGCTCTATCTATCCGAGCATCCGCTCGGCAGTTGTCCTGATTCGAGCCGCTGCGAGCTCGAGTCGCAGGCGCAGGCGCATGGCCTCGGCGGCTCGCGCTACGCTGGTCGCCCGCGCGACGTCGCGACGCCCAAGGATCTCGACGCCAGCAATCCGTACTTCCGCTTCGACAACGACCTGTGCATCGTCTGCTCGCGGTGCGTGCGCGCCTGCGATGAGCAGCAGGGCACCTTTGCGCTGACGATCGAAGGTCGCGGGCTGGAATCCCGGGTGTCGGCTTCGCAGGATCAGCCTTTCCTCGACTCCGAGTGCGTCTCCTGCGGTGCCTGCGTCGAGGCCTGTCCCACGGGTGCGCTCATGGAAAAATCTGTGCTCACGGCCGGCCTGCCGCAGCAGGCCGTCACCACCACGTGCGCGTACTGCGGAGTCGGCTGCTCGCTGACCGCGGAGATCACCGACGGCGTCGTGTCGCGCATGGCGCCGAACCGCGCGGGCCGCGCGAACCAGGGGCATGCCTGTGTGAAGGGCCGTTTCGCCTACGGCTATGCGACGCACGCGGATCGCGTCACGAAGCCGATGATCCGCAAGTCCATCACCGACGACTGGAGGGAGGTGAGCTGGGACGAGGCGCTGAACCACGCCGCGTCGGAGTTTCGCCGCATCCAGGAAAAACACGGCAAGGACTCCATCGGCGGCATCACGTCGTCGCGGTGCACGAACGAAGAGACCTTCCTGGTGCAGAAACTCGTGCGCGCCGCTTTCGGCACCAACAACGTCGACACCTGCGCGCGCGTCTGCCATTCGCCGACGGGTTATGGCCTGAAGCACACGCTCGGCGAATCCGCCGGTACGCAGGAGTTCGTCTCAGTGCAACAGGCGGACGTGATCATGGTGATCGGGGCGAGCCCGACGGAGGCGCACCCGGTGTTCGCCTCGCAGATGAAGCGACGCCTGCGCGCCGGCGCGAAGCTCATCGTCGTCGATCCGCGCGCGATCGGGCTCGTACGCTCGCCGCACGTCGAGGCGGACCATCACCTGCGCCTGCTGCCCGGGACGAACGTCGCGGTGATCAATGCGCTCGCGCACGTCGTCGTCGCCGAGGGACTCACGAAGGACGACTACATCGCCGAGCGCTGCGAGAGAGAGTCGTACGAGAAATGGAAGCACTTCGTTGCCAGTCCCGAGAATTCGCCCGAAGCCATGGAGGCCATCACCGGCGTGCCCGCGGCGGAGATTCGCGCAGCGGCACGCCTGTACGCGCGCGGACCGAACAGCGCCATCTACTATGGTCTCGGCGTCACCGAGCACAGCCAGGGCACCACCATGGTCATGGGCATCGCGAATCTCGCGATGGCCACGGGCAACCTCGGCCGCGAAGGCGTCGGCGTGAGTCCGCTGCGCGGACAGAACAACGTGCAGGGCTCGTGCGACATGGGCTCGTTTCCACACGAGTTCTCGGGCTATCGCCACGTGTCGGACGATGCGACGCGGGCGCTGTTCGAATCGATGTGGAACGTGCCGCTCGGCCGCGAGCCGGGCCTGCGCATCCCGAACATGTTCGAGGCCGCGCTCGACGGTTCTTTCCGCGGTCTGTACATCCAGGGCGAGGACTTCGCGCAGTCCGACCCGAACACCGCGCATGTCACCGCGGCGTTGTCGGCGATGGAGTGCATCGTCATCCAGGACATCTTCCCGAACGAGACGTCCAGGTTCGCGCACGTGTTCCTGCCCGGCTCGTCGTTCCTCGAGAAGGACGGCACGTTCACGAACGCGGAGCGGCGCATCTCGCGCGTGCGCAAGGTCATGGAGCCGCTCGGCGGTCTCGCGGACTGGGAAGTCACGATGCACCTGTCGAATGCGCTCGGGTATCCCATGGCCTACTCGCATCCGTCCGAGATCATGGACGAAATCGCGCGGCTCACGCCCACGTTCACCGGGGTGAGCTACGAGAAGCTCGACCGCCTGGGATCGATCCAGTGGCCGTGCAACGAGCGCGCGCCGGACGGCACGCCGACGATGCACGTCGGCCAGTTCGTGCGCGGCAAGGGCAAGTTCTACGTCACGGCGTACGTGCCGACGAGCGAACGCACGTCGAGCCGCTTCCCGCTGTTGCTGACGACCGGCCGCGTGCTCACGCAGTACA
>CADEED010000142.1 GCA_902826225.1 uncultured Pseudomonadota bacterium | reverse complement strand
CGCTGGTAGTCGTGCAGCCAGTACTGCCAGCCGAGCCATGCGGCGGCGACACCGGCGGCGGCCATGGCGAAGATCACGCGGAACTGCAGGCCGGCCATGACGACGACGAGGGTGCCGCCAATGAGGATCAGGCCGCCCGTGCCGAGGTCGGGCTGCAGGATGGTGAGCACGGTGGGCACCCCGATGATGGCGGCGAGCACCGTGAGCGTCGGGAAGCTGGGCGGTAGCGGCCGGTCGTGCAGCCACCACGCGCAGGTCATGGGCACGGCGAGCTTCATGATCTCGGAGGGCTGGAAGCGGATGAAGCCGAGATCCAGCCAGCGCTGCGCGCCCTTGCCGATGTAGCCGGTGATGTCGACGACGACGAGCAGGATGACGCCGATGAGGAACAGGAACGGCGCGAGGCGGCGCAGGAAGCTCGGCTTCACCTGCGCGAGCGCGCACATCGCGACGCCGCCGAGCGCGGCGCGCACCGCGCCATCGATGACGCGATTCCAGTTCTGTCCCGAGGCGCTGTAGAGAACGACGAGGCCGAAGAGGGTGATGAGGCCGAGGCCCACGAGCAGCGGGCCGTCGAGGCGCAGCGCGCCGAGCACGCGCGCCGCGAAGCTGAACGTGCGCTGGCTGCGCGAACCGGTTTCGATGGGTTCGTAGAGCGGCATCTATTCGTCCCCGGGTGTATCGGGCACGACCGCGCTGCCGTCTGGCTTCTTCACGGGCGGCGGGATCTCCGGAGTCGTCGTGTGCCCCAGGATGTACTGGTCGAGCACGCGGCGCGCGATGACCGCCGCGGCGGTGCCGTGCTTGCCGTTCTCGATGAGCACGGCGACCGCGATCTTCGGGGCATCGGCCGGCGCGAAGGCGACGAACCAGCCGTGATCGAGCAGGCGCTCGTTGAGCTGCGCCTCCATGAGCTTGTAATTCTGGTTCTGGCCGACGGTGAACACCTGCGCGGTGCCCGTCTTGCCGGCGATCTGGTACTGCGCGCCGGCCTGGCTGCGCCAGCCCGTGCCGGGAGGAGTCATGACGCGGATCATGCCGTCGATGGCGGTCTGCCAGCTCTCGGGTTTCGCGGGCACGTTCTCGAGCAGCTTGGGCGGGATCTTCTCGATCTTGCCGGTGCCCT
Organism: uncultured Pseudomonadota bacterium; assembly: GCA_902826225.1. GTDB lineage: Bacteria > Pseudomonadota > Gammaproteobacteria > Steroidobacterales > Steroidobacteraceae > CADEED01. The sequence goes on along the minus strand of CADEED010000142.1, from coordinate 6,677 downwards.
GTTCGCGGTACGCACTCACGATTCGCGGCTGGTAACTCTTGCCGCGCGACGACAGCGTCGCCGTCATGTGCGCGAGCTGCATCGGCGTCACGATGAACGACCCCTGGCCGATGCCGTAGATGACGGTTTCGCCGGGGAACCAGACCTGCAGCGACGGGTTGCTCTTGAAGCGCGCTTTCTTCCACGCGGGCGTCGGCAGGATGCCCTTGCGTTCGCCGCCGATGTCGACGCCGGTGACTTCGCCGAATCCGAAGTGCGCGAGAAAGCCGGCGAGGCGGTCCACGCCGATCATGTTCGAGAGCTCGTAGAAGTACACGTCGCAGGATTGCGCGATCGCGGTCTCCATCGAGACGACGCCGTGGCCCGCCGGGCGCCAGTCGCGGAACCGGTGGCTCGATCCCGGCAGCGAGAAGGCGCCATGACAGGTCTTCGTGCGCTGCGGGTTCGTCACGCCGGTCTCGAGGCCGACGATGGCGATCGCGGGCTTCACCGTGGAGCCCGGGGGATACTCGCCACGGATGGCGCGATTGAGCAGCGGGATGTCGATGTTGTCGCGCAGCGCGCCGTACTCGGCGCGCGTGAGGCCGCGCCCGAACGGATTGGGATCGAAGCCCGGCGTCGAGGCGAGGACGATGACGTCGCCATTGGCGGGATCGATCGCGACCACCGAGCCGCGCCGGCCGATGAGACCTTGCTCGGCGACCAGCTGCGTCGGGAGATCGATGCTCGTCATGAGATCGCGGCCGGGTTCGGGCCTGATCTCCTGCAGTTCCGGCGTGAGCGTGCCCTGGCGCTGCACCGAGCGGCCCGCGGCGTTCACGAGGATCTGGCGCGAGCCATCGACACCGTGCAGCTGCGGCTCGTACGAAGCCTCGAGGCCGAGCTTCCCGATCAGCGTCGTGCCCGCGTATTTCGCGAGCTGCTTGTCCTTCTCGAGCTTCTTGACGTCGGCTTCGCTGATCGCGGCCACGTAGCCGAGCGCGTGCACGGCGTGCTCGCCGTTCGGGTAGAAGCGCGTGAGTCGCGTCGCGATGTCGACGCCCGGGAATTTGAAGCGGTTGACGGCGAAACGTGCGATCTCCTCGTCGGTGAGACGCAGACGGATCGGCACGCTCTCGAAACTGCGCCGCGAGCGCACCAGCTTGCGCGTGTCGTCGATGTCTTCCGCGGGCAGCACGCCGATGTTCACGAGACCCGCGAGCGTGGAGTCGACGTCGGGGACGCGCTCGCGCACGAGTTCGAGCTGGAACGCGGGCCGGTTCTCGGCGAGCACCTGCCCGTTGCGATCGAGGATGAGGCCGCGCTGGGCGGGCAGCGGTTCGACGCGCACGCGGTTGCCCTGCGAGAGCTCGGCGTAGTAGTCGTAGCGCATCACCTGCAGGACGACGAGGCGCCCGACGAGCAGCAGGGTGAGCCCCACGATGATGAACGCGGCGACGAACACGCGGCGCTCGAAGAGCCGCTGTTCGCCCCAGTGATCCTTGATGCGGACGGTGCCCATGCGACCGCCTAGCTACGCGAATGCGTGCGCCCGAGAAGCAACGCGATGAACGGCCAGAGCATCGCGCCGATCATCGGCTGGATCCAGCGCCACTGCGTGCTGACGGCCTTGCCGCTCCAGCCTTCGATCGCCCAGACGACGAGTTCGTTGAAGGTGAGCATCGCGAACACGAACAGCGACTGCTGCACCAGCGTCTGGTTGCGCAACCGCTGATGCAAACTGATGGCGATGTACGCGAGGAGCGCGACGGCGAGCGCGTTCTGCCCGAGCACCTCGCCCTTGAAGACGTCGAGCGCGAGACCGGCGAGCCAGGCGGCGAAGATGCCGCCGGCGTGCGGCGCGAAGATGCCCCAGTAGATGATGACGAGCGCGATGAACGACGGGCGCACGTTGTCGAGCCATGGCCACAGCGGCAGCGCCTGCGCGACCAGCGCGACCAGCACGGTGAAGAAGACGGCCCAGCGTGGCTCGCGGTTCATTGCTGCGGCGCCTCCACCGCGAGGGCTTCGGGCGTGGCGGGCGAGGCGGGGTGATTGGCGCGCGCCCACACGAACAGCACCTCGCGTTCCGCGTCGATGCGCGCGAGCGTCGCCGCCTGGATCTTGGCGAGCGGCTCCGCGGGGTCGCGCGTGACGCTGGTGACGCGCGCGACGGGCAGGCCGTACGGGAACACCTGGTCGAGGCCGGAGGTGACGAGCAGGTCGCCGACCTTCACGTCGTAGTTCTGCGGAACGTACGGCAACTCCAGCAAGGTGCCGCGGCCGGTGCCGAGCGCGATCGTGCGGACGCCGGAGCGCAGGACCTGCACCGGCAATGCGTGTTCGGAGTCGGTCAGCAGGATGATCTCGGAGCTGAACGGCCCGATGCGCAGCACCTGGCCGAGCACTCCGTCGCCGGTGATCACCGGCTGTGCGGGATGAACGCCGGAGTTCCCGCCGCGATTGACGAGGACGCGCTGGCGCATCGAGGACGTCTCGACGTTCACCACTTCGCCGACGAGACGCTTTTCTATGACTTCGGGCTGCGTGGCGTTGAGGCCGCGCAGCGTTGCGTTCTCCGCCTGCAACGCCGCCTGGCGCATCGTGACGAGCTGCTGGTCGCGCAGCTGCATGCGCAGTGCATCGACCTCGCGCTGCAGGGATTCACGGGTCGCGAAATTTTCCCGGGTCCAGCGCCACGCCGCCGACGGGGAGTTCACTGCGAGCTGCAGCGGGTAGATAGCCGCCTGCAGGCCGTAGCGGGCGGTCTCGAGCCAGCCGCCGCGCTTGTCGTAGAACATGAGGACGACGGAGATGACCGCGTAACAGAAGAAACGAAACCCGAAGGATGGGCCGCGCCCCCCGAGATTGCGGCCGCCGCCGCTGCCGAATACGGCCACCTGCCTATTCGAGCCCGAAGCTATTCAAGGCCAAAGCTCCCGGGCCCGACCTCGTCCTGCAGCTCGAGAATGCGACCACCGCCACGCGCCACGCAGGTGAGCGGATCTTCGGCGATGACCACCGGCAGGCCCGTCTCTTCCATGAGTAGTTTGTCGATGTCGCGCAGCAGGGCGCCGCCGCCCGTGAGCACGATGCCGCGTTCGGCGACGTCGGCGCCGAGCTCGGGAGGAGTCTGTTCCAGCGCCTGCTTCACGGCGCCGACGATGCCCTGCAGTGGTTCCTGCAGCGCCTCGAGGATTTCGTTGGAGTTGAGCGTGAAGCTGCGCGGCACGCCTTCGGAGAGGTTGCGACCCTTCACGGAGAGTTCGCGCACCTGCTGTCCGGGATACGCCGCGCCGATCTCGATCTTGATGCGCTCCGCGGTGGCTTCACCGATGAGGATGCCGTAGTTGCGGCGCACGTAGTTCATGATGGCTTCGTCGAAACGGTCGCCGCCGATGCGCGCGCTGGCCGCGTACACGATGCCGTTCAACGAGAGCACGGCGACCTCCGAAGTGCCGCCGCCGATGTCGAGCACCATCGAGCCGCGCGCCTCGTTCACGGGAAGGCCCGCGCCGACCGCGGCCGCCATTGGCTCACTAACTATCTGCACGCTGCGCGCGCCGGCGCCTTCGGCCGACTCCTTGATGGCGCGGCGTTCGACCTGCGTCGAGCCGATGGGCACGCACACCAGCACGCGGGGCGAGGGCTTGAGCACGCGGTTGCCGTGCACCTTGCCGATGAAGTACTGCAGCATCTTCTCGGTGTAGGTGAAGTCGGCGATGACGCCGTCCTTCATCGGCCGCACCGCGTTGATGTGGCCCGGCGTGCGGCCGAGCATGTTCTTGGCCTCCGCGCCGACCGCGACGATGACCTTGCCGCGACCGCCCTGGTCGTCCTGCACCGCGACAACGGACGGCTCATTGAGCACGATGCCCTTGTCTCGGACGTAAATGAGGGTATTGGCCGTTCCCAAGTCGATCGACAGATCGCTCGAGAAATAGCCGCGCAGGCGTTTAAACATGAAGCAACCAGGCGAAGCGCGAAAAAGTGGCGGCAATTTAACAATCTGCAGCACGCCCCACAAGGCAACGGGTATGATTCCGCGCACACTTTTCACACCTTTTGATTGAGTTTCCGATGAGTCTCAACCGCGACCAGATCGACTCGATCGCGCACCTCGCACGCCTCTCGCTGACCGAAGCGGAGATCCCCGTCTACCAGGACAGCTTGTCCAAGATCGTGGACCTCGTCGGCCAGCTCGACGCGGCGCCGACGGCGGGCGTCGAACCCATGGCTCATCCGCTTCCGGGGCTCGCACAGAGAATGCGGCCCGACATCGTGACCGAACGGGATCAACACGAGCTCTACCAACGCAATGCTCCGCAAGTCGAAGCCGCGCTGTATCTCGTCCCGAAGGTCATCGAGTAAAAGTCCCTAAGAAAATGCATACGTACACGCTGTCGGAGCTCGCGAAGAAGCTCCGGGCCAAAGAGTTTTCCGTGACGGAGCTCACGCAGGCGCTGCTCGGGCGGGTCGCCGCTGCGCAGCCGAAGCTCAACGCCTTCGTGACGGTGACGGCCGAGCAGGCGCTCGCCCAGGCCAAGGCGGCCGACGCCGCGATCGCGGGCGGGCAGGCGGGGCCGCTCACCGGGCTGCCGCTGGCCCACAAGGACATCTTCTGCACGGCCGGCGTGAAGACCAGTTGCGGGTCCCGCATGCTCGACAACTTCGTGTCGCCATATGACGCCACTGTGGTCGAGAAGCTCGGCGCGGCCGGCATGGTGATGCTCGGCAAGACGAACATGGACGAGTTCGCCATGGGTTCGTCGAACGAAACCAGCTTTTACGGCCCGGTGAAGAATCCCTGGGATTTGGGGTTGGTGCCGGGAGGTTCGTCGGGCGGCTCCGCCGCGGCGGTCGCCGCGCGCATCGCGCCCATCGCCACGGCCACCGATACCGGCGGCTCGATCCGCCAGCCGGCCTCCCTGTGCGGCGTCACCGGCCTCAAGCCGACTTACGGCCGCGTCTCGCGATTCGGGATGATCGCGTTCGCCTCGAGCCTCGACCAGGGAGGGTTGATCGGCCTCTCGGCCGAGGATTGCGCGCTGGTTCTCGGCGCGATGGCGGGCTTCGACCCGCGCGATTCCACGAGCGTCGACGTGCCCGTGCCTAACTACATGGCCGAGCTGGACAAGCCGCTCGCGGGTCTCAAGGTGGGCCTCATCAGCGAATTCTTCGGCGGCGGACTCAACGCCGACGTCGAGAAGCTGATCCGCGACGCCCTGAAGGTCTACGAGAAGCTCGGCGCGAAGCTCGTCGACGTCAAACTACCGGCGCTGCCGCTGTCGGTGCCCACCTACTACGTGGTGGCGCCGGCCGAGTGTTCGTCGAACCTCGCGCGCTTCGACGGCGTGCGCTACGGCCACCGCTGCCGGGATCCGAAGGATCTGATGGATCTCTACAAGCGCTCGCGCGGCGAGGGTTTCGGCGCGGAAGTGAAGCGCCGGATCATGACGGGCACGTACGTGCTGTCGGCCGGTTACTACGACGCCTATTACCTCAAGGCGCAGCGCGTGCGGCAGCTCATCAACGCCGATTTCCGGCGCGCGTTCGAGCAGGTGGACGTGCTCATCGGGCCGACGGCGCCCGACGTCGCGTTCGCGATCGGCGCGAAGGCGGACGACCCGATCCAGATGTACCTCAACGACATCTACACGATCGGCGCGAATCTCGCGGGCGTGCCCGGCATCAGTGTGCCGTGCGGCTTCGTGCGCGGCCTGCCGGTCGGCATGCAGATCTGCGGACCGCACTTCGGCGAGTCGCGGTTGCTCAACGTCGCCCACGCGTACCAGAAGGAAACGGACTGGCACACGAAGATCCCGGCCGCGTTCGCGGCGGAGAAGCTCTCATGAGCTGGGAAACCGTGATCGGACTCGAGGTCCACGCGCAGCTCTCGACTTCCTCGAAGATTTTCTCGGGCAGCGCCACGGCGTACGGCGCGGCGCCGAACTCGCAGGCGGATCTCGTCGACCTCGCGTATCCGGGCGTGCTGCCGGTGCTCAACCGGGAAGTGGTGCGCATGGCCGTGAAGTTCGGCCTCGCCATCGGCGCGTCGATCGCGCCGAAGTCGGTGTTCGCGCGCAAGAACTACTTCTACCCGGATCTCCCGAAGGGGTACCAGATCAGCCAGTACGAGCTGCCGATCGTGGCGAAAGGCCACATGGACATCGTGCTCGACGACGGCACGAAGAAGCGCATCGGCATCACGCGCGCGCACCTCGAGGAGGACGCGGGCAAATCGCTGCACGAGGGCCTGCCGAAACAGTCGGGCATCGATCTCAACCGCGCGGGCACGCCGCTCATCGAGATCGTCTCGGAGCCCGACATGCGGTCGGCGAAAGAGGCGGTGGCCTATCTCAAGAAGGTGCACACGCTCGTGCGTTACCTCGAGATCTGCGACGGCAACATGCAGGAAGGCTCCTTCCGCTGCGACGCGAACGTGTCGGTGCGTAAGGCCGGCGCGGGGCTCGGTACTCGCGCCGAGATCAAGAACATCAACTCGTTCCGGTTCGTCGAGAAGGCGATCAACTTCGAAGTGGCGCGCCAGATCGACGTGATCGAGAGCGGCGGCAAGGTCGTGCAGGAAACGCGGCTCTACGACCCGGACAAGGGCGAGACGCGGTCGATGCGGTCGAAGGAGGAGGCGAACGACTATCGCTACTTCCCGGACCCGGACCTGCTGCCGGTCGTGCTCG
>CADEED010000141.1 GCA_902826225.1 uncultured Pseudomonadota bacterium | reverse complement strand
CGCGTGACGGCCGGCAGGAATGCCAGCGCGGATCCCGCGCCTGCGATGAAGTCTCTTCTTCTCATGTTCGCGCCCCTTCGAACGAGGGCGGGCAGCTTAACGGGTCGAGAGGTCCTTGTAGAAGAACACGCTCGCGACGTAGGGCCCGTCGGGCAGCAGCGCGTACTTCGGGATCGCGCCCACGCGCGTCCAGCCGCCGCGCGCGTAGAGCCGCTCCGCCTCCGCGCTCGCCGTATCGAGCACGAGCAGCGTCCGGCCCGCCGCGCGCGCGGCGTCCTCCGCGGCCGAAAGGACGGCCGCGCCGACACCGCGCTGTCGCGCGCGCCGGTGCACGAGCATTTTCGCGATGTCCGCGCGATGGGGTTGATTCTCGGAGCCCGCCCAGACCGCCTGCGCGGTACCGACGATGCCATGCTCGTCCTCGGCGACGATGAGCGCGCGTTCGCCGCGGGCGAGGCTGTCGGCGATGCCGCGCCAGAACTTTTCCGCTTTCGCCCGCGTCATCGGCCACATGAACGTGACCGATGCACCACCTTCCACGCAGTCGATGAGCACGTCGCAGAGGCCGTCGAGCTCGCGCTGGCCGATCGTCTCCAGGCGGCGAACGGCCGGCCGGCTCACGGTGTGGCCCGCTCCTCGAGCAAGCGCTTGTCGAGACGACCGCGTGCCGCCGCGGCGTACTTGCGGCAGGCGGAAGAATCGACGAATGGATTCACCGTCGGATCCTGCGCGCGTGCGGCGAGCTTCGCGTCGAGGTCGATCAACTCCGGGTGCGGCGCGAGCAGGATGTCGCAGCGCAGCGCCGCCACCTTGTCCATCGACTTCTGGAATTCCTGCACGCGCGAGGCATGCGTGCCGTCGCCGCTGAAGCGGAACCCCGGTGCCGACACGGCGTTCAGGCTGTCCGCGTACACCATGTCGAGGCAGCGATCGCCTTCGCACGAACGCCAGGTCCAGCTCGTGCCCCCGGGCGTGTGGCCCGGCGTGAAGTGCGCCTTCAGCGAGATCGGGCCGACGTTCACAGTCTCGCCGTCGCGCACCGCGCGCACGCGGCTCACGGCGGCGTAATCGTTGTGCACGGGCCCGAAGGCGAATTGCGGGTCATCCGGCGTCGGGCCGCCTTTTTCGAGCGCGCGCTTCGCGGCCGGGCTCGCGGCGACTGCCGCGCCACTCGCGCGCTGCAGGGCGGCGAGGCCACCGGCGTGGTCGTAGTGGGTGTGCGAGTTCAGCAGCAGCTTCACGTCCTCGATCCGGAACCCGAGCTTCCGGATGTTCGCCGCGATCGCGGGCGCCGATTGCGGCAGGCCGCCGTCGATGAGCACGTGGCCGTCGGTCGAGGTGATGAGCACGGACGACAAGCCGCCGCCGACGAACCACGTGTTGCCGAACACCGCGAACGGCTCGCGCGTGGCGCTCCATCCCTCGCAGGCGTCGCAATGCTTCGGCGGATCGGCCACGACGTCCGCGGCGGACGCGCAGGCGCTGACGAGAAAAAGGGCGAGGACGAAGGTCGGTTTTGACAGCGGTGTTTCTGCTTTCATTGTCGTATCGTATACGGATTCGGCAGGGAGACCGCCATGAACAACGATGCCGCCGGCGTCAGTCGCCGGGAGTTCCTGGGCGTGGCGGGCGGCGCCGCGCTGGTCTCGATGGCACCGGGCGCGCTCGCCGCGCCGCCGGCACCGCGCAACCTTGCCATCGTCGCCACGCCGAGCGCCTCGTATGTCGCCGCCGATACTCGGCTCGGCGCGCTGAACAGCGATCGCATCCCTGGCAGCCAGGCGGATCCCGCGCAGCTCGCGTTCGGCACGGCACCGGAGAAAGGGACGCAATGGGCGCAGTACGACTGGAACGTCCCGATCTCGACCGACGCGATCGAAGTGTACTGGTGGGGCAGGCACTGGGGCGTCGCGTTGCCGGTGTCGTGCCGGCTGTCGTACTGGGATGGATCGCAGTTCGTGCCCGTCAGGAGTCCCAGTGGCTACGGGCTCGAGCCGGACGTGTTCAATCGCACGGCCTTCGAGCCGGTCATCACGCGCCGGCTGCGGCTGGAGGTGACCGGCGCGCCCGACAAATCCATCGGCATCCTGCAATGGCGCGTGTGGAGCACCGGCGACCTGCCGAAGTTCGCGCCGGTCGTCGCAGCGGGGGTGGATCGCACCGTGATGCTGGACTCCGCCAGCTATCTACTCGGACGCGCCGCGTGGCTCGAGCGCAAGCCGGGCGATGCCGCGCGCTGGCGCAAGGTTTCCGGCCCGGGCGAGGTGGCGTTCGGCGATGCGTCGGCGCCGGTCACGACCGCGCGGGTATCGGCTCCCGGCGACTACCAGCTCGAGTTGAGCGCGCGCGGCGACGGATTCACCACGAAGTCGACGCTGCGCCTGCGCGCGGAGCCGCCACCGCCGAAGAATCGCCTCGAGGTCGTCTATACGACGCCGTACGCGATCCAAAGTCCGCTGTGGAAGGCGCGCGCCAGGTCGCTCATCGTGAACTGGATTCCGCATTGCGTGCGCTATTGCGAGCGCACCGATCTCAAGGAGCGCGGCGGGGAGGGCGGCCTCGACAACTTCATCGAAGCGGCGAAGGCACTGCGCGGCGAACCCCACGGCAAACACAAGGGTTACGTGTTCTCGAACGCCTGGATCCACCAGACCATCGAGTCGATGTGCCTCGCGCTGATGGTCGACGCGCAAGGTGACGCGGACATCCTGGCGGCGCAGGCCGGCATGCGCGCGACGCTCGAGAGGTGGATTCCGATCGTGCTCGCAGCGCAGGAGCCGGATGGCTACCTGCAGACCGCCTACACGCTGGCGGAACGCGCGAAGTGGCCCACGCGCTGGAACCCCGGCAATCGCGGCGATCACGAGGGTTACGTCGCGGGCTATTTCATCGAGTCCGCGATCAACCACTACACGCTGACGCAGGGCAAGGACCTGCGGCTCTACGACGCGGCGAAGAAGCTCGCGAACTGCTGGGTCGCCAATATCGGCCCCGGCAGGAAGGTGTGGTTCGACGGTCACCAGGAGATGGAGCAGGCGCTGGTGCGCTTCGGACGCTTCGTGAATGACATGGAGGGAGCCGGCCAGGGTGATGCGTACATCGCGCTCGCACGCTTCCTGCTCGAGTCACGCCAGGGCGGATCCGAATACGACCAGAGCCACCTGCCGCCGCAGCAGCAGTACGAAGCCGTCGGACACGCGGTGCGCGCCGTGTACTTCTACTCGGGCATGGCGGACATCGCGGCGGAGACCCACGACCGCGACTATCAAAGCGCCGTGCGTTCGCTCGCCGACAACATCGTGAACCGCAAGTACTACGTGACCGGCGGCGTCGGCAGCGGCGACACCGCGGAAGGATTCGGCGGCGACTACATCCTCGGCAACGAGGCGTACTGCGAATCCTGCTCGAGCTGCGGGCTGGTGTTCTTCGACTACAAGATGAACCTCGCATACCACGACGCGCACTACGCGGATCTCTACGAGGAGACGATGTACAACGCGCTGCTCGGCGCGACGGACCTGGAAGGCCGGAACTTCTGCTACACGAATCCGCTCGTGAACACCGAGCGCGCCGCGTGGCACGTGTGTCCCTGTTGCGTGGGCAACATCCCGCGCACGCTGCTCATGGTGCCGACGTGGTCGTACGTGAAGGACGCGCTGGGCGTCTACGTGAACCTCTTCATCGGCAGCCGCGTGAACGTCGGCCAGGTTGCGGGCACTGATGTCGAGATGATCCAGGAGACCGACTATCCCTGGAAGGGCGCGGTCGCGATCACGGTAAACCCGGCGCAGTCACGGACCTTCTCGGTCAAGGTGCGCGTGCCCGATCGCGCCACCAGCGCGTTGTACACGGCCACGCCCACCGTGCGCGGCCTGGACGAGCTGCGGGTCAACGGTGAGAAAGCCGAGCCCAGGATGGAGAAGGGCTACGCGGTGATCACGCGCAAATGGAAGAAGGGCGACCGCATCGAATTCGAGTTGCCGCTGAAGCCGCAGCGGATCGTTGCGGATCGACGCATCGCCGCGACGCGCGGCAAGGTGGCGCTGCGCTACGGGCCGCTCATGTACAACGTCGAGCTCGCCGACCAGCCGGATATCGAACGCGCCTTGTCCAGTGCGCCGTTGAGCGCGGAATGGCGCGGCGATCTGCTGGGAGGCGTGGTCACGCTCAAGGGAAAGTGGGCCGACGGGGCTCCGTTCACCGCCGTGCCGAACTTCGCGCGCATGAACCGCGGCGAAGTGTCGCCGCGCGAGTATCCGACCGAGCAGCCGCTCGACAAGGTCTACTCGCAAGTCTGGATCCGGGGTGGAGACGGGGTCTGACCCCATTTCCCACTCAGTTCGGGGAACGGTGAAAATGTTGCAATCCGCGGGTCCGATCGAGCCGGGGCGTCGCACAGCCGGTCCCGGATTCAAGGTCTCGAAGACCGCCTGATCGCGTCAGATCTGACTGCGACTTGGGTCAAATTCGGCCGCGAAGACATTGGTCAAAGCGCTTGAATCGTATAGGCTTGCCAGCCTATGTCAGATACTCCGACGCCTCCCCCCGCCCGCTCCGACGCCCGCAAGACGGTGCGCGTCGCGATGCAGGATTATCTGCGCCGGGACTCGCTCGTGCCCGTGCTGCGGTTGCTGCTCGATCTGACCTTCCTCGGCGTGTGCATCGTTGGCGCCTGCTACTTCGATTCCTGGTGGGCGAAGTCGCTGTTCGTCGTGCCGGCGTCCATCGCCATCGCGCGCCTGTTCGTCATCGGTCACGACGCCTGCCACGGCAGCTACACGCCGTACCCATGGTTGAACAAGCTGGTCGGCCGCATCGCCTTCCTGCCATCGCTCACGCCGTTCTCGCTCTGGGACGTCGGCCACAACGTCGCGCACCATGGCTTCACGAACCTCAAGGGTCGCGACCAGGTGTGGGTGCCGATGTCGGCGGAAGAGTGGCGGAACGCATCGAAGGGTCGCCGCTTCCTCGAACGCATCTATCGCTCGGGCTTCGGCCAGGGCCTCTACTACCTCATCGAGATGTGGTGGAAGAAACTGATCCTGCCCACGAAGAAGCACGTCGGCGTGCGCCGCGCGATCTTCTGGTGGGACAACGCGCTCGTCCTCGGCGTCGCGGCCATCTGGATCACCGCCCTCGTGCTCTGGGCCCTGTACGACAATCATTCCGTCACCTGGACGCTGCTCGGCGGCTTCGTCCTGCCGTTCGTCGCGTTCAACTGCATCATGGGTTTCGTGATCTACGTGCAGCACACGCATCCCGAAGTGGCCTGGTTCGACAAGCGCGACGAGTGGCAGAAGCGCCTGGGCTTCATCACCACGACCGTGAACGTGGTCGTCCCGAAGCGCATGGGGCAGATCCTGCACGACATCCTCGAGCACGGCGCTCACCACGTGAACACGGGCGTGCCGCTGTATCGCCTGCGCGAAGCGCAGCAGGCGCTCAAGGCCGCCGTGCCGCAACTGGCGCGCGTGTACGTGCTCAACTGGAAGCGTTACTGGTCCACGGTGCGCACTTGCAAGCTGTACGACTACGCGAACCATCAGTGGATGGACTTCAAGGGCCGTGTCACGGCGGCCCCGCTGTTCCCGGAGTCGGCTCCCGCCGCCACCTGACATCCGCGCCGCGACGATTGAGTCGTCGCGCGGATCGTGTTGAAGTCGGAGCATGATCTCCGCCCGAGTCTTCGCGCCGCTGCTCGTCCTGCACGCGGCCCTCGTCGGCGCCGCCGACAAGGACAAACCTCTGCTCGCCGACGTCGCCGATCCGCGCGACTGGCCCGCTTACGGGCGCACTGCCAGCGAAGCGCGCTTCAGCCCGCTCGACGCCATCCAGCGCGACACCGTCCCGCGTTTGCGTCTCGCCTGGGCGTTGAACCTCGACGTCTCGAGCGCCAGCGTCACCCCGCTCGCCGTCGGTGGCGTCATCTACGTCGCCGCCGGCTACTCCATCGTGCACGCGGTCGACGCGAAGACCGGGAAGGTGCTGTGGCGCTGGGACTCGGAGGCGGTGAAACAATCGGGCGCCAAATTGCGCAGAGGATGGGGAGTGCGCGGCCTCGCGTTCGCGCAGGGCCGGTTGTTCGTGGGCACGCACGACGGACGGCTGGTCGCGCTCGACGCGAAGAAAGGCGCCGTCGTCTGGACCGCGGCGACGCTGCCGCCGGACGACACGAGCTACATCTCGGGCGCACCGCGGGTGATGAACGGCAAGGTGTTCATCGGGTTCGGCGGCGCCGAAACCATCGGGGTGCGCGGCTACGTCACCGCGTACGACGCGCTGACCGGCCAGCAGGTCTGGCGTTTCCACACCGTGCCCGAGGGCGCGTCCGGTGGCGGCGTGTGGAACGCCATCACGGTCGACCCCGAGCTGAACCGCGTGTACCTCGGTGTCGGCAACGCACCGCCCGGAGCGCCGACGACACCCCCGTATCTCAACTCGATCGTCGCGCTCGACGCGACCACCGGCGCGTACGCCTGGCATTACCAGACGACGCCGGACAACGTGCGCGGCTACGACGCTGCGACGGACATCACGCTGGCCACGCTCGCGATCGACGGCGCGCCGCGCAAAGTGCTGCTGCAGGCGCCGAAGAACGGATTCTTCTACGTCATCGATCGCGTCCAGGGAAAGTTCATCTCCGCGCAGAAGTTCGCCACCGTGAACTGGGCGTCGCGCGTGGATCCGTCGGGCAAGCCGGCGCTGACGCCTTCGGCGGAGGGCCCGGAGCTGCCGGGCGGCGCCGGCGCGCACGGGGTCTCGCCGCAGTCGTTCAGCCCGCGTACCGGCCTGGTCTATCTACCGACGATCGAGAATCCGCGCGATCCCAAGGCAGACGTGGATTCGCCGGGCGAGGGCGGCTCCGGCTTCCTCACCGCGTGGGATCCGGTCAAACAGCGAGTGGCGTGGCAGATCCCGACGCCCGGGCCGTTCAACGGCGGCTCGCTGGTGACCGGCGGCGACCTCGTGTTCCACGGACAGGCGGATGGCTACATCAACGGCTACGACGCGGCCGGCGGCCGCAAGTTGTGGTCCTTCTATGCGGCCAGCGCCGCGCTGGGCGCGCCGATCTCCTTCGCGGTCGGCAAACAGCAGTACATCGCGATCATGGTCGGGCCGCCGAGCGGCGTGCCCGGCAACGCGGGCGCACCGATGGCGCGGTTTCACTGGGACTACAAGCTGCATCCACGCCGGCTGCTGGCCTTCACGCTGGACGGCTCGGCGCAGTTGCCACCGACGCCGTCGCCCACGATGGCGCGGCCGCTCGACGGTCCGGAAGTCGCGGTAGACCCGGCGATCGCCAAACAAGGTCAGGCGGTGTACGCGCGCTGCCGGGGCTGTCACGGCGCCGGCGCGGTCGCCGCGGGTAATGCACCCGACCTGCGGACGCTGCCGAGCGTGATCAATGCTGCCGCGTTCGCGACGGTCGTGAGAGGCGGCCTCGAGACTCGCGGCATGCCGGCGTTCGCGGAGGTCAGCGATGCCGAACTCGAGTCCCTGCGCCAGTTCATTCGTGAGCGGGCAAGGCTCGTGACGCGGCCCGACGGTGTCGCGCCACCGCCGCCCGAGGCCGAGTCCGCGCCGGCGCCCACGACGGAGACCGAACAACCCGCGGAGCCGCCGAAGCCACCGGGCTCGCTCGAGTCGGCGCCGCCGCCGCAGTGATGCCACCGCCCCGCGGTGATGGCGGCATAATGGCCGCGACATCAATCGGGAGAGTCTGCATGTCCACTGACACCACGTCGCAAGAGCTGGCGAACAAGAACATCACCCAGGTCATCTACGGGCTCTACGCGGCGGCCATTCTCGTTGGCCTCACGAACATCGTCGC
>CADEED010000140.1 GCA_902826225.1 uncultured Pseudomonadota bacterium | reverse complement strand
ATGGCGCCGCCTTCGGCGCCGCGTTCAAGAACGAGATCACGCGGCCGGGTCAGTGGAATCTCTACATGGAAGGTTACGGCGAGACTCTGCCGTACCGGGACAACCGCATGTGGCTCTCACCCGCCGAGTCCGACTCGTTCGGCATGCCGAAGATCCAGGTCTCGATGACCTACCGCGACAACGAACGCGCCATGGCGCGGCAGATGATGGACGACGCGGTCGAGATGATGACCGCCGCGAAACTCGAGGACGTGAAGGGATTCAACCATCCGGTGACGCCCGGCAGCGTGATCCACGAAATGGGCACGGCGCGCATGGGCCGTGACCCGAAAACGTCGGTGTTGAACGCTCACAACCAGCTGCACGCCGTCCCGAACGTCTTCGTGACCGATGGAAGCTGCATGGTGTCGTCGCCCACGCAGAATCCGTCGCTCACCTACATGGCCCTGACCGCGCGCGCGGCCGACCACGCCGTGACGCAGCTCAAGTCCGGCGCGATCTGAGCCCGGACTCAAGGCAACCTCGCGACCGCGCTCGCGGCCAACAGGAAGGCTCCCGTGCCGTAGAACTGCGAGTCCGCCTCGTTCACGCTTTCCGGGCGATCGCTCACTTGCTGCACCCAGCCCAGCCGGCCATCTTTCGCGACCGCGCGCGTCATCGCGGCCCAGCCCTTGTCGACGGCGGGGCGGTAGGTAGCCGCGTCCAGCAATCCCTGCCTGATGCCCCAGGCGAGCCCGTGCACGTAGAACCCGGTTCCGCTCGTCTCCGCCGGGGAATTCTCCGGCCCCAGCAAGGAGGGCGCCCAGTAGCCGTCCGGCTTCTGCAGCTCCTTGAGGCGGCCGGCCATTTCCTTGAACAGGCGTTCGAGGCGCGTGCGGTCCGCGTGATCGGCGGGCAGGAACTCGAGCATGTTCGCGATGCCCGAGAACACCCAGCCGTTGCCCCGGCTCCAGAATAGTTTGCGCCCCTGGTCGTCGCGCCGTTCGAAGAAGCGGCTGTCGCGGAAGTAGAGCTTCTCCGCGGGGTCGTAGAGGAAATCGGTGGCGGCCCAGAATTCGGCCATGGCGTAGTCGCGATACTGGTCTTTCCGGGTCTGGTTCGCGAGGTCCAGCCACGCGGGCGGCGACATGAACACCGCGTCGCACCAGCACCAGCGCTCGAGGCACTGGACTTCGTCATAGTTCTTCGCGAAGTAGAAGCTCAGGTGGACCACCGGCGGGTTCGCCAAGATCTTGTCGAAGGTCGCGCGCACCGGCGCGATCGCCTGCGGCCCGGCGCCGTGCCGCGCGGCCCATAGGTAGCCCTGCGCGATCACGTGGTCGTCGGCGTGCGTGACGCGCGAACCCGGCGTCCACTCGTTCCGGCGTCCCATGTCCTGGATCGCCCGGGCGAAGCGCGGTTCCTTCGCGATGTCCGCAAAGTGAGTCATGCCCACCCAGAAGGCGCCTTGCTGCCAGCTGCGCGGCTCGCGGGCTTCGTGCGCCATGTGGGTGATGATGTATTCGCCATCCATGTGCGCGAGCTGCCAGTCGGCGACGCGCGCCGCGATCGACAGCACGTCTTTCTTCGCGGTCGATCCCTCCGCGGCGAGAACAGCTCCGGACATGGCGAGCGCGGCGAGGCCTGCGCGGATCGGCAACCACTTCATCGGACACCCCTCGTCGGTACTGATCCGCGGATGATGTGACAACGCCGCGACGACTGAAAGCGCTCAGATCATCCAGCCGCCGTCGATGACGTGGACCTGGCCGGTCGTGAAGGCTGACTCGTCGCTCGCCAGGTACGCCGCCAGCGCCGCGATCTCTTCCGGCGTCCCGAGGCGTCCCATCGGCTGCCGCGCTTCGAACTCCGTCCGCGCCTTCGCGTAGTCACCGGTCGCCCGCAGCCGCGCCTGCAGCGACGGCGTATCGACGGTGCCGGGACAGATCGCATTGCAACGCACGCCCTGCGCGACGAAGTCGGCCGCCACCGACTTCGTGAGACCGATCACGGCCGCCTTCGTCGTGCCGTAGGCGCAACGATTGGGAACGCCCGTGACGGAGCTCGCCACGGAGGACATGTTGATGATCGACCCGGCCCTGGCCGCCAGCATGCCCGGCAGGACGGCGCGGATCATGTGGTACATCGCATGCACGTTGAGATCGAACGCGGAGTGCCAGGCCGTGAAGTCGCCGTCCAGGATCGTGCCGCCGGGAACGACGCCCGCGCAGTTGAACAGCGCGTCTATCTTCCCGGCCTTCGTCGCGAACGCGGCCACGGCGGCCGGATCCCGCACGTCCACCACGTGACCCTCACAACTCGCGAGCGAAGCCAGCGCGGCAGAGTCGATGTCGACCGCCAATACGCGCGCCCCTTCCCGCACGAACGCCTCCGCGCTCGCACGGCCAATGCCGGAGCCTGCGGCCGTTACGATCGTCGTCTTGCCGGAGAGTCTAGATGCCATAGTTCACTCGCGCCGTTTCTGAATAGATGGATCGCCGTTCGTCGGGCTCGAGACTGGCGAGCAGCTGCGCGGTGCTCCGGCACCAGTCGGCGTAGCTGCACACGCACTCGCACACCGGCCAGTCGCTGCCCCACATGAGCCGCCGGGGGCCGAAGTGCTCGAGCAGGTGCTCGACGCTCGCCGAGAGTACCGCGGGATCCGCGGTCATGGCTTCGGTGACGAGACCCGACAGCTTGCAGGCCATCCGGCTCTCGCGGGCGAGCGCGGCGATGCCGCGCTTCCAGGCCGCGAGATCGCCCGCGACGATCGGCGGCTTCGCGCCGTGGTCGAGCACCATGTCGAGGTCGGGGTGGCGCGACGTCAGCTCGCGCAGCGCGTCGAGATGGCGCGGCAGCACGAGCGCGTCGAACACGAGGTCGTGATCGACCATCGCCTCGAACGCGGGCGCGAGGTCTGCGCGCAGCATCCATTCGGTGTCGGGAATGCCCTGGATCATCGGGCGCAGGCCAACGAGCCGCGGGTCGGCTGCGAGTTCCGCGATGGTGTCGGGCGCCGTGGGACTCTCGAAATCCACCCAGCCGACGACGCCGGCGATGAAATCGTGCTGGCGCGCCAACGACAGCAGGAAACGCGTCTCGTCGACCGTCGGCGCCGCCTGGACGAGAATCGTCGCCGACACGTTCGCGTCGGCCAGGTGCGGTGCGAGATCGGCGGGCAGGAAGTCGCGGTAGATGGGTCCGAGTTCGCGCGTGAGCCAGCCGTAGTCGGCGCGGTCCAGGCGCCAGAAGTGCTGATGGCTGTCGATGCGGCCGGTCATTCCGGAGCTCACGAAGGTAGCGACGCCCGTGAGTCCACGAGGCCGCGCTCGCGCAGGGCGTTCCAGAATGCGGGCGCGATGGGGTGCGCGAACATGCGCGCGGCATTGCGCGATTCGTCGCCGTCGACGCAGCCCGCCACCACCGTGGAGACGACGGCGGAGCCCAGCGGGAACTGCAGCGCGGCGGCCTGCAACGGCACGGAGAACTCGTCGCACACGGCCTCGAGGCGCCGGACGCGTTCCAGTACCGCCGTGGGCGGCGGCGCATAGTTGTAGTGGGACCGCGCAGCGGCGCGAGAGCCGGCCGCGAGGATGCCCGAGTTGAACGGGCCGCCGCTGATGATCGACACCGCGCGCCGCGCGCACAGCGGGAACAGCTCCGTCAGCGGCGATTGCTCGAGCAGCGTGTACCGACCGGCGAGCAGGATGCAGTCGAGGTCGCACTGGCCCAGGAGCTCTATGCAGACCTCCCATTCGTTGACGCCGAGTCCGATCGCCCGGACTGCGCCCGAGCGTTTGAGTTCGAGCATCGCGCGGTATCCGCCGTGGACGAACTCCCGCAGGCGCGCCGCGTGTGCTTCGCCGTGCGTCACCCGGCCGATGTCGTGGCACAGCAGGATGTCGACGCGACGGCCGAGGCGCTCGAGGCTCTCCGCATGCGAACTCATCACCGAGTCGTACGAATAGTCGAACACCGGCGCGAACGGTCGCGGCGAGAAGTAGCCCTCGCGGCCTGCGTTTTCGTCCTGCGGACCGGTGGGCACGAGCCGCCGGCCCACCTTCGTCGAGACCACCACCGGCGAATGCTCGTCGCGCAGCGCGGCGCCGAGCCGCAGTTCGCTCAGCCCGAAGCCGTAGAACGGCGCGGTATCGAAGTAGCGCACTCCCGACGCGAACGACTCGTGCACGGCCGCCGTGGCGTCGCCGTCGGGCAGGGCGCGGTACAGGTTGCCGATGCCCGCGCCACCGAAGCCGAGCACGCTGACCTCGAGCCCGGTGCGGCCGATCTCGCGGCGCGCGAGCGGTGTCATGCCGCGCGCGGGTCCGGACTCGCGGTGCGGGACCGCCACGCGAAGACGAATACCACGATGAAGCACAGGGCGGGAACCACGTATGCGTTGTTGATCGTGCTCTCCCGCGACACGTAACCCATGATCGGGGTGACGACCGCGCCCCCGATGATCGCCATTACCAGGAAGGCCGCGCCGGACTTCGTGTAAGCGCCGAGCCCGCGCAAGCTCATCGAGAAGATCGTGGGGAACATGATCGACATGAAGAAGCTGACGGCGAGCAATGCATAGAGCCCCACGTGGCCGCCGGCGCCCACGGCGACGCAGCTGAGCGCGACGTTGATCAGCGAGAAGACGGCCAGCAAGCGCGCGGGATCGACCTTGCCCATGAGCAGCGTGCCGACGAGACGGCCCGCGAAGAAGATTCCGAACGCGGTCGGCACGAGCGGCAGTGCGTCGCGCTCCAGCGTGCCGGGGAAGTTCACCTGCGTGTACCGGATCAGGAAACTCCAGGTTCCGACCTGCGCGCCGACGTACGCGAACTGCGCGAGCACCCCGAGCCAGTAGCGCGGGAAGCGCGCCAGGCCCTTGAAGCCGCCATCGCGTGCGGCGCCGTTCGCCGGCTCGTCGACGGGCGGGAACTTCGCGAGCGCGACCATGATCGCCCAGCCGACGACCATCGCGGCGATGAGCACGTAGGGTAGTTTGACGGCGGCGAGCTCGGTCGCGCGGAACGCCGTCAGCGCCGCCTGCGACATCGCCGCCAGCTGTTCGGGCGAGTAGTGGACGTCGGAGAAGATGAGCAGGCCGCCGATGAACGAGCCGGACATCGTGCCGATCGGGTTGAACGTCTGCGCGAAGTTGAGCCGTCGATCCGCGCTCTGCGCGGGGCCCATCACCGCGATCAGCGGATTGGCCGATGTCTCAAGGAACGCGAGCCCGCTCGCGATGACGTAGAGCGCGCCCAGGAAGGCGTAGTAGTCGCTGGCATTCGCGGCCGGGATGAACAGCAGCGCGCCCGCGCCGTACAGGCCGAGGCCCACGAGCACCGCCGCGCGATAGCCGAAGCGCCTCATGACGAGCGATGCCGGGACCGCGAAGCAGAAGTAGCCGAAATAGAAGGCCGACTGCACGAGGCTGGACGCGAAGTCGTCGAGCTGGAACGCCTTGCGGAACTGCGGGATCAGTACGTCGTTGAGACTGTTCGCGACTCCCCACATGAAGAAGAGCCCGACGATCAGGATCGTCGCAAAGAGGTAGCCCGGGGTGATGAGCTCCGGCCTTCGCGCCCGCGGGGCGGCGGTCATGGCAGATCCCCGTGCACGATCTCGTTCGAGATCTGCCGCGCCGCCGCGCGCAGGTGCTCGACCGCCCGGGCCATTTCCATCACGAGCGGATTGCTGTGCACGAACGGGATCGTCAGCGCGGCGACCGCGGTTTCGCCACGCAGGATCGGCGCCGACAGGTCCACGATGCCGCGCACGAAGTCGGACGCCGCTTCGTGGTGTCCGCGGTCGCGCACGAGGTTCGCGCGCGCGGTGAACGATTCCGCCGCTTCGCCCTTGAGGCGGCAGCGCTTGAGCCACGTGCGGCGGACGTCGTCGCTCTGGTAGGCGAACAGCACGACCCCCGAGGTCGCGCGCGCGATCTCGCGCCGGTAGCCGATGCGCACTGAGAACCCGAGGTCGCCCGGCCGCTCGATGCGCGTGATGACGACGATCTGATCCTCGCTGGCGACGGCGATGTGACAGGACTGCCCGATGTCCTGCGCAAGCCTGCGCATGACCGGCAGCGCGGTTTCCACCAGAGAACGCACCGGCGCCTGCGCCATGGCCAGCGCGAATAGTTTGTTCGTGAGCACGTAGCCGGAGCCGTTCTCCGCCGTCGTGATGAAGCCCTTGTGCTCGAGTACCTGCAGCATGCGGAAGAGTTCGCCCGAAGAGCGCCCCAGGCGCTGCGAGATCGCCGACAGGTTGAGTGGCGACTTCTCTGCCGCCAGCAACTCGATGACGTCGAGACCCTTCTCGAGCGCGGGCGCGCGATAGCGCGACGGCGCCGGGCTGCCTGATTTCGTGGCCATGGATCGAATCGGTCTCGTACCCGGCCTGCTCGAAACCTCTTGATCCGCGCTTTTCATCAGAGCATTGTACTTTTATTCGAGAAAAGCGGGAGTCGCAGGCGCTCGCGCGCCATGCACTCCGGCGTTCTTTGCCGCACCCGTCTCATTTGAGTTCAATACACGCGAATGAAAACACTGACGACACTGCTGGGCGTCGCGCTGCTGGCAGCCTGCGCTCCGAAGACTCCGGAAGGATCGTTCACGCAGGAGGCGAACGCCGTCATCATCACCCCGGGCGAAGGCGCGGCGAAACGCGTGCGCGTCGTCGTGCACTCGCCGACGATCGTGCGCGTCACGGCGGTGCCCGACGAGAATCTCGATCTGCCCGCCAGCCTGATGGCCACCGGCGCCGCGCGGCAGGACGTGCAGATCAAGGTCGCGAAGGACGGCGGCGACGTCGTGATCGACACGGCCAGGCTCGAGGCGCGCATCTCGCTCGCGAACGGCGCGGTGCGAATCGCCGATGCAGCGGGGAAGGCGCTCATCGAGGAGGAACCGAAGCGCACGTTCGGCGCCGGCGTGGGGCAGCGCTTCAACTCCGGCACGGACGAGGGCTTGTACGGCGGCGGCCAGCACCAGTACGGAATGCTCGATCTCAACGGCGAAGACCTCGAGCTGTCCCAGCACAACAGCGACATCGCGGTGCCCTTCGTCGTCTCGACGCGCAACTACGGCGTGCTCTGGGACAACAACGGCATCTCGCGCATCGGCAATCCCCGGCCCTACGGCTACGCGTCGCGCGACCTCACGCTGCGTGATGCCAGTGGCAAGGAAGGTGGCCTGACGGCGCGCTACTCGATCGCGGGCGAGCTCAAGCTCGAGCGCGTCGAGCGCGACATCAACTACCACTACATCAAGGATCGGTTCACCTGGCCGAAGGAGACGCTCGACGGCAAGGAACCCGCAAAGGGTTCGCCGCCCAACATCCTGCCCAACCAGACGGTGACCTGGGAGGGCACGCTGGAGTCGTCGAAGGCAGGCGAGCACAAGTTCCAGCTGTACGCGAGCAGCTATTTCAAGCTCTACATCGACGACAAGCTGGTGTTCGACCGCTGGCGTCAGAACTGGAATCCGCTGTACCACCCGTTCGACGTCGGCATGACGGCGGGCAAGCCGGTGAAATTCCGCCTCGAGTGGATTCCGGACGGCGGCTACATCGCGTTGCTGCACAACGACCCGCTGCCGCCGGCCGAGCGTCATTCACTCACGTTCACGTCCGAGGTCGGACGCGCCATCGATTATTACGTCGTCGCGGGCGCCAACCAGGACGAAGTGATCGCGGGCTACCGGGAAGTCACCGGCAAGTCCGTGATGTTGCCCAAATGGGCGTACGGCTTCTGGCAAAGCCGCGAGCGCTACACGACCCAGAAGGAAGTGGTCGACACCGTGCGCGAGTACCGCAGGCGCAAGATCCCGCTCGACAACATCGTGCTCGACTGGAACTACTGGCCCGAAGCTGCCTGGGGCTCACACGACTTCGACGAGGCGCGCTTTCCCGATCCGAAGAAGATGGTCGACGACGTCCACGCGCTGAACGCGAAGATCATGATCTCCGTGTGGCCGAAGTTCTACCCGGCGACGGCCAACTACCGTGAGCTCGATGCCGCGGGGTTCATCTACCGCAAGAACGTCGAGGAGGGATTCGTCGACTGGATCGGCAAGGGCTACACGAATGCGTTCTACG
>CADEED010000139.1 GCA_902826225.1 uncultured Pseudomonadota bacterium | reverse complement strand
GGCCGCATAGCCACTCTCGATGAGCCGCGCCCGCAAGGGCTCCACTTCGAGGCGGTCGCCCACGGCGAGATTGAACGTGCGCCCGTCGACGTAGCCGCGCGGTGCGAGGCGCTGGCCGATCGTGTCCGCGGCCGCGAGCAATACCGCCGCTTTCAGGCGTGGCAGTTCGGCGAGCGCCGCCAGGCGCTCGGAGATGATGTCGGGGTGCGGCGAGAACACGTCGTAGGGCAACACCTCCCAGTCGGGCAGCGCATGCAGGGGTCGTGCTCCGCCCAGGAAGAAGCCGATTTCCGCGCGCAGCTGGTCGAGTTCACGCGCGTCGCGCGCGATGACGAGATACGGCCGGGTGTCGGCCGCGATGACCTCCGCCAGCGCGAGACTGCGCGCGGCGCCGTAGAGCTGGTGCCAGCGCTGGCGCGCGCCGGACTGCGCGGTGGGTGAGGGTGGATTGAGGAGTGCGGGCATGAAAGCGATTTGCGGCGAGAAATGGGGACATGGCTCGTTTGCGCAACAACGCATGGGCACGTCGCCGCGGTACCGCAGATGGGGACATACCTCTTCGAGGTGCGTCCCATTTGCCAGCAAACGAGGAATGTCCCCATTATTCGCCGCAAAAGCGCGGCACTTTACCTGCCCCGGCAGGCTCTGGGAATGAGCCTTGCGGAAGAGCCGGCTATCAGCCGGTGACGACGACGGTGTGGATGACCTTGTCGTTCTCGAACACGACCACGAAGTTCGGATAGAACCACTTGGTGATGGGAGGCGTCTGCGCCCCGCTGCCGACGGGCCCCGACTTGTTCGACGGCGCCCCGAATTTCGCTTCGACCGCGGACATCGAGATGCCGCGCGCCGGCGTCTCCACGGCGGAGGCCTTGACCGACACCTGGCCGTCGATCGCCAGCGTCTCGGCGACTGCCGGGACCGCTGCGCCGAGCGCCAGGGCAATGACCGTCATCTTCATCGTACGAGCAAGCATGGGTTCCTCCCGCAGGGTCCTGTCCGGCGGCAATATACCCCCCGCTGTGGCAAAGTCAGCCGCTGTCGCCCCGGGCCGACTTTCCTAACAGCACTTTTGTGAATCCCGTCAGGTTTTTAGGCCAAACTCCCCGCTGATGCTGAATTCGCTGCCCCTGTTCGTCGGCCTGCGGTACGTGCGGGCGCGCTCCCACAAGTTCTTCGTTTCCTTCATCACGTGGGTCTCGCTGCTGTGCGTGTGCCTGGGCGTGACCGCGTTGATCGTCGTCCTGTCGGTGATGAACGGCCTCGAGGGCGAGCTGCGTGAGCGCCTGCTCGCGCTGTCCGCCCATGCCCGCGTGTTCGTCTCGCCCGGCGCGACGGCGGCCGCGCCGGACTGGCGCGGCGTCGCCGAGACGGTGCGGGCGGCGCCGAACGTGCGCGGGGCATCTCCTTTCCTCGAGATCGAGGCGCTCGCCGTGCGCAAGCCGGAGATGCTGCCCGTGCGGCTGCGCGGCATCGATCCCGACCACGAGGGCGACGTCGCGCGCATCGCGACCGCGGTCGTCGAAGGGCACCTGAGCGATCTCACGCCCGGATCCGACCGCGTGATCGTCGGGCGTACGATCGCGCAGATGCTCGCGGTCGCGCCGGGCGACCACATCACGCTGCTCATCCCGACCACCGACGCCGACGGATCGCCTCAACCGCGGCTGCGCGAGTTCGAGGTGGCGGGCGTGTTCGACGTCGCGCTGCAGGACTACGACGGCGTGCTCATCCTCGCCGCGCTCGCGGATGTGCGTGCCGTGCTGCCGAATCCCGACCTGCGCATGTCGTTGCACGTGAACTTCGCCGATGCGCTGGGCGCGCCCGGGTACGCGGCAACACTCGCGCCGCTGCTCCCCGCCGGGCTCGAGGTGCGCGACTGGACGCAGGACCACGCGAGCTACTTCCGCGCCATCCGCATCGAGAAGACGATGGTCGCGCTGATCCTGATGCTCATCGTGGCGGTGGCTGCGTTCTATCTCGTCGCCATGCTCGCGATGGTGGTGACGGACAAGCGCATGGACATCGCGATCCTGCGCACGCTCGGGGCGTCGCCGCGGCGGGTCATGGCGATCTTCCTGATCCAGGGCAGCGTCATCGCCTGGTTCGGCGTCGCGCTCGGCGTGCTGCTGGGCACCGTGGTCGGGCACAACGCCGGCGCGGTCGCCGCCTTCCTGGAGCGGCTGTTCAGCTTCCAGATCTTCAACTCCGAGGTGTACGTGATCACGCGGCTGCCGTCGGAGCTGCAGCTCGACCAGATCCTGTGGATCGCCGGCATCGCCATGACCATCACGCTGCTCGCCACGCTCTACCCCGCGTACCGCGCCTCGCAGGTGCCGCCGGCCGACGCGCTGAGGTACGAGTAGATGGGCTTCGAGATTCCCTACGAATGGACGATCGGCACGCGCTACCTGCGCTCCCGCCATCGCAGCGGCTTCGTCTCGTTCGTCGCGTCGATGTCGGTGCTCGGGCTCGCGCTCGGTGTCGCGGTGCTCGTCGTGGTGCTGTCGGTGCTCAACGGATACGAGAGCGAGCTGCGCACGCGCATGCTGGCGGTGACCTCGCATGCCACCATCACCGGCGTCGACGGGGCGATCCCGAACTGGCAGTCGGCCGCGCAGCTCGCGCGGCGGACGGCCGGCGTCAATGCCGCCGTGCCGTTCATCGAGGCGCGCGGATTGCTCGCGAACGGGCAGCGCATTGCCGGCGCCGCGGTGCGCGGGATCCTGCCGGAAGAGGAAGTGAAGGCCGTGGGGCTCGGCGACGCGCTGAAGTCCGGCAAGCTCACCGACCTCACGCCGGGCGGCTGGCGCATCATCCTGGGCAGCGCGCTCGCGACCGAACTCGGAGTCGAGGTCGGCGGAAAAGTCGTGCTCATGGCGCCCGAGGGCGACGCGACGCCGGCCGGGTTCCAGCCGCGCAGCAAGCGCTTCACCGTCGCGGGAATCTTCGAGTCGCGCATGTACGAGTACGATCGCGGCCTCGCGCTCGTGCACATGAGCGACGCCGCGAAACTGTACCGGCTGGGCGGTGACGTCACGGGCCTGCGGCTCGCGCTCGTCGATCCTTTCCAGGCCCCCGAGCTCGTGCGCGTCGTCGCACGCGCGATGGACGAAGATGGCCGGGGTTTCTTCGTGAACGACTGGACGCGCGACCACGCGGTGCTGTTCCGCTCGATCGAGCTCACGAAGTCCATGATGTTCTTCATCCTGCTGATCATCGTGGTGGTGGCCGCGATCAATCTCGTGGCGACCCTGGTGATGATCGTGAAGGAGAAGCAGACGGACATCGCGATCCTGCGCACCATCGGCGCCGCGCCGGCGAACGTGCTGCGGATGTTCCTGGTGCAGGGCGCGCTGATCGGGCTCGTCGGCACGGTGGCCGGCGCCGCGCTCGGCTGGCTGCTGGCGCTGAACGTCGAAGGAATCGTGCACGCGATCGAGCGCGCGTTCGGCGTGCAGTTCCTGGATGCCAGCGTGTACGCGATGAGCGACCTGCCGTCCGAGGTGCACTGGAGCGACGTGCTCGAGGTGTCCGCCGTGGCCCTGCTGCTCTCGGCGTTCGCGACTATCTACCCGGCCTGGCGCGCGTCGCGTACGCTGCCGGCGGAGGCCATACGACATGAGTGATCTTCATGCTTGAGACAAAGGTGCTCGAAGCGCGCGACGTCACGCGCGCATTCCGCCAGGGACCGATCGACCTCGAGGTGCTCAAGGGGGTCGATCTCGTCGTGAACGCGGGTGAACGCCTGGCGATCATCGGGGCCTCCGGATCGGGCAAGACCACCCTGTTGCAGATCCTGGGCGGCCTCGACCGGCCGAGCGGGGGCACGGTCGCCATCGCGGGGCAGGACATCCACGCGCTGCCGGAGAAGCCACGCGGCGAGCTGCGCAACCGCACGCTGGGATTCATCTACCAGTTCCATCACCTGCTGCCCGAGTTCTCGGCGCTCGAGAATGTGGCGATGCCGCTGCTCGTGCGCCGCGTCGCGAAGAAGGAGGCCGAAAAGACCGCGCGGGCCATTCTCGAGCGCGTGGGTCTCGGCGAGCGCCTGGTCCACCGGCCGCACGAGTTGTCGGGCGGCGAGCGGCAGCGCGCGGCGGTTGCGCGTGCGCTGGTCACCTCGCCGCGAATCGTGCTCGCCGACGAGCCCACGGGGAATCTCGATGGCAACAACGCGGAGTCGGTCTTCGAGCTGATGCTGGAGCTCAATCGCGAACTCGCGACGAGCCTCATCGTCGTCACGCACGACCGCAAGCTCGCCGCGCGCATGGACCGTGTCCTCGAGCTCGAGCGCGGAAATCTAGTCGATCGCACCTGATTTGGAGGTCGCGGCGCCGGCGCGCTCGCGGTATCTCTTGCGCACGCCGTAGCGCCACGCGACGTCCAGCAGCGCGTAGCCCACCAGGCCAAGCAACGCCCCCGTCACCGCGCAGCCCACGAGGAAAGGCTTCCAGCTCTGGCCGAGGCCATCGCGCAGCCAGTTCCAGCTCATCTGGAAGTGGAATGGCGTCTCGGGCGCGCCGGTCACGACCACGCCGATCTTGTGCGCCAGCAGGAACAGCGGCACGAAGGTCAGCGGATTCATGATCATGAGCGTGAGCATGATCGTCGGGATGTGGATGCGGCAGAAGATCGCGGTGAGCGCCGCCAGCGGGATGTGAATGGGCAGCGGCACGAAGCAGATCGCGAGCCCGGCGCCGAATGCGGGGGCCACGGTGCGCCGTTGCAGCGACCACAAGCGGGGGTCGCCGAAGAAGCGCGCGAACGGCTTCAGCAGCCGATGGCTGCGCAGCGTCTCGTGGCGGGGAGTGATCTTGCGCAGGAATCGCCGTGGCATCGAGGTCACTTTAGCATCCGACATCGCGCGGTGATCGCGGGCCTGTCATTCATGGGCGGCGTCCTGCTCGGGCTCGGCGCCGCAAGACAGCCCGACGACTGGTGGTGGCTCCTGGCCGCGATCGGCGTTGGCGCTGCCTTGACGGTGGTGCGCCGATGTGCCGCCGCGCGCGCGGGCGTCGCGCTGCTCGCGGGCCTGTGGCTGGCGACGGTCACCAGCGGTCAGTGGCTCGAGTCGCGCGTCACGCCGCGCGCAGGCGACGAGCGCTGGCTGGTCGAAGGCCGGGTGCTCACGGTGCCCGCGCGCAGCGGAACCGAGCTGCGCTTCGATGCGGCGGTCCGGCAAGGGCAGGATCCGCTCGTGCGCCGCGCACGCCTCGCGTGGCGCGAGGCCGCCACGCCGCCGCGCGTGGGCGAACGCTGGCGCTGGCTCGTGCGCATCGAGCCGCTGGCCGAGACACGCAACTTCGCGGGCCTCGATCCCGAGCGCGTCGCGTTCCGTGACGGAGTGCATCTCGCCGGGCGCGTGCTGCCCTCGCGCCTGAACGAGCGCCTCGAACTCGCGACGACGCCGATCGACACCGCTCGGGCGCGTATTGCCATGCGCATCGACGCCGCGATCGCCGATCCGGACGCGGCGGCACTGGTCACGGCGCTCGCCGTCGGCCTCACGGACGGTCTGAGCCTCGACCAGTGGCGCGTGTTCAACGCCACCGGCACGACGCACCTCGTCGCCATCTCGGGCCTGCACGTGACGCTATTCGCCCTCCTGGCCTTCGCGGGCGCGCGCAGACTGTGGCGCTGGCTGCCGGCGCGCAGGTGGTTCGATCGGGAGCCATTCGCGCTGCTCGTCGGCCTTGCCGCCGCGGGCGGCTACTCGCTGCTGGCGGGGTTCTCCGTTCCCACGCAACGGACCTGGCTGATGCTCGCCATCTTCTCGGCCGCAAGACTCGCCGCGCGCCGCATCGGCGCGGGCCGCGCCTGGTCGCTGGCGCTCGTCCTCGTGCTGCTCGCCGAACCGACGGCGCCGCTGGCGGCCGGCTTCTGGCTGTCGTTCGCGGCGGTCGGCGTGTTGCTCGTGGCCGGCGGTCGCGAAGAGGGTACCTCCGGAATGGCGCAGGCGTTCCGTCTGCAATTCTGGGTCATGGTGGCGCTGGCGCCGCTGACGTTCGCGGTGTTCGGCGCGGTGTCCATCGCGGGATTCGCCGTGAATCTCGTGGCGATCCCCGCGATCTCCTTCGTCTTCGTGCCGCTCATCCTGGCGGGCGCGCTGGGCGCGTTGTGGTTTCCCGCGGCCGGCGCGGTGCTGCTGGAGTTGGCGGGGTCGTTGTACGCGGTTTGCTGGCCCGCGCTCGTCTGGGCCGCCGACCTCGGGCTCGCGCAGTGGCGGGTCTCACCGCCGCTCGCGTGGTACGCACTGGCGGCGATCGCCACGGGGGTCGTCCTGCTGCGGTGGCCGGTGCGGCTGCGGGCCACCGCCTGGTGCGCGCTGCTGCCGCTCCTCGGCGCCCCATCGACGCCGGCGCCGGGCACTGCGCGGGTCACCGTGCTCGACGCCGGTCGCGGGGCGGCGGTGCTCGTCGAAACCGCGTCTCACGTGGCGCTCTTCGATACCGGTGACTCATGGAACACCGCCGGGGCGCGCGCCCGACGCGTCGTGCTGCCCGCGCTGGCACCGCTCGGCGACCCGCCGATCGACTTGCTCGTGCTGCCCTCGATCACGCCGGACCGGGCCGCGGGCGCCGCGTTGTTAGCGCACGAGCGCGGAGTCGCGCGCATCGTGGTCGGTGGCGATTGGCCGGGCAGCGCGCTGCGGGTCGAGCGTTGCCGGAACGCGGCCGAACGCATCGATGGCCTCGTCTTCGAGTGGCTGACGACCGGCCCGGGCGATCGCTACTGCGCGTTGCGCATCGTCGCGGGCGCGCACGCGCTGCTGCTCGGCGGCGATCTCGACGCGGGCGCGGAGCGCCGCCTGCTCGCCGGCGCGGCGCGGCCCCGCCTCACGGCGGATATCCAGATCCTCGCCCGCCAGGCGGGCGGTGCCGGATCCGCGCCGCAGTGGATAGAGTCGAGCCGCACGGAATGGGTGATCGCGACCGGCGGCATCGATCATTCGCGCGCCCGCGAGGCCACGCTGGCACGCTGGCGCGCGCGGGGCACTCGGGTGCTCGATACGCGGCGCGATGGCGCCATCGAGCTCACGATCGGGACGCACGGCATCGAATCGCTCGCGAGCGCGCGGGCGATGTACCCATTCGCCTGGCGGCGACCGCCGTGACGCCCCCCGGCGGGCCCGGTATAGTCCGAAGCCATGTGGGAACTCGTTCGGGCCGGCGGCCCATTCATGTGGCCGATCATCATTTGCTCGATCGCCCTCGTCGGCATCGTGCTCGAACGCCTCTGGACACTGCAGCGCAAGCGCGTGATTCCCGAGGAGCTCATCAAGAAGGTGTCGCAGCTCGCGGACTCGAACCAGGTCAACCCGAAGGTCATCGAGGCCCTGGAGCGCAACTCGCCGCTGGGCCGCGTGATGGCGGCGGGCCTCGCCCACCGGCACCGCGGCCGCGCGATCATGATGGAGCGCGTCGAGGACACAGGCCGTCACGTCGTGCACGAGCTCGAGCGTTTCGTGAACTCGGTGGGCACCATCGCCAGCGTCTCGCCCTTGTTAGGTCTGCTGGGCACCGTCACCGGCATCATCCATGCCTTCACCGCCGTCCAGATGGGCGGCATGGGTGATGCGCGCGCGCTCGCGGGCGGCATCTCAGAGGCGCTCGTCTGCACGGCCGCGGGCCTCACCGTCGCCATCCCCGCGTACGTCGCGCACCGCTACCTGCGCGGCAAGGTCGAGCGCATCGTCGTCGAGATGGAGAAGGTGGCCGTCAACTTCGCGGACTCGCTGGGCGCGGACGAGCAGGGCGGCGATTCGGATGGCGGCATCGCGCGGACGGCATGAGGCTGAGTTCGCCCAAGTCGAAGGAAGATCCGGAGATCAACCTGATCCCGCTCATCGACGTCTCGTTGCTGCTCGTCATCTTCTTCATGCTGTCGTCCACGTTCATGCAGGAAGGTCGGCTCAAGATCGAGTTGCCGCAGGCGAGTCTGGCGCCCACCGGCAAGCAGAAGACGGACCCGATCGTCGTCACGGTCACCCAGGCCGGCAGCTACCGCGTCAACGACCGTGAGCTCATCAATGCCTCGCCCGATACCCTGCGCGCCGCCATCATGGAAGTGGCCGGC
>CADEED010000138.1 GCA_902826225.1 uncultured Pseudomonadota bacterium | reverse complement strand
CGACCGCGGAATTCGGCCCGGATTTCTTGGCCTACTTCGACCAAAGGCCGATCGGCACCCTGGTGGATCTGGCGGGCCTGGCGCTGGATGTCGTTGCGCTGACCCTCATCTTCGGTCCGGGCCGCGCCTGGTTCCGCGCGCGTAGCTAGCCCGGGAAATCGAGCATCGCGTCCTGCACGCTCGCCAACTTCCCGGTGGCGACGGTCGCTCCCAATCCGCCGCCCGTGTAGATGAAGCCGACGAGATGATCATCGACGGCGAAACCCAGCGCCTTCTTCACCTCGGAATCGTAGGCCGCTTCGCCGGTCTTCCAGGCGGCGACGTAGCCGAGCGCATGCAATGCCAGCAGCATGTTCTGCGCCGCGGCGCCGGCCGCGAGCACCTGCTCGATGACGGGAATTTTAGTTCCCGGCGCGACGCGGCAGGCGACGACGATGATGAGCGGTGCGCGCAGTGCCTTGTCGCGCTCGCGTTGCAGGTCGCCTTCGGACAAGCCGGGGACGCGGCGCAGCGCGGACGCCGCGAGCATGTCGCCGAACTGGCGGCGCTGGTTGCCTTCGATGAGCATGAAGCGCCACGGCCTGAGGCGCCCGTGGTCGGGTGCGCGCACCGCGGCCTGCAACACCTGGGCGAGATGCTCCCTGGTGGGCGGGGTTTCGCCGAAGGTCTTGGCGGAGGCGCGCGAGACGAGCGCGTCGAGTGCGTCCATGGGATTAGTTCAAATGAGCGAGTGGTAGACGTGCTGGATGTCGTCGTTCTGCTCCAGCAGATCGACCATCTCGAGCACTTCGGTTGCCTGCGCCTCGGGCAGCTCGATCGGCGTGGTGCAGATGTATTCGTGCGTCGCCGAGATCGGGTGGATGCCGCGCTTCTCGAGCGCGTCCTGCATGTGGCCGAAGTCCGCGAACAGGCAGCGCGCCACGATTTGCGGCTCGCCCTTTTCACCAGTGCTGTCGCCCATCTCGTCGAGTCCGTGATCGATGAGATACAGCTCGAGATCGTCGTGATCGATACCCGCGGGATTGAGGCGGAAAACGCCCATCTTGCGGAACTGGAACGCGACGCTGCCGGCGGTGCCGAGATTGCCGCCGCCCTTCGAGAAAATGGCGCGCACTTGCGCGACGGTGCGCGTGGCATTGTCCGTGGCCGCTTCCACGATGACCGCGACGCCGTGCGGCGCGTAGCCCTCGTAGATGATCTGTTCGTAGTTCGCCGAGTCGTTGCCGAGGGCGCGCTTGATCGCGGCCTCGACCTTGTCCTTCGGCATGTTGACGGCGCGCGAGTTCTGCACGGCGCGACGCAGCGAGGGGTTGGAATTGACGTCGCCGCCGCCCGCCTTGACCGCGATGTTGATGTCCTTGGCCACGCGGGCGAACTGCTTCGCCATGCGGTCCCAACGCGCGAACATCGTGTGTTTGCGTACTTCGAATATGCGTCCCATGAGGGCGCGGATTCTACTTCACGTCGCGGACCGGTACGTTGATATTGCAGACGTCGATGTGGCCGGCCTTGTGCAGATACCAGTCGTCCGTGCGGTTGCGCCGCGCTTCGACGAACTGGGCGAAGACCGGGCGGTCGTCGCGCAGGACCTCGAGATTCGTGCGCTCCGCGGCGGGCACGGAGCTGGCGCGACGCAACGCCTTGATCGGGGCCCGCTGTTCCGGCTTCTCGTAGAGCCCGAGGCCGCCGCCGGTGCCGCGCGGCAGCGACGACAGCAGCTCCATGCCGCGCCAGACCTTGCCGACGATCGCGACGTTGCCGTCGAGCTGGCGTGGAGACTGGCCGATCACGACGTAGAGCTCGTTGCCGTGTCCGCTGTCGGCTGCGTTGTCGCGTCCTACGCCGACCGCGCCGTAGCAATGAGCGAGCCATTGCTGCGGGCCGGAGCGCGCCGCCGCCATGCCGTCGGTGAAGCCCACGGTCTTTGCCCAGCCGTCGACATCGGGCAGCGCGGAGAAGGGCAGATCCTTCGACACCGGCCGGGTGAATTCGGGTGCGAGCGGCAGCTCGAGGTTCGGCAGTGCCTTCTCCTGCGGGCGCACGCCGTCCGGGTCGCCCCACTGCACGACGAAGTTGTCCTGCGCGCGGTTGATCGCGAGCCCGTCCCAGTAGTGAGCGTCCGCCATGAGTTTGATGGCGGCGACGTGCTCGGGCGTGTAGTGGCGCGACAGCTCGATGACGACCCGGCCGGACGCCAGCTCGAGATAGAGCGTGTTCGCCGGATCGAGTTGACGCCAGTCCTCGGGCTTCGAGGCGGCGAGCAGTTCGGCGGTCGACAACGGCTTGGGCGGCGGCGCCTGCGGGAACGCGGCGCCGCTCGCGAGCGTCACGCAGGCGACGAGCGTCGCCCGCATCATCGCCGGATCTTTCCGCCGATGCGCAGCGACCGCGTGGCGATGCGCACCTCGATCAGGAACATGAAGAACGAGGCGGACAGGCATAGGAGCGACCCCACGAAGAGGACGGCGATGGCGCCGCCCACGTTGAGCGGAGAGAAGGCGCTGGCGAACAGCAGCGTGACCACCAGAGCCGTGAGGAATCCCGCGACCGTCGAGAAGATGATCGCGCTGTTGATGTAACGCGTCCGGCGGACGATGTACTTGAGGTCCTGGTCGATGTCCGCGACGCGCACGTCGTCGGCGGCCGCCTCGCGGCGATCCTCCAGCGAACGCGCGCGGTCGACGATGCGTGCCAGCCGCTGCGTGAGCATGCTGAGCGTGATGCCGACGCCCGACAACAGGAACACGGGGCCCAGCGCGAGCTGGATCAGGTGGGCGACGTTTTCAGTCTGGAGGTCGACGCCGGTCATGGCGCAAAGTCTGCCACAATTGATCGGCAGCGTGCCGTCGGAACCGGTGAACTCCGGCGGTCGGTCGCAGTCGGATCAGCATCACCCTAACAGCAGGCGCCGCCGTGATTCGCACCGTCATCTTTTCGATCGCGCTCGTCATCGCGGCCGCGGTGCTCGGCATGCAGGTGAAGCAGGTCGGGGGTGGGCGCGAGACGATCTCCGTCAAGGGACTGGCGGAGAAGCCAGTCAAGGCCGATCGCGTCGAGTGGACCATCCGGCTGCAGACGCAGGGCGCCACCATCGCCGAGGCGCTGGGCAAACTGCGACGCGAACGTCCCGCGCTCGACCGCTTCCTGGCGGATGGCGGTTTCCCGCCGGGCGCGCTCACGGAATCCAACGAGTCCGTCGAGCCTAACTACGAAGAGGTGGAGGGACGCAACGGCAACATGCGGTCCGTGCAGGTCGGGCACATCGCCCGGCAGTCCATCATCGTCAACACGGCGGACATCGCGAAGATCGTCGCGGCGTCGAAGGCCGTCGTGCAGTTCGAGGCCGACGGGCACCCCGTGAGCTAT
Source organism: uncultured Pseudomonadota bacterium (assembly GCA_902826225.1). Lineage (GTDB taxonomy): Bacteria > Pseudomonadota > Gammaproteobacteria > Steroidobacterales > Steroidobacteraceae > CADEED01. The sequence continues at coordinate 4,958 of CADEED010000138.1, read as the reverse complement.
GGCGCGCCGCAGTTCCTCGTCTCGAATCTCGAGGAAGTGAAGATGTCGCTGATCGGCGCGGCGATGCAGAACTCGCGCTTGCGCGCCGCGGAATTCGCCAAGAACGGCGACGTGAAGGTGGGGACGATGCGTTCTGCTTCGCAGGGAGCGTTCTACATCCTGCCCGCCGGTGCGAACGCGGATGTCAGCGACTGGGGCGGCACGTACGACAAGTCCACCGTGGACAAGATCGCGCGCGTGGTCGTCACCGTCGACTACGGCATCGCGCGCTGAGGCGAGGTCAGACCTTGTCGCGGGCCCGCCGGCCACGCAACTTGCGGCGCTCTTCCTTCGGGCGGTCGGCGCTCGAAACGCCCACTTCGTTGCCACGGCGCACGCCGCTGCGTCGATCCTCGAAGTGGCGGTACTTGCACTGGCAGCTCTCGGGATGGCTGCAGCCGGCCAGCGGGAGCCGGGGCGCATCCTTCGACAGGTACTTGGTGTTCCGGCACATCGCCGCGGCGGCGCAGCCCGAGGTCGGCAGCACGACCATGACGCCATGCCACCTGGAAGCGGGTTTTTTGACCGGCTTGGATTCCACTGCCCGAAAAGCCTACGCTCCCTCCCTGATCGGGACCGTGACAGTCCCGCGAACTGTGACTAACTAACACCCTTAAAGTTAACTGAGCGGGCCATCCCGGGCCGTTTCGAGTACCGCGTCACACGTCAGGCCAACAGCGCCTCTTCCACGCGGCTCGCACGTTTGCGCTCGTGCTCCAGCAGCAGGCGCTTGCGGATGCGGATGCTCTTCGGCGTGACCTCGACCAGCTCGTCGTCGGCGATGAATTCCACGGCGTATTCGAGCGTGAGCTCGATCGGCGGCGTGAGGATCAGCGCGTCGTCCTTGCCGGCGGCGCGGACGTTCGTGAGCTTCTTGGTCTTGATCGGGTTCACCACGAGATCGTTTTCGCGCGAATGGATTCCGATGATCATGCCTTCGTAGACCGCCTCGCCGTGCGACACGAACAGCCGGCCGCGTTCCTGCAGGGAGAACAGCGAGTACGCCACGGCAGCGCCGGGCTCGCTCGAGATCAGCACGCCGTTGTGACGGTCCGGGATGTCGCCCGCGAGCGGCGCATAGCCGTCGAAGATGTGGCTCTGCAGGCCGGTGCCGCGGGTCGCGTTCATGAATTCGCTCTGGAAGCCGATCAATCCACGCGCGGACACTCGGTACTCGATGCGCACGCGGCCGCGGCCGTCGTTCGCCATGTCCTTCATCTCCGCCTTGCGGCGTCCCAGCGCTTCCATGATGCCGCCCTGGTGGGCTTCGTCGATGTCGACGGTCAGGGATTCGAACGGCTCGTGGACGACGCCGTCGATGGTCTTCGTCAAGACACGCGGCTTGCCGACCGCGAGTTCGTAGCCTTCGCGGCGCATGTTCTCGATGAGGATCGTGAGATGCAGCTCGCCGCGGCCGGACACGCGGAACACGTCCGCGTTCTCCGTCTCCTCGACGCGCAACGCGACATTGCTCTCGAGCTCGCGCATCAGTCGTTCGCGCAGCTGGCGGCTGGTGACGAACTTGCCTTCCTTGCCGGCGAGGGGCGAGGTGTTCACCTGGAAGCTCATGACGAGCGTGGGCTCGTCGACCGCGATCGGCGGCAGCGCGTCCGGATGCTCGACATCGCAGATCGTGTTGCCGATGTGCACTTCCTCGATGCCAGTCACCGCGACGATGTCGCCCGCCAGCGCCTCGTCGACGGATTCGCGCGACAGGCCCTTGAATGTCAGCACCTGCTGGATCTTCGCTGTGCCCTTGTCCTCGCTGCCGTTCCACAGCTGAATCGTCTCGCCGGCCTTGACCCGGCCCTTGCGGATGCGGCCGATGCCGATGCGGCCGACGTACGAGTTGTAGTCGAGCGTCGAGATCTGGAACTGCAGCGGGGCGTCCACATCGCTCTTCGGCGCGGGGACGTGGTGCAGGATGGCTTCGTAGAGCGCGCGCATGTCCGGCTCGCGGCGCGTGTAGTCGGTGCTCGCCCATCCTTCGAGGGCGGACGCGTAGATCACCGGGAAGTCGAGCTGCTGGTCGGTCGCGCCGAGCTTGTCGAACAGCTCGAACGTCTGGTCGATGACCCAATGGGGGCGCGAGCCGGGCCTATCCACCTTGTTCACGACGACGATGGCCTTGTGACCGAGCGCCAGCGCCTTGCGTGTGACGAAGCGCGTCTGCGGCATGGGGCCTTCGACGGCGTCGACGACGAGGAGCACGGCGTCGACCATGGAGAGCACGCGTTCGACTTCGCCGCCGAAGTCCGCGTGTCCGGGGGTGTCGATGATGTTGATGCGGGTGCCGCCGTATTCGATCGCGCAGTTCTTCGCGAGGATCGTGATTCCGCGTTCCCGTTCGATGTCGTTCGAGTCCATGACGCGCTCGGTCACTTTCTCGTGAGCGGCGAACGTGCCGGACTGGCGCAGGAGGCAGTCGACCAGGGTCGTTTTGCCATGGTCGACGTGCGCGATGATCGCGATATTGCGGATGGGGCGATTTGCCATACAGCTCAGGGGCTTACGCGCAGGGAAAAGGCGTTGCCCAAGTCAAAGGGGCGCGCAGGGTAACAGAGAGTCGGTGACAGCCCAAGGTCGGGCGATGGCGGGTCTAATCGACTCGTGGGATGAGGTGATTAGCGCCTATAATCGCCTCACGATTTGAGTCGATCATGGCCGCCAAATACCTCAAACATTGGATCTGGCAGGACCCGCATTGGCCCGCGTTCGTCTTGGACGCGGGCGCGCTCGCGGCGCCGTTGGCGGCTGCGCGACGGGCCCAGGGCGAGATCGCGGGCATGGCGCGCCTGCTCGACAGTGAAGCCGAGCTGAATGCCCAGGTGGAAGTCCTGACGCGTGAGGGCGTGGCCACGAGCGCGATCGAAGGAGAGAAAGTGGATGCCGCGGCGGTGCGCAGTTCGCTCGCGCGAAGGCTTGGGCTGCCGACCGCCAGCCTGCCCCCGGTGCCGCGCGCGGTCGACGCGCTCGCCGAAGTCCTGCTGGACGCGAATCGCGCGCCGCAGCGCCCCATGACCCTGGAGGTGCTCGGGGCCTGGCAGGCGGCCCTGTTCCCGACCGGAAGATCCGGGCTGCACGAAATCCGGATCGGCACGCTGCGTGGCGATGCCCCCATGCAGATCGTCTCGGGTCCCATCGGGCGCGAGCGCGTTCACTACGAGGCGCCGCCCGGCGATCGGCTGCCCGCGGAGATGAAACGGCTGCTCGGGTGGTTCAACAAGCCGCCACCGGATCTCGACGGGCTGCTGCGCGCCGGTCTCGCGCATGCCTGGTTCGAGCTGGTGCACCCCTTCGAGGACGGCAATGGCCGCGTCGGCCGCGCGCTGCTCGATCGCGCGCTCGCGCAGGACGACCCGCGCGCGAGCCGCTTCTTCAGCATGTCGGCGCGATTCGAAAAGGTGCGCGACGAGTACTACGCCGCGCTGGGCGATCTGTGTCGTGGCGGGCTCGACGCCACGCCCTGGCTCGCGTGGTTTCTCGCGCAGGTCCAGGCCGCGGCGCGGGTGAGCGAGGACACAGTGCATGGCGTGCTGACCACGGCGCGCTACTGGCTCGCCCACGCGCCGAAGGCACTTGGCGAGCGGCAGAAGAAGGCGCTCGGTGCGATGCTCGCGGCCGGCCCCGGCGGCTTCACGGGCGGCATGACCAACAAGAAATACGCGCATCTCACGAAAGCCAGCCCGGCGACGGCGCAGCGCGACCTCGCGCAGCTCGTGGAACTCGGGTGCCTGGTGCTCGTCGGCGCCGGACGGGGCGCACGCTACGAACTGCCGGAAGGCGAGGCGGGATGACCGAGTACCGGATGCAATGGTCCACGGCGCGTGGAACCGGGGCGGTGGAAAGCCGGCTAGACGGGCTGCGGCTTCCAGTCCGGGAAGGACTTGTTGATGTGCCGCTGCTCGCGGATGACGTCGTAGCAGGTGGGGCCGGCATCGAGCTTCACGACGAAACAATCGCCGTCGATGCGCAGCACCTTTCCGGTCACCTGGCAGCGCAGGCCCATCGTGAGCGTGAGCGTGCCCTGCAGCGTGGAATCCACCGCGAACCGGCCGACGCCGGTGATGATGCGCAGGCCGCCTTCCGAGATCTCGGCCACCTTGTAGTTAGTCCCGTCGATCGCCAGGACCGCGTTGGTGGTCACGGGGTACGGAAACCGGAAGAATTCCCGGCGGGTCGCCAGCCTGGGCATGCGGAATGTCGTTGCCACGGAACCGACGATACGGGTTGCCCGTAGTTCGCACCATCGGGGCGAGCCGCACGGAGTTCACGATTCCGAACGGCGGGGATTGCAGCGGCGCAACCGATTGCCGCCGCGTGTCGAGTGCATCAAATAATCGGTGGTCAAATCGCCGGCGGAAAAGGGGGAATGTCCCCCCTTTTCCGCCGCTCGATCACCAGCGGTAGTTGAGGCGGGCGTAGACGAACCGGCCGTTGAATCCATACGGCGCGTAGCGCGAGTAGGCCAGGGCATTCGTGCTGTTGAGGTTGGCGACGCCGCCGACCGGCGCCGGAATCGGCAATGCGATGGGCAGGCGGTCCGGGTACTGGTCGAACAGGTTGTCCGCGCCGATCGAGAAACCCAGCTTGTCGTCCAGGAGCTTGGCGTTCAGTGCGAGGTCCACGACCCAGTCGGGCTGGATGTGCAGATCGCGCGCATCCGCGAGGCCTGCGTTGATTTCCGCCGCCGTCGGCAGTCCCGGTTCGACCACCTCGCCGTAACGCGTGCCCTTGAGGTCGACGCCGAAGTTCGCACCACCGAGCGGAATGCTCCAGTCCACGCCGGCCGTGATCTTGCTGTCCGGCGTTCCGTCCTCGAAGGACAGCCGATTGAAGCGATCGAACAGCACCGGCGGCGTGCAAGGCGCCGGCTGGCCGTTGCAGATGTTCGAGATCACGTTGGTCGTCGGCACCTT
>CADEED010000137.1 GCA_902826225.1 uncultured Pseudomonadota bacterium | reverse complement strand
GGGCCGTTTCGCGGGGGCGGACGCGATGCGTGCGCACGGGCGATCCGGAACCGGGCGCGACGGCGGTGATCTCGACGCCGCCGTCGAAAAGTTGCGCGCCCGTCTCGCGGCGCAACCCGACGATGCCGCGGGCTGGCGGCTGCTGGCCCAGTCCTATCAATTCCAGGGGCGGGACAGCGACGCAGCTTCGGCCAGTCAACGCGCCGATGCGCTCGACGGCGGCGCGGCGGCAGCCGCACCGGCCACGATTCCACCCACGCCTTCCGCCGCGATGGGGAAGCCGCTCGACGCGGCGGCGCTGCGCATCGCGGAGCGGGCGCAGACGCACCGGCGCAAGCGCGAGTTCAAGGCGGCGATCGTCGACTTCGCGGAACTGGCGCGCCGCGGCACGATGACCGCGGACCTGTGGGCCGACTACGCGGATGCGCTCGGCAGCGATCGCGGTTCGCTCGACGGCGAGGCGGCCAAGTGCATCGCCGCCGCGTTGCGTCTCGACCCTGAACATCCCAAGGCCCTGTGGCTGGATGCCAGCCGACTCACCGAGCGCGGCGATTACCGTGGCGCACTCAGCGTGTGGAATTCGCTGGCCGCGGTCCTGCCACCGGATTCTCCGGACGCGCGAGTGATCGCGGCGAACATGGCGGAGGCACGCGAGAAGTCCGCTGCCACCGCGCCGGCGGCGCGCGCGACGGCGGTGGCCCTGCGCGGCAGCGTGCGCCTCGATCCGCGCTGGGCGGCCGACGTACCGCCGGGCACCACCCTGTTCATCTTCGCCCGCGCCGCGGACGAGCGCGGCCCGCCGCTGGCCGTGCTGCGCACGACGGCCGGGCCCTGGCCGGTCCGCTTCAGCCTCGACGACACGAACGCCATGATGCCCACGCGCACGCTGTCGAACTACTCGCGCGTGATCGTCGAAGCCCGCATCTCGCGCAGCGGCAATGCGCTCGCGCAACCCGACGACCTGCGCGCGGTGAGCGCGGTGCTCGATCCGCGCTCCGCCGCAGACCAGGCGCTGACCATCGCCGAGCGCGTGGGACCGGCCGGCGAAGCGCAGGGAAGCTGACCGATGCCGACGTCCACCGCACCCAGGATCGATCGCAGCCCGGCACGCAGCCCGGCCGCGCCCGCGGCGACCGCCGCCGCGCGACGACCGTCCCCTCCGCCGCCGCCGCCACAGACCCGCTGGTGGCAGCCGACACCGGCGCGCCTCGGATTCCTGCTCGCGGCCCTGCTCATCGCCGCCGGATACAATCTGCCGCTCGCGCAGCTGCTGTCGCCGGAGCGCGGCGCCGGCTACGTGCTCGGCATCGTGGGCGGCAGCGCGATGCTCCTGCTGCTCTACTATCCGCTGCGCAAGCGGTTCCGGTCGCTCGCGATCACGGGCTCGGTGAAGACCTGGTTCCAGATCCACATGGTGCTCGGCGTCGCGGGCCCGCTCTGCATCCTCTACCACTCCAACTTCTCGCTCGGGGCCACCAACAGCAACGCCGCGCTGTTCGCGATGCTGGTCGTCTCCGCCAGCGGCATCGTCGGCCGCTACTTTTACGCGCGCATCCACTGCGGCCTGTACGGTCACCGTACCAACCTGGGTGAGCTGCAGGCGGCGGCGGCCGAGCTGCGCGAGAAGGTGGCGGGCGCGGCGTTCGTACCCGAGCTGCTGTCCGCGCTCGAGGCGGCGGAGAAGCGCATCATCGTGCGCGGCAAGACACCGCTGCGCGTATTGCTGAGGCCCGTCACCGTCGGCGCGCGCACCTGGTTCGAGCGCCTCCGGCTCACGCGCCGCGCCGTCGCCGAATTGCGCTCGACGGCCGCGCGCTCGCGCGTCGTCGCCGAGCGGCACGAGCATTTCGAGCGGGCGGTGCGGCGCTACATCGCGCGCCGCCTGCAGGCGACGCGGCAGGTGGCCGAGTTCGAGTCGTACGAGAAGCTGTTCTCGCTGTGGCACGTTCTCCACCTGCCCCTCTTCTTCATGTTGTTGATCGCCGGCGTCGTGCACGTCGTCGCGGTGCACGTCTACTGACGCGGCCGCCGACGTGGGCATGAACCGGCGCGGCGCGCTCATCACAATGGCATTCGCAACACTCACGATGCTCTCACCCGCGACCCGCGGCGCGCAGTTCGAGAAATTGCTGATGCCGGGCGAGGTGAGCCGCGCGCACGCGAAACTCGAGGAAACCTGCGCGAACTGCCACGATCGCGCGGATCGCGCCCGCCAGACCGCGCTGTGCCTCGACTGCCACAAGGACGTCGCGGCGGACGTCGCGCGGCGCGGCGGTTTCCACGGCCGGCTGCCGAACGTCGCGACCGCCGAGTGCAAGGCGTGCCATACGGAGCACCTCGGCCGGGACGCGAACATCGTCAAGCTCGTCCCGGCGGCGTTCGATCATCGCGGCACCGATTTTCCGCTGACGGGTGCGCATGGCGCCGCGCCGTGCGAGTCCTGTCACGCGGCGGGCAAGCCGTTTCGCGCGGCCAGTACGACCTGCGGCGATTGCCACAAGCGCGACGATGCGCATCGCGGCGGTCTCGGCGCCAAGTGCGACACCTGCCACGCCACCCTCGCCTGGACCGGCGCGAAATTCGATCACGCGAAGACGAAATTCGCGCTCCGCGGCGCGCATCCCGAGGTGCCGTGCGCCGCCTGCCACGTGGGCGGCACGTTCCGCGGCACGCCGCAGACCTGCGTCGCCTGCCACGCGCCCGACGACGTGCATCGCGGCGCGCGCGGCGAGGACTGCGCGCAGTGTCACGTCGAGTCACGCTGGGAGTCGACCCGCTTCGATCACGAGCGCGAGACCGGCTTCGCGCTCCTCGGCCGCCACGCCGTGCTCGACTGCGCCGGCTGCCATCGCAGCCCCAAGTTCGACGACGAATTGCCGCGCGATTGCGTCGGCTGCCATCGGGCCGAGGACGCGCACGCGAATCGCCTGGGCGACGACTGCGCGAAATGTCATGACAACGACCGCTGGCGCGAGGTGAGTTTCGATCACACCCGCGATGGCAAGTTCGCGCTGGTCGGCAAGCACGCCGATCTCGACTGCCACACCTGCCACACCGCTCGCGTCGCGACGCAGAAGCTCGGCACCACCTGCGCGGGTTGCCATCGCGGTGACGACGTGCACGCCGGCGCGCTCGCCGACGGCTGCGATTCCTGCCACACGACCGACGGCTGGCGCTCGGACATCCGCTTCGAGCACGAGCTCACGGACTTCCCGCTGCTCGGGCTGCATGCGATCGTCGGCTGCGGACAGTGCCACGCGTCGCGCGCTTTCGCAGGCGCGCCGCAGGAGTGCGTCGACTGCCATCGCAGCAGCGATGTCCACGAAGGCTCGCTCGGCCGGGAATGCGCCAAGTGCCACTCGCCCAACGGCTGGAAACTCTGGGACTTCGACCACAACCGGCAGACGAAATTCGCGCTGACGGGCGCCCACGGGAAGCTCTCGTGCAGCGACTGTCATCGCCGCCCCGCCGGCCAGTTCAAGCTGCCGAGCGACTGCGCCTCCTGCCACCGCGACCGGGACGTGCACCTGGGTCAGTTCGGCGTGCAGTGCCAGCGCTGCCATTCGACGATCACGTTCAAGGGAGCCCGCATCCAATGAGCAGGATCACCCGACTCGGCCGCGCCGCGCGCTCCCTGGTCGCTCTCACGCTGCTCGCGCTCCCCGCGCTCGCTGCGCCAGCGCAGGACACTGCGAAAGGGCAGTTCGATCACCTGACCACTGGCTTCGAGCTCCTCGGCAAACACGGCGACGCTCACTGCGAGAGCTGCCACGTGAGCGCGGTGATCAAGGGCACCCCGCGCGAGTGTTCCTCCTGCCACGCGAAGGGCACGCGCATCAACGCGCCGCCGAAGCCCGCGGCGCACATCCTGAGCTCCGAGCGCTGCAGCGCCTGTCACACGAGCGCGAGCTTCAGTCCCGCGGTGCATTTCGACCACGCCGAATCGCTCGGCAGCTGCGCGGCCTGTCACAACAACGTGCAGGCGGAGGGCAAGCCGCGCACCCACCTGCAGACGAGCCAACCCTGCGAGAGTTGCCACCGCACCAGCGCGTGGTCGCCGGCGACGTTCGATCACGCCTCGATCACCGGCAACTGCGCCGTCTGTCACGACGGCACACAGGCCACCGGCAAGAGCGCGAACCACATCGCGAGCACCATCACCTGCGAGAGCTGCCACACCGTGAACGCGTGGCAGCCTGCGACGCGCGTCGATCACAGCCAGGTCATCGGCACCTGCGCCTCGTGCCACAACGGCGCGCGCGCCACCGGCAAGAACGCCGCGCACATCGCGAGCACGGAGCGCTGCGACAGCTGCCACACCGTCGAGGCGTGGACTCCCGCGACGCGCGTGGACCATTCGCAGGTGACCGGGAGCTGCTTCTCCTGCCACAACGGCACCGCCGCCACCGGCAAGAACGCAACCCACATCTCGAGCGGCACTGGCTGCGAGAACTGCCACTCGACGACGGCCTGGCGGCCGGCGACGCGTGTGGACCATTCGCAGGTGACCGGCAGCTGCTTCTCCTGCCACAACGGCACCGCCGCGACCGGCAAGAACGCGACCCACATCGCCAGCACCAACAACTGCGAGACCTGCCACACCACGACCGCGTGGCGGCCCGCGCGCTTCGATCACAGCGGCGTGACGGCCGGCAGCTGCGCGACATGTCACGACGGCGTGACCGCGACCGGCAAGACGGCGACGCACGTCGTCACCACCCTCGCCTGCGACAGTTGCCACAGCACGGTCGCCTGGACGCCGGCGCGGTTCTCGCATGCCGGCATCACGACCAACTGTCTCTCCTGTCACAACGGCACGACCGCCACGGGGAAGAACGCCACGCACATCGTGAGCAGCAGCACCTGCGAGGCCTGTCATTCGACCTCGACCTGGCGTCCCGCGACGCGGGTCGATCACACCCAGCTCTCCGGCACCTGCTTCTCCTGCCACAACGGCACGACGGCGACCGGCAAGCACGCCACGCACATCGCGAGCGACAACACCTGCGAAACCTGCCACGTGACCTCGGGCTGGCGACCGGCGCGGTTCGATCACGCGGGCGTCGCGCCGGGGAGCTGCGCCACCTGCCACGACGGCGTGCGTTCGACCGGCAAGCCGGTGAACCACGTGCCGACGACCGCCGCCTGCGACAGCTGCCACACGACCACCGCGTGGATTCCCGCGACCTTCTCGCATGCCGGCATCACGAGCGGCTGCAACACCTGCCACAACGGCACCATCGCGAGCGGCAAGAGTTCCGCGCACATCGCCAGCACCGTGAGCTGCGAGCGCTGCCACTCGACGACGACCTGGCGCCCCGCGACGCGCGTCGACCACACGCAGGTGACCGGCAGTTGCTTCTCCTGCCACAACGGCACCACGGCGACCGGCAAGAACGCGGGCCACATCGCGAGCAGCAATGCCTGCGAGTCCTGCCATACCAGCACCGCGTGGCGGCCCGCGCGGTTCGATCACGCGGGTGTGGCCGCCGGCACCTGCGCTACCTGTCACAACGGCGTGCAGTCGACGGGCAAGCCGACCAACCACGTGCCGACCACGGCATCCTGCGACAGCTGCCACACCACCGTCGCGTGGACGCCGGCGCGTTTCAGCCACACGGGCGTCACGGGCGGTTGCGGCGCCTGCCACAACGGCGTGAACGCGACCGGCAAGGACGCCGGTCACATGACGACTTCGCGCGAGTGCAACGTCTGCCATACGACCACGGCGTGGACCCCGATCGTGTTCCGCCATACCTCGCCCAACTACCCGGGCGACCACCGCGTCAATCTCTCGTGCACCAGCTGCCATACCAGCAACACCGACCAGGTGCCGTGGCGCACGCCGGCGTACGCGAATTCCTGTGCGGGCTGCCACGCGAACGACTACCGGACGGGGCCGCACAACAAGACCGATTCGCCGAACACGAAGTACACGGTGGCCGAGCTGCGCAACTGCTCCGGCGCCTGCCATACCTACCGCGACGCGACGCTCACGACGATCTCGCGCAGTCGGCCGGGCCCCGAGCACCGGGTCACGAATGCCGGCTTCGACTGAAATCCCGCGCGCCACCCGCGCGCGGCGGCGCGGGCCCGCCGCGGCCGTCCTGCTGCTGTCATGCGCGGCGGTGCAGGCGCAGTTCGCCGGACCGCTCCTCGAGGCGGTGGACAGCAGCGACGTGGGCCGGAACGTCAACGTCTTCGCGCAATTGCGCTGCACCGCGCGTTACCTGGGTCATGCGCCCGCGGACGGCGGCAGCCAGGTGCGCGTGCGACTGCGCCTTGGACCCGATTGCGGCTCGACCGACCGCATCGGCAGCGAACAGTCGCCGGGTGTCGGCGCGAGCGCGGTGATACGCGCGATCCGGATCGAGTCGATGATGCCGGGCGAGATCGAGCTCATCGTCGAGTGGAAAGGCGATCACCAGTTCGTCGTCACCCCGACCACCGACGCGCACGGCGTGCGGCTGCGGCTGCTCGACGTCTTCCCCGCGCCGCGCGCCAACGTGCAGGTGGCGCCGGTCGATGCCGCCACCAGCGGCTACGCCGTCAATCTCGCCTCGCGCACCGGGGAGTTCACGGCGGAGGAGATCGCGACGGCGAACGCCCGCCTGCGCACGCCGGTGCACGTGTCGTCCGTCGATCTCGCGGGAGAAACCTGGTATCGCCTGCGCGCCGGCCCGATCAGCGCGCGCCGCGATGCCGAACGCCTGCTCGCCGTCGCAAGGCGGGACTATCCGCGCGCCTGGCTCGGCGTCGCCGACGAGCCGGCCGCGGCCGAGGTCGTGCTGCTTCCGCCGAGCGAGCTCTCGCCGCGGGCCATCGTCGATGGCGCGATGCCCGACGGCGAGCGCGCCGCGCTCATGAACGACGCGCGCCGCGCACTCGGCCGGCGCGAATATCCCCGCGCGGTGGAACTGCTGTCGAAGCTCACGCGGCAACCCGAATACGAAGGCCGCGCCCGCGCCCAGGAAATGCTCGGCATCACGCGCGAGCGCGCCGGCCAGCTCGCGCATGCCAAGGCGGAGTACGAGGAATACCTGCGCCGCTACCCGCAGGGCGACGCGGTGGGCCGTGTCCGTTCGCGCCTGCGCAGCCTGTCGAGCGCCAGCCGCAGCGGCCGCGGAGGATTGTTCGGGGGCGGCGGTGGCGTCGACAGCGCCTGGCGCATCGCCGGCGGCGCATCGCAGCTCTACCGCTGGGAGCGCAGCGAACTCACCACCACCGCGACCTCCGACAACCGGCAGGAGCAGAACGCGCTGTACACCGATGGCGACTTCATCGCGCGCCGGCGCGGCGAACGTTTCGATTTCGTGTCGCGCGTGTCCGCGGGCTACGCCCACGACATGTTGACCGACGGGCCAGGATCGCAGACCCGCGTGAGCTCCGCGTTCGTCGAGCTCAATGATCGCGTGATCGGCGTCGCGACGCGGCTCGGGCGGCAATCGCGCAACTCGGGCGGCCTGCTCGGCACGTTCGACGGTCTGTTCACCTCCTATCAGCTGCGCCCGGCGCTCGCGCTCAATTTCGCCGCGGGTTATCCGGTGGAATCGACGCGCGAGAGTCCGCAGACGGACCGGCGCTTCGTCGGCCTGTCCGCCGACTTCGGTCCGTTCGCGGAGAGCTTCGACTTCGGCGCGTTCGCCGTCGTGCAGCAGCTGGGCGGGCTCACCGACCGCCGCGCCGTGGGTGCGGAAGCGCGCTACTTCGTGCCCGGACGAACGCTGCTCGCGATGGTGGACTACGACATCTACTACCAGGAGCTCGATGCCGCGGTGGTCACCGGCAGCCTGCAACTCCCCGCGCGCTGGTCGGTGAGTTTCAGCGCGGACCGGCGCCGCTCGCCGGTGCTCACGACGCGCAACGCGCTCATCGGCCAGCCGGTGCAATCCATCGACCAACTGCTGGGTCTGTTCACCACCGATGAAGTGGAGCAACTCGCCCGCGACCGGACGCCGAACTCGGACCTCTTCTCACTGTCGGTCTCGCGGCCGCTCGGCGATCGGTTCCAGTTCGACCTCGAGGTCTACGGCAACCGCTTCGGTGAGACGGTCGCGTCGGGCAACGTGGCGGCGACGCCCGCGAGCGGCCTCGAGACCACCTACCAGCTTCAGCTGAGCGCCAACAACCTCGCGGCGGCCAACGACTTGTGGGTCGCCGCCCTGCGTCGGCAGGACGGCACACTGGCAACGACCAACACGTTGTCCCTCGCGGCGCGACTGCCGGTGGGCAGCGCCTGGCGGCTGGGGCCGCGGTTGCGCATCGACCAGAGGCAATCGACGGTCGACGACGCCGACGAGACGCTCTACGTCCCCACGCTGCGTCTCGACTATCAGCGGGGCCGGGCGTGGTTCGAGTGCGAAGCCGGTGCGGAGCTCGGCAAACGCGTCCTGGCCGACGACGACGAGACGCGGCGCAGATACTATTTCGGTTTGGGCTACCGGTTGACCTTCTGAGCGCGCACGACCGATGATCCTGTTTCGCTTCCTGCTGGCCGG
>CADEED010000136.1 GCA_902826225.1 uncultured Pseudomonadota bacterium | reverse complement strand
TCGCGCGGCAATGCGCCGCGTCGCCCCGGCAAGGGCTATTTCAAGGTGACTTCCTGGTCGCCGGGCGCGAACCCGTCGACGACGAGCGGAAATCTCACGACATCCGTCGTGACCGAGACGACCGTCGCGCAGAAGTACAACTGATTTCGAAGCATCGATTCGTAGTTGGCCGCCCGCGGAACGCGGGTGGCCGATGGGAGTGAAGCAAATGAGTACCAAGAAACTGATGTCGAGAGTCCTCCACACCGTCGCGACGGCTTTCGTCGTCGCCGCGAGCTGGAACGCGCAGGCTGCGCCTCTCAACATTTCACAGGCGCCGCTGTTCCTCAACGGCTCTGTCCCGCCGCTCAACATGATCGTCATGGGCCGCGACCACAAGCTGTACTACGAGGCGTACAACGACGCGTCGGACCTGAACGACGACGGGGTGCTCGACACGAAGTACAAAGGCTTCGAGCTCAAGGTGCCCGCTCCGACGGAGCCGGGCGAGAGCATCTACAAGATCGACTACTTCGGCTACTTCGATTCGTACAAGTGCTACACGTTCAACGGCACGTACTTCGATCCCATCGCCACCGTCGGCGCTGGCAAGACCTGCTCCGGCAACTGGAGCGGCGACTACCTCAACTACCTGACGACCGCGCGCATCGACGCCCTTCGCAAGGTGTTGTACGGCGGCGATCGCTCGACCGACACCACCACCGACACGATCCTCGAGCGCACGTACGTGCCGCAGGACGCACACAGCTGGGGCAAGGAATACACGAGCATCGCGGTGGACGGCTACGACATCGCGAACTACACCCCGTTATCGAGCCCGCTCGCCGGCACGCGCCACTTCTTCGCCAACACCACGCCGCGCGGCGCAGCCGCCGCCGGCGCGGCCGTCTATACCACGGCACCCGTCCTTCGCTGGATGGCCAACGTCGGCAGCGGCCGGCGCGTGTGGAACTGGGTCAGCAAGGAACGCCCGGTCGCGCACAACGCCGGTAACTGCATCGATGGCCTCGTGGGCTGTCCCGCCATCGTCGACTACATCGTGCGCGTCAAGGTCTGCAAGACGGGCTACCTCGAAGTGAACTGCAAGCAGTATCCGAACGGCAACTACAAGCCGACCGGACTGATCCAGGACTACGGCGAAGGCGCCTCGCCGCGCATGTACTTCGGTCTCATGAGCGGCTCGTACGCCAGGAACACGAGTGGCGGCGTCCTGCGACGCCAGATGGGCTCGCCGACGATGCCGCTGTCGAACGAAATCGACGCAAACTCCGGCCAGTTCCTCGACGTGGACGGCATCGTGCGCACGTTCAATCGCCTGCACGCGACGGGCTTCCGCGAGCACCCCAACTACGACTACACCTGCGGCTGGATCACGAACGGACCCATCGGCGAAGGCACCTGTCAGATGTGGGGCAACCCGATCGCCGAAATCATGTACGAGTCCGCGCGCTACTTCGCCGGACGCGGCGCGCCCACGGGCGCGTTCACGACGACCTTTGGCCAGGGTGAAGAAGGCCAGCTCCCCGGCGGCGGCATGCCAGTCGCAGCCTGGAACGATCCCTATGGTACCGGCGGCCACGCGCGCTGCGCGAAGCCTTTTCAGACCGTCATCAGCGACATCAATCCGACCTACGACAGCGATCAGCTGCCGGGCGTCGATGGCAACTTCGGTGCCGGCATCTCGAATGACTTGCCGGGCGCACTCGACGTGTCCGCCATCGGCCAGACCATCTGGAACAACGAATTCGGCGGCAGCCGCAACATCTTCATCGGCCAGTCGGGCGCGTCGGTGAACAGCGGTCCGACCCCGAAGATCGCGACGACGTTCGGCAACCTGCGCGGCCTCGCGCCGGAAGATCCCACGAAGCAGGGCAGCTACTACTCCGCCAGCGTGGCGTATCACGCCCACGAGACGGACCTGAACCCCGTCACGGGCCAGCAGAAACTCACCACGTTCGCCGTGGCGCTCGCGTCGCCGCTGCCGAAGATCGCGATCCCGGTCGCCGGCCGCACGGTGACGCTGGTTCCGTTCGCGAAGTCTGTCGCCGGCGCGGGCATCAACTCCGCGAGCAACCAGTTCCAGCCGACCAACCAGATCGTCGATTTCTATGTCGATACGATCACGCCGACGACCGGGCGTTTCCACGTCAACTTCGAAGACGTGGAGCAGGGCGCCGACCACGACATGGACGCGATCGTGACGTACGAGTACTCCGTTGTCGGGAGCACGGTGTCGGTGCGACTCACCTCCGACTATGCGGCGGGTGGCATCGTTCAGCACATGGGCTACATCATCTCCGGTACCACGAGCGACGGCATCTATCTCGAAGTGCGCGACCGCGATACCGTCAATGACACCGACTATTTCCTCGACACACCGGCCGGTGTTTCTCCGCCCGCGATGCCGGCGGAGTGGCAGGACCTTGCCGGGCTGCCGTTCGACACGACGCGCACGTTCACCGCGGGTACGACCGGGGGCGCGGAGCTCTTGCGTGACCCACTGTGGTACGCCGCCAAGTGGGGCGGCTTCGAGGACTCGGATGCCAACGGCCTGCCGAATCTCTCGACCGAGTGGGACGAGAACGGCGACGGCAAACCGGACAACTACTTCCTCGTCACGAACGCGCTGACGCTCGGTGCGCAGCTCGCGAACGCGTTCGACGAGATCATCTCGCGCGTCGGCTCCGCCTCGTCGGCGTCGGTGAACGCCGGATCGATCTCGAGCACCACGCGCGTCTACCAGGCCAAGTTCAACAGCGGTGACTGGACCGGTTCGTTGCTCTCCTTCCCGGTGCAGTCGGTCGACAATCCGGTCACGCCCGAGAACGAGATCGGCCAGCTGCTCCCGCAGGAATGGGACGCGGCGGACCAGTTGCCCGCGTTCGGCAGCCGCCAGATCGTCACGATAAATCAGAACACCGGCCTCGCGGTCCCGTTCCGCTGGGGCAACATCGGCGCGGCGCGGCAAAGCCAGCTCGCGCCGACCGCCGACGGTCTGGGCCCGCAGCGTCTCGACTACATTCGCGGTGACGGAGCGCGCGAACGCCTGAACGGCGGCATGTTCCGCAACCGCCCGCGCAAACTTGGCGACATCGTGTCGTCCTCGCCGGCCTTCGTCGGCAAGCCCGAATCCGACTATTCGGATACGCTCCAGGCCGTTCCCTATTCCTCGTTCGTCACCGCCAACGCGGCACGCGAGGGGATGGTCTACGTGGGTTCGAACGACGGCATGCTCCATGCCTTCAATGCCTCGTCGGGCGTCGAACGCTTCGCGTTCATCCCGGGTGGCGTGTTCACGAACCTGCACGAGCTCACCAAGCCGTCGTACAACCACATGTTCTTCGTGGACGGATCGCCGACCGTCGGTGACATCTTCAACGGCAGTGTGTGGAAGACGATGCTGGTCGCCGGCCTCAATCGCGGCGGCCGCAGCATCTATGCGCTCGACATCACCAACCCGTCTTCGCTGTCGGAAGCCACGGCGACCACGGCGTTCCGCTGGGAATTCACGGATACCGATCTCGGCTACACGTACAGCCGGCCGCAGCTCGTCCGCATGGCGAACGGCGTTTGGGCCGCGATCTTCGGCAACGGTTACCAGCCGTCGACGCCGACCGGCACGGGCCGCGCCTATCTGTACATCGTCAATGCGTGGACGGGTGCGCTCATCCGCAAGATCGACACGGGCGTCGGCAACCTCACGACGCCGAACGGTCTCGCGACGCCCGCGATCGTCGACCTGGACGGCGACGGCATCGTCGAGTACGCGTACGCCGGCGACCTGCAGGGCAACCTGTGGAAGTTCCGACTGACCGGCGCGACCGTCGGCAATTGGGACGTGGCCTTCACCTCGCCGAGCCGCCAGCCGCTGTTCGTCGCGCGCGACGCGTCCAACGCGCGCCAGCCCATCACGTCGCGGCCCGAAGTGGGCTTCGGCCCCAATGGCAACGACCTCGTGGTGTTGTTCGGCACCGGCAAGTTCCTGGAGCTCGTCGACAAGACGCCGACGCAACAGCAGACCTTCTACGGCGTGTTCGATGCGAATACCGGTGGGGTGGGCGACATCGTGAGCGGCCGCGCCGTCATGACGCGCCAGGAGATCATCTTCCAGGGCAATGTGACCTTCACGACGCCCTCGGCAACCACGGTCACACGTCCGCTGCGCGTCTCGACAGAGAACGCGGTCGGCGGTGCCACGGGCCGCGGGTGGTACCTCGATCTGCTGACGCCACCGGGCACGTTCAACGGTGAAATGCAGGTGTCCGACTCGATCCTGCGCAACGGCCGCGTCATCTTCACGACGCTGATTCCGGACGCCGACCCGTGCTCGCCTGGCGGCACGAGCTGGCTCATGGAGCTGGATTCCACGTCCGGCGCGCGGCTCGACGAATCGCCGTTCGACAACAACCGCGACTCACGCTTCACGGACGACGACCTCGTCGAAGTTGTGTTGCCGGATGGCACGCGCATCCGTGTGCCCGCTTCGGGTCTCGGTTCCGAAGTCGGTATCACCGCGACCCCGGGCGTCGCCGTCAGCCCGGAGGCCGGTGCGGAGTTCAAGTACCTGTCGGGCACCACCGCGAACGCGGCGGGCAGCAACATTCAGATCGCCGTGGAGAATCCGGGACGCAACGCATTCGGCCGCCAGTCATGGCGACAGATCCGCTGAGCCCGGAATCGCACAGGCAGGGAGTGAACATGAAGAGCATGCAACGCGGTGTCACGCTGATCGAGCTGATGGTGGTCGTCGCCATCATCGGTTTGCTCGCGGCGATCGCCATTCCGAGTTACCGGCAGTACACGATCCGGGCGAACCGGGCTGAGGCGAAGACGCAGTTGCTTGCAGTCGCACAACAGCTCGAGCGCTGTTACGGGAACTCGACGCCGTTCTCCTACAACAGCGCGCAGTGTGCCGCGGCCGTCACGCTGCCGATCACCATTCAAAGCGGGCGATACAGCGTCAACACCACAGCGCGGACCCCCACGACATACACGCTGCGGGCAACGCGTGCGGGTGTACAGCTGCAGGACCTGCAGTGCGGTGATTTCACGCTCACCCACACCGGCGTGCAGGGCATGGTTGGCGGCACAAGCCCGGCCGCCGAGTGCTGGCGCCGGTAGTTCGATAGCCAGAGCCAAGCGGTGCGGCCGGCGCTGCCCCTGCGGCTCGCGCTGCGGTTGAAGCAGCTCGGCATCGCCGCCGCGCTGGTTCTCGCGACGATCCTCGCGGTGCGCGCCTGGGACGCCTGGCGCGCGCCGCCGTTGTCGCTCTGGCACCGCGAGGTGCCGCCCGAGCTCGACGCCGCGCAGATCGACGAATCCTCCTGGGAGGCCTGGCTGGCTGCCGAAGCCGCCGCCATGGACCACGTGCGCGCCCGCGTTACGGACGAACTACCGCCGGAAGAGCGCGTTACCGCGAATCGATACTTCGCCGCCAGTCCGATGAATCCGGCGCAGCATTCCCTCGATTGGAATCGGACCCAGGTGCTGATGCCGGACGGCGCGCCACGAGGCGCCGTCGTGCTGCTGCACGGACTCACCGATGCGCCTTACAGCCTGCGGCACATTGCCGCGCGGTATCGAGAGCGTGGCTTCGTCGCGGTGAGCATGCGAATGCCAGGGCACGGCACCGTGCCGGCGGGGTTGTCGCGCGTGCGTTGGGAGGACTGGCTGGCGGCGACGAGATTGGCCGTGCGCCATGCGCGCGCGCTGTCCGGGGACGGGAATCCGCTGCATGTCGTCGGATACTCGAACGGCGGTGCGCTGGCTCTCAAGTACTCGCTCGATGCGCTCGAGGATTCCGCGCTGCCGCGACCGGATCGCCTCGTGCTGATCTCACCGATGATCGGCATCACCAGCGTCGCACGCTTCGCGGGCGTGCTTGGCTGGCCTGCCGTGTTCCCGCCGTTCGCCAAGGCCGCGTGGCTCGATGTCCTGCCCGAGTACAACCCGTACAAATACAACTCTTTCCCCGTGAATGGCGCGCGGCAGTCGTCGCAGCTGGTCAGGGCGGTGGAGTCCGCGCTTGACGAGGCCGTCAATAGCGGGCGGATCGCCGGGATGCCGCCGGTGCTCACGTTCCAGTCGGTGCTCGACGCCACCGTGTCGGCGAGAGCGCCGTTCGACACGCTGTACTCACGGCTGCCGGCCAACGGCAGTGCGATCGTGCTCTTCGATCGGAATCGATCCGCGGAGGCAGGCCTGCTGATACGGCCGGCCAACGCGAACCTGGCTGAGGTCATCGTGCCGTCTGAGCCACGGAAGTACGCGGTGACCGTAGTGCGTGACGGTGAGGCCGGCTACGGGGTGGCCGAAACCCTTACGGCGGCTTCGAACGAGACCGGCCGCGAAACGCTGGGGACTGGATACCCACCGGAGCTCTACTCGCTCTCGCATGTGGCACTGCCGTTCCCCTGTTCGGATCCGCTGTATGGGAGCGCGCCGGATGCCGGAGAGAGCCCCGGGGTGCACCTTGGGACCGTGGCCGTGCGAGGCGAGCGGGGTGCGCTCGTGGTCAGCAACGACACGCTCATGCGCGCCACGTGCAATCCGTTCTTCGACTATCTGGTCGAGCGGATCGATGCGACGATTATGTAGCGTCGATTCGGGCGCCCTTGAGCGCGATTCGGGATGTCGCTTCCGTTCGGCACGCGGCAGAAGCAAGGGGGAGGGTTCGGTGTTCGCGGCTACGGTTGGCTTGGCAAAATTGCGATATAACTGCCCGGAATGTTTTGCAGGGTCATACAGGTGCCCGGCTCAAGGAAAACACTGGCATGCGAATCCGTTGGAATGTTATTCCGCAGAGATGCGTCAATTCGCGCTCGGTTTTTGGCGGTCTAATTAAGAGTTAGGCATCAAATGAGCGTCGCACTCCGAAAGCACAACGCCCACGCGCGTCGCAAAGATTGGTGGCGCAGGTATTTCTGGTCGCGCAACGAATTCTGGGCGAAGCACGCTGTTTACCGTGCGGCTATCCAAGCGCGAAGCGCCATCATCAATGGGTCAGGTCGGTACTACTTCTGGAATCACGTTTGCCGGCTGGCAGCTCACCACTGCGGGAGTCGCTATGGCACTGCCCCTAGTCTGTTGCTTCGTCGCCCCATCGGGCACGATCCGTTCTCGCTCTCTTCGCCAGAAGTCAACGCTTGGCTTCGAGTCGAGCCGCCGTATCGGCGAAGGGCGCGCCTCTTGAAGTCAACGCAAGTGTGATGCCTAACACATCGCTGGAGCGCAGCCGAGATGCATAAAGTGCCAAGCCCAAGTAGCCGCGCGCGGCGCGCTCAGCTCAGCCGTTAGGCCGCATGGATACGACAGCGCTTGTTCCTGGCAGCACGTACTACCGGCTCACCTTTGCTGATCCAAACATGACCATGCCTGGCGTCGAGCCACTCATTTACATCGGCCTGCACGATTCAGACGGGTCGATGCTGCATACATTTCAAGACACCATCTCCTATTCATGGGTAGGGCGCTATCCCGGCCCGTTCAGACCAGGCCAGGACATCGAGGTCTCTCTCTACCCGATGCAGGTGGAAGAAGCGAGCACACTGCTGTCGTTAGCTGAAGTTGTCGCCAAGCTCAACGAACTCTATGCTCGTGCGGAGCGTCTAAATTTCCCTGTCTTGAAACATGGCTGTGAGTAGCCGCGTGCTGCGGCCTAACAAATCGCTGGAGCGGACGCGTGAAAGATAAAGTGCCAAGCTCAAACGCCGGCGTGCGCGCCGCTCAGCTAAGCCGTTAGGCCGCTATGACTAAGTCCGCTCAAGTAGCTCTCGCGACGACCGTATACGCTGTCCTCGCTGCGGCTCTTCTGGCCTGTTCAGAATCTGGTCTAGGGGCGAAGCGACCTGAGTTGACGGTTAGCATCATTCCTTCGCTCAATTCTGACGAGGCGATTCAAATAGCGAAGCATACGTTGAGCAACGGCGGTCTCGATCTCGAGCGTTACCAGGAGCCAGTGGCAAACTTCGAGGTCGCGGGTGAGAAGATCACTTGGACCGTTTCATTTCAGATGAAAGAGCCCACTCCGCCCGGGGGCCACTACGACGTGCGAATAGACGATCGAACACGAAAGATAACTTTGCAGCCGGGAGAGTAGGGTGGCGCGGCCTAACACATCGCTGGAGCGCAGCCGTGACTGATAAAGTGCCAAGCCCAAGCGTCAGCGCGCGGCGCGCTCAGCTCCACCGTTAGGCCGCAGGAATGCGAGTACTTGGCGTCGTCGCGATGGCTCCCTTGACCATTCTTTCGTTGGCGGCTTGTGGCTGGGGCATATACGAGTGGGCTAATCCGCCATTCACGGACGACCAGCTTCGAAACTTTGTAGATACTTGGGAGCCATCTGCGTGGTTCACAATGCTTGCTCTAGTGGTCATGGGCGGTGTCTTCATCATTTCTTTGCCTGTAGCGGTTGCCGTGAATCGCCAGCCCACGCGTGCTGTTGCAGCCGGTACGTCTTTGCTCGCCGTTGTGGGCGCGCTCCTTTTGTATCGAAATCACGCAGAACTTACCCACAGAGTCACCGAACTCACCGGGCAAACCTTCGGTGGGTTCAACGGCTTGGGTATCTTCTGATGCGGCCTAACAAATCGTTGGAGCGGACGCGTGATATATAAACTGCCAAGCTCATGCGGCAGCGCGCGCGCCGCTCAACTCAACCGTTAGGCGGCTATGCAAGTTACGCAGCTAGTCGCCTGCTTCGCATTGCTCGTT
>CADEED010000135.1 GCA_902826225.1 uncultured Pseudomonadota bacterium | reverse complement strand
GATCCATGAGCACGATCGCGAGCATCGCTTCGCAGATCGGCGTCGCGCGCAGGCCGACGCAGGGATCGTGACGGCCGGTGGTCACGACCTCGACGGGTTTGCCCGCGACGTCGATCGACCTGCCCGGCACCTGGATGCTGGATGTCGGCTTGAATGTGACGTGTACGGAGACGTCCTGACCGGACGATATGCCGCCCAGGATGCCGCCCGCATTGTTCGAGAGGAATCCGGTGGGCGTGAGTTCGTCGCGGTGCTCGCTGCCACGCTGCGCGGCAGACATCACGCCGGCGCCGATCTCGACCGCCTTCACGGCGTTGATGCCCATCATTGCGTGCGCCAGATCGGCGTCGAGCCGGTCGAACACGGGCTCGCCCCAGCCGGGTGGCACGCCTTTCGCGATGACCGTGACTTTCGCGCCGAGCGAGTCGCCGTCGCCGCGGATCTTCCACAGCAGATCTTCGAGTTCCTGCACGCGCGCGGGATCGGGACAGAAAAAAGGATTCTCGTAGGCGGATTCGGGCTTCACCGGCTCGATGAGCTTGTCACCGATCTGCGAAAGATAGCCGCTGATGTTCACGCCGAATCTCTCGGCGAGGTATTTACGCGCGATCGCGCCGGCGGCGACGCGCATGACCGTCTCGCGCGCGGAGGAACGGCCTCCTCCCCGATAATCGCGAAAGCCGTATTTCTGCTGATACGTGTAGTCGGCGTGGCCGGGACGGAAGCGATCTTTGATCTTCTCGTAGTCCCGCGAGCGCGCGTCGGTGTTCTCGATGAGGATGCCGATCGCGGTGCCGGTCGTCTTGCCCTCGAACACGCCCGAGAGGATCTTCACCTGGTCGCCTTCGCGGCGCTGGCTCACGAACTGCGACGTGCCCGTGCGGCGACGATCCACTTCCGGCTGGATGTCGGCTTCGCCCAAGGACAGGCCCGGCGGGCAACCGTCGACGATGCAGCCGAGCGCGGGCCCGTGGCTCTCGCCGAACGTCGTCACCGTGAACAATCTGCCGATCGAGTTTCCCGACATACCTTCCAATCAGCCCTTGTTCTGATCAAGCCCCGCCGCAACCAGTTGCTCGCGCGAGAGCAGGAAAACACCCCCGCCACCGCGTTCGAAATCGAGCCACGTGAACGGCAGGCGCGGAAACGCGCGGCTCAGTGCCCGCTCGGTATTGCCGACCTCGACGACGAGCAGACCGAGCGGCCGCAGGTGTCGCGCGCTGGCGCGCAGGATCCGGGTCACCGAGTCGAGCCCGTCACGGCCCGACTCGAGCGCGAGTCGCGGCTCGTGCCGGTACTCGCGCGGAAGTCCGCGCATCTCGCGCTCGCCGACGTAGGGCGGATTGCTCGCGATGATATCGTACGAACGGCCCGAAAGCGCCGCGAAATGGTCCGATCTGACGAGTTCGACACGTCGTGTTAGGCGCAGCCGCCGCCGGTTGATCGCCGCGACCTCGAGCGCGCCCGCGTCGACATCCACCGCGTCCACGCGCGCACGCGGAAACGCCTTCGCGCAGGCGAGCGCGATGCATCCGGACCCCGTGCCGAGGTCGAGCACGCGGCGCACGCGCGCGGCGACTATCCACGGCGCGAACCGGCGCTCGATGAGCTCCGCGAGCGGCGAGCGCGGGATGAGCACGCGTTCGTCGACGTAGAACTCGAGCCCCGCGAACCAGGCCTGGTGAGTGAGATAGGACAGCGGCACGCGCTCGTCGATGCGCCGCGCGAGCAGCTCGTCGACGCGCGCCAATTGGGCCGCCGTCACGCGGCGTGCATACGTGCGTGCCGGTGAATCGTGCGGCAGGCGCAGTACGTGGAAAACGAGTGCCGCGGCTTCGTCGCGCGAGTTGTCGGTGCCGTGACCGTAGAAGACGCGCGCCCGGCGCAGACGCCGCTGGACGCCCGCGATCAGCGAGCCGACGTCGGGAGAACTGGTGGATAATCGCGCCATGTCGAATCGCTACTGGGTATCCATCGCGGCCATCGCGGTCGCCGCCGTGATCGCCGGCCTGTACGTCGGCCGGCTCGTGTCGCAACCCGCAGTCGCGGCCCTGGAATCGGGCACCGCGCTCCCGTCGCCGCGCACCGTCGCGGCCTTCGAGGCGGTCGACACGAGCGGCGCGGCCGCGAGCCAGGCGGCCCTGACCGGCCATCCATCGCTGGTGTTCTTCGGATTCACGCATTGTCCGGATGTGTGTCCCACCACGCTCGCGTTGCTCGCGGGCGTGCAGAAGCAGGTCGTGGGGAACGAGCCGGGTCTCGCGAATCTCAAGGTCGCGCTCATCAGCGTCGACCCCGAGCGCGACACACCCGACAAACTCGGCCAGTACATTTCCGCATTCCGGGGCGATTTTATCGGGCTCACCGGATCGACGTCGCAGATTTCCGCCATCGCCAAGGCGTTCAGCGTCGCCTCGACCAAGGTCGACCTTGGCGGTGGCAACTACACCGTCGATCACTCGGCCACCGTGTTCGCGGTCGACGCGCGCGGCCGCATCGTCGCGGTGTTCACGCCGCCGCTGCGCGCCGAGGCGCTCGTCCGCGATCTGCGCAAGCTCGCGCCGGTCATGGCGGCGGCATCCTCGTGAACGACTCACCCGGCGTCGCCGGACGCGCGTTCGTCGCCCTCTAGCACCTGCTCCCGCAACACGGCATCTCGCGCGTCGTGCTCGGGTTGACCCGCTCCCGCGCCCCCGCCGTCAAGAACACGTTGATCCGCGCGTTCGTGCGGGGCTTTCGTCCCGACATGACGGACGCCGTCGAGACCGAGCCGACCGCGTATCCGAGTTTCAACGAATTCTTCACGCGCGCGCTGCGCCCCGGCACGCGGCCCGTGGACGCGGATCCGCGCGCCATCGTCTCGCCCGTCGACGGCACCGTGAGCGAAGCCGGTGTACTGACGGCGGACCGGCTGCTGCAGGCGAAGGGACTCGACTACACGTTGCGCGCCCTGCTCGCGGGGCATCCGTCGTGGGAGCGCACGTTCGCGCGCGGGCACTTCGCGACTATCTACCTGGCGCCGTACAACTATCATCGCATCCACATGGCGCTCCCCGGCGAGCTGCGCCAGAGCTTCTACGTGCCCGGGCGCCTCTTCAGCGTCAACCGCACGACGGCGCAGCTCGTACCGGGCCTGTTCTCGCGCAACGAACGCGTGTTCTGCGGCTTCGACGCAGGCGGCCTGCCGTGGGCCATCGTCCTGGTGGGCGCGCTCAACGTCGGCAGCATGGCGACCGTGTGGCACGGCGACGTGACGCCGCGGAAGCTCCGCGAAGTGACCGAGCTGCCGGTCGGTGCAGCGCTCGCGCCGCCGTCGCTCGCGAAGGGCGACGAGATGGCCCGCTTCAACATGGGCTCGACCGTCATCCTGCTGTTGCCGCCCGGCGCCGCCGAATGGGTGACGACACTCACGGCCGGCCGCGTGCTGCGCATGGGCGAACGCATCGGCATCCTGCGGGGGATGTGACGTGAGCGAGGCGGGCTGGCGGCCGACGGCGTCGTGGGACGTGTTGCGCCGGCGCGCCGACGCGCTGGCCGCGACGCGCGAGTTCTTCCGGGCGCGCGCCGTGCTCGAGGTGGAGACGCCCGCGCTCGTCAATTCGCCGGTGTCCGACGTCAATCTCGTGAGCGTGACCGTGCAGTTGCCCGGGCTCGAGCGGCTGCTCTACCTGCATACCTCGCCCGAGTACGCGATGAAGAGGCTGCTCGCCGCGGGTTCCGGCGACATCTACCAGGTGTGCCGCGTCTACCGCGGCGCCGAGCGCGGCCGCCAGCACAATCCCGAGTTCACCATGGTCGAGTGGTACCGGCTCGGATTCTCCCTCGAGAGGCTCATGGACGAGGTGGGCGAGCTGGCGCGCACGTTGCTCGCCGCTCCCGACCTGCCACTCGAATTCATGAGCTACGCGGAGGCCGTCCGGCGTCACGCGGGCTTCGATCCCTTCGACGCGCCGCTGACCGAACTGCAACGCGTGTCGCAGTCACTCGGATTCGGCGCGTCGCGCGCGGCCTCGGCCGGACGCGACGAACTGCTCGATCTCATCGTGGGTAGCCAGGTGGGACCCGCACTCGGACACGCGGCGCTCACGTTCCTGCATCGTTACCCGGCCTCGCAGGCCGCTCTCGCGCGGCTCGATCCCGCCGACCCGCGCATGGCGCTGCGCTTCGAGCTGTACCATCGCGGCATCGAGCTCGCCAATGGCTATCATGAGCTGTCGAGCGGCGCCGAACAGCGGCAGCGGTTCGCGACCGACCAGTCCCACCGGGCCGCGCGCGAGCTCACCGTGGATTCGCTCGACCAGCACCTGCTGGCGGCGCTCGATGCCGGGCTGCCCGACTGCAGCGGCGTCGCGTTGGGATTCGACCGGGTGCTGATGCTGGCCACGGGCGCGTCCCGCATCGACGATGTCATCGCCTTTCCCGTGGAGCGCGCCTGATGAGCCATACGAGCCGGAGCTACGATTTCTCGAACGCGGATGCGGCCTACGGCGAACTCGCACGCGATCTCACGGCCCTGCTCTCGGGCGAGCGCGACCTCATCGCGAACGCGGCCAACACCGCCGCCCTGCTCTACGAGTCGCTGCCCGACCTCAACTGGGCGGGGTTCTACTTATATAAGAGTGGCGAGCTCGTGCTCGGGCCGTTCCAGGGCAAGCCGGCGTGCGTGCGCATCGGCATGGGCAAGGGCGTGTGCGGCACCGCGGCCCAGCGCCGCGCCACCGTCATCGTCGAGGACGTGCACGCATTTCCCGGACACATCGCCTGCGATTCGGCATCGAACTCGGAGATCGTGGTGCCGCTCGTCCGCGGCCCCGAACTACTGGGAGTCCTCGACCTCGACAGCCCGAAGCTGCGCCGATTCGGTCCGGCAGACCAGCGCGGCCTGGAAGCCGCCGCGGCGATTCTCCTTGCCTCCACAGAATGAAAATGGCCAGCCGTTCGGCTCGCCATTTACCGGCGGGTACGGGCTTCAGCCCGTCCTCGCAACCTATCTACCGGCATCCCGGCGCTACTTGCCCCGCGAGATGTACTGGCCAGTCCGCGTGTCGATGCGCAGCACTTCGCCCTCGTTGATGAACAGCGGCACGCGCACCACGGCACCCGTCTCCATCTTCGCCGGCTTGCTGCCCCCGGTGGCCGTATCGCCGCGAACGCCGGGATCCGTCTCGATGACCTTGAGCTCGATGTGCGGCGGCGGCGTCACGACCAGCGGCACGCCGTTCCACAGCGTGATGATGCAGACGGTGCCGTCCTTGAGCCACTGCGCGGCCTCGCCGACGGCCGACTCGCCCGCCTGCAGCTGCTCGTAGTTCTCCGGGTTCATGAACGTCCAGAAGTCGCCGTCCTTGTAGAGGTACTGCAGCTCCGTATCCACGACGTCGGCGGCCTCGATGGACTCACCCGAGCGATAGCTCTTCTCGACCGTGCGGCCGGTGCGCAGGTTGCGCACGCGGATGCGGTTGAACGCCTGCCCCTTGCCGGGTTTCACGTACTCGTTCTCGATGACGGCGTAAGGGTCGCCGTCGATCAGAAGCTTCATCCCGCCGCGAATTTCGTTGGTCGTGTAACTGGACATGCCATTTCCGCCTGGGTCCGAGAGATTGGGCCCGAAAAAGACGGCGGATCATACCGGCGGCCCCTCTCCAACGCGAGGACCGCGGCCAAAACCTCGGGAAGTGCAGGAAAGTGCGCGGGACACTCGACCCGACACGGAATGTGACCGGGCTCTCGGCCAGCAGCCCCGGGGGTCGATGCTAAACTCCGGGCGCTTGTTTGAATCCGGGGAACCTCACTTGACGGACAACTCCGCCGTTCCGCTCATCGTCTTTTCACCGCAGCGCGAGCCGTCCGAGTTCATCAACGGACTGATGCGCAAGGCGGGCGAACCCGTGCACTGCACGTGGATTCCGGCGGTGCGCGATCTCGGCGAGGCCCTGGAGCAGCTGAACCCCGAACTGCTCGTCGCCGCCTACGTGTCCGAGGGTGATGCGCAACAGGCCGCGAAGATCCGCGATCAGCTCGCGCCGCAGGTGCCGCTGATCCTCGTCCGCCCGCAGATCTCCGAGAACGACATCGCAGCCGGCATGCGGATGGGCGCGCGCGACGTCATCTCCCTCTCCGCCGTTGAACGCGTCCAGGCGGTCGTCTCGCGCGAGCTGCGCTCCTTCCGTCTAGAGCGCGCGCTCAACACCACGCTGCAGTCGGCCAGCGACTATCGACGCCAGCTCCAGTCGGTCCTCCAGCGTTCAAACGACGCGATCCTGCAGGTGCAGGAAGGCATCGTCGTCGACGCGAACCAGACGTGGCTCGAGCTCTTCGGCTACGAGGATTCGACCGCGGTCGTCGGACAGCCGCTGATGGATCTTTTCGACGACCGTTCGCACGCCGCGCTCAAGGGCGCGCTCGTCGCGTGCGGCCAGGGCAAGTGGACGGATCACCCGCTCAAGGTCAACGCGCTGTTGGGCGACGGCACACACCTCCAGCTCGACCTGGTGCTCACGCCCGGCGAGTACGAGAACGAGCCCTGCGTGCGCATCATGGTGCCCGCGAAGAAGCGCGACGACCGCCAGTTGACGGCCGACGTATCGGACGCGGTGAGGCGCGACACCTCGACCGGCCTGCTGCTGCGCCGGCCCCTGCTCGACGCGATCGGCGTTCGCATCGGCGCGCCACCCGTCGGTGGCGTGCGCTACATGGCGCTCGTGCGTCCGGACAAGTTCGCCGAACTCGAGAAGGACGTCGGCGTGAAGGCCAGCGAGCAGCTGGTCGCCGAATACGCCGCGACGTTGAAGTCCTACCTGGGTCCCAATGACATCGCCGGACGTTTCGCGGGCGTGTCGTTCCTCACGCTGATCGAGCGCGGCAATTCGCACGACGTCGAGGCGTGGGCCGAAGCCGTACTCGGCCGCTTCAGCGAGAACACCTCCACGGTCGGGCAGAAGTCCGTGCACTCGAGCTGCACGATCGGCCTCACGATGGTCCCGCCAGCGGGCTCGAGCGTCGATGCCGTCGTTTCCGACGTGCTCGAAGCGGTGCGACGCGGCCGCGGCCAGGGCGGCAACCAGATCTATCACCTCGACAAGGCCGACACCGACACGCGCGTGCAGGCGTACGACCGCATCTGGGTGAAGCACATCAAGTCGGCGCTCATGGAAAACCGCTTCCGGCTCGTGCAACAGCCGGTCGCGAGCCTGCAGGGCGAAGACCCGAACATGTTCGACGTGCTCGTGCGCATGCTCGATCACCAGGGCAAGGAAGTGCTGCCCGCCGAGTTCATGGCGGCCGCCGAACGCAATGACCTGCTCAAGAACATCGACCGCTGGGTCGTCGGCGCCTCGCTGTCGTTCGCGGCGAAATCCAAGCCTGGCTGCCTGTTCGTGCGCCTGTCGCGCGACACCGTGCTCGACGCAGCCTTCACGGAATGGCTCAATGCGCAGCTCGCGAACGGCTCTCACACCCCGTCGCGCATCTGCTTCCAGATCACCGAGTCGATCTTCGAGCAGTACATGAATGCATCGGTCGCGCAGCTCGGCGCGCTGAAGAAGCTCGGCTTCCGGACGGCGCTCGAGCGCTTCGGCTCCGGCCGCGATCCGTTCAAGCTGCTGTCGGCCGTGCCCCTCGACTTCATCAAGATCGACGGCGCGCTCGTGCAGGATCTGGCAAGCAACTTCGAGACGCAGGCGACGGTGAAGAAGCTCGTCGAGCAGGCCATCAAGCTCAAGATCGAAACCATCGCAGAGCGCGTCGAGGACGCCAACACGATGGCCGTGCTGTGGCAGCTCGGCGTGCAGTTCATCCAGGGCTATTTCGTGAACGCGCCCGAAGAAGTGGTCATGGCCGAAGGCCAGGGTGGCCGCCGCTGATGCGGGCACTGCTGGTCGCCGGCACCCTTCTGAGTTCGATGGCGTTCGCCGCACCGCCCGCGCCCTCCGAGCGCAACGTCGTCTACGGCATGGTGTCGGGCGCCGCGCTGCTGCTCGACGTCTACCGGCCAGCGAAGCCGAACGGTTTCGGCGTCGTGTTCGTCGCGGGCAGCGGCTTTCAGGCCAGCGCCGCCTACGGCGCGCGGCCCATCAAGGAAACGCAGGTCGATCTCTGGGGTCCGCCGCTGGTCGCCGCGGGCTACACGGTCTTCTCCATCAATCATCGCGGCGCGCCGCGCTTTCACTACCCCGCGGCGATCGACGACGTCACGCGCGCCATCCGGTTCGTGCGTGCGCACGCGCGCCACTATGGCATCGATGGCGCCCGGCTGGGCGGGCTCGGAGGCTCGTCGGGCGGCAACCTCATCGCGCTGGCCGCGTTACGGGCAGCGCCGGGACTCGCCGACGACGAAGACCCCGTGAATCGCGAGGCCGCGACTCTGCAGGCCATCGTGCTGCGCGCGGCAGTCGTCGACCTGCGCCGCCTGCCGACACCGCAGGGCGCGAACTTCGTGGTCTCGTACATGGAAGTTCCGCCAGGATCGTCGCCCGAGGCGAATGCGCTCTACGACGCGGCTTCACCGATCACGCAGGTCGGCCCGGGCGCGCCGCCGACGCTCATGATCCATGGCGACGCGGACGAATTGATTCCGTACGCCGACTCGGTCGCCATGCATGCCAGCTTGCTCGCCGCGGAAGTCGACTCGCGCCTGATCACCGTGCCGGGTGGGAAGCACGGCGCCGATTTCGGCGGACCGCCGCGCGCGGACTGGCCGGACTACCACGCCGAGACGGTGGCATGGTTCGACAGGTATCTGCGCGGCAGGCAACTCAAGACCCAGGCTCGTCGGAGTAGATAGCCGTCTTCGCCGCGACCCCCGGCGTCACCCAGCCGCGATACATG
>CADEED010000134.1:4332-8983 GCA_902826225.1 uncultured Pseudomonadota bacterium | reverse complement strand
GGAGCTCTGTTTCGCGCGCATGCGGCGCCTGCGTGATCAACTGGTGAGCGGTGCGACCCAGGAACTCTCGGCGGATGCTCCGCCGGCGAAGCGCTTCAGGGCCGCCATCGGCAACTTCTTCGCCCAGGTGAGGCGGGAGCCGGCGATCGTCGAACTGCTGTTCGTCCAAGCGCGCACGGAGCCCGACCTCGCGCGGGAGTGGTTACGCCTGCAGAACGAGGCGATGGCATCGCTCAGGCCATTGGCGAAGGAGCTCGCACCGCAGCTCGAGCCGTGGAAACTCAAGGTCGCCCTGCACTTTCTTCACCACGGCTTGAACGCCACCGCGGCAGCGTGGCCGCGCGGCGTGTCGACGGAGGAGATGACGAAGCTGGTCGTCTCGCTGTTGTGGAAAGGAATCGAGAGCGTGCGATGAAGGGCCGTCCGCCACTAACTACTGGCGCGCGCGATCTTCGGTGAAAGCCTGCAGGCGCGGAAACCCGTGGTGCGCGTTCAGAGTGGCATTCAACGCCGCCAGCAGCAGCGGCCGACCCGCCGAGCCATTCGTGAGCACCACGAGGCCGCGCTTCTGGCCCGGCACGAGGAACAGCTCCGTGGCGATGCCGCGCTGACCACCCCCGTGGTGGATCACCAGCGTGTCCCTCTTCGCGCCGTCCCGAGTGACGACCCAGCCGAGTCCGCGCAGTTTGTCTCCGGGCGCAGCGCCGTTCGCATTGGCCGAGATGTCGCGGACCTCGCGCCACGTCTTCTTCGACAGGCCGCCGCCCTTCATGACCCAGATGCCGAACCTCGCGAGGTCCTCGGCCGTGGACATCAGGTCCGCCGCGCCATTCGCCTCCGGCTCGTTGTCATAGCCCACGAACGTCTCACCCGTGTATTCGCCGGAGTAGCGCGGCGGCACCCACGCGGGCCACAGGTAGGTAGTCGACTCCATGCCGGCAGGCCGGAAAACCAGGCGCGCCGCGAGCGACTCCAGGGTTTCGCCGGTGGCCTTCTCGAGCGCACGTCGCAGCCACTCGAACCCCTCACCCGAGTACTGATTGCCCCGGCCGGGATCGAAATCGAACCCGAGTCTGCCTTCGCGCCAGTTCGGCAGCCCCGTGCGGTGCTGGAGCACCAGCCGCGTGGTGATGCGCCGGCTGCGCTCGTCGTCGGCGAGATCCGGATCGATCCAGTATTGCGCGAGTGGCTGATCGAGGTCCCACTTTCCCTGCTCGACGAGGTTCAGCACGGTCATCGCCGTCACCACCTTGGTGATCGACGCGACGCGAAAGACCGTCTCCTTCGTCGCGGGTTGTCCGGATCGGTCGACGCCCCACGCCCGCGAGGTCGCAATCCGGCCCTGCTCGATGACGGCGACCTGCGTCGCGCGAACGCCCAGCTCCACGAGCCGCGCCGGCATGACGTCGTCGAGCGTCTCCGCCCCGAGGGGCGCGCAGATCACCAACAGCAGGAGCAGCCACCGGTTCATCGCGCAACTCGAGGCCGTGAACTCCGCTCCTCATCCGGGACGCCGGGGTGGTATTCCCGCTCGATGTGGCCCTGCAGATCCTCGCGGTAGAAGTAGACGTCCCGCAAGTGGCCCGCCGCATGACGCTCGGACTGGTCATTGAAGTGCGCTGATCCCGGCACCGAGTGGAGACCGCCGGCCGTCACCGCCTTCGCCCGGACCCGCTGGCCGAACTCGACCGCCGCGACGAAACTGTTGCCGCTCCGGCCGTACCACTTCTTCGTGTTGGGAGCCGGCTCGGCTTCGAATGCCGCCAGCGAGCCCCATTGAGCCGTGGGAAATGGCACTGCGATGCTGGGTGCGCCGTCGTCGAAGCGTTGCACGACATCGCCGGTCAGCCGCTGAAAGCGGTTGACCTCGCCCCACGGCATTTCCCAGCGGCCGAAATCCGCCGTCAGGCGCTCGATGGTGACCGCCAGCGCCGCGAGCTTCCGGCTGTCGGTGGTCCGCTTGCGCAGGAATTCGTACCCGTTGACACCCGCCATCTGCGCCTCGGCTTCCGTGCTGCGCCACAGTTCGTTCGCCCAGTAGATAGCCACGGTGTTCGCCACCGAGTCCGCGGCCCAGCGGCAGTCCCAGCCGCGCAGCAGTTCGATCGGCGCCTGCAGCTTCTTCTTGAGCGGGCTCGAATGACGAAGCCGCTCCCAGGCCGTCACCAGCTGAGGTACCAGTATCTCGAGCTCGGGCTGCTCAGGATCGAAGGCCGCGTCGCGCAGCTTCTCGAGCGTGAAGTCCTTCTTTCCCTGCAGCACGCGGAGCGCGTGCACGCCGCGGGGATTCTCGCCTTCGCGGTCGAAGTAGTCGGGATAAGCCGATGCCTTCGGGCTGTCTGGCCCGGCCGCGGAGTATGGCCAATTGTTGGTGTTCTGCAGCCAGCCGCCCCGCGGATTGACGGTGTTCGGACTTTCTTCGAACGGGTGCACGCCTTGCCAGTCGTTGGAGGGATCGCTGCCGTCGACGGGTTTACTCCAGTCGATCGACGCCTTCCGCCGCGGCACGAAGTTCGAATGGAAGTAGGCGATGTTGCCCTCGGCATCGGCGAACACCGTGTCGTTCGACGAGTTGGTGTGCAGCTCCATGATCTCGCGAAACTCCTCCAGGTTCCGCGCCTTTGTCCGCCTGAAGGACTGGGTCAGCGCCTTCACGGGCTCTTCCATCAAGGCCACCGACACCCACTTCCCGGCGACTTCGCGGACGACGGGGCCGTGATGCGTGCGGTAGATAGTGAACTCCCGCTGCGCGAGGCCGGTGGCGGTCTTGTAGGGCACCACGATCTTCCGGGTGATCATCGCTCGCTCGTCTTTACCGTGCCGGTAGGTCACTCCTGTCCCGTTGATGGTCACGGTTTCGAGGAACTCGTCGATGTTGTCCACGCCGCTCGACGTATGCATCCAGCCGGCGCGGTCGTTGAATCCCTGGTAGACGAAGAACTGCCCCCATGTCAGCGCGCCGTAAGCGTTCAGGCCTTCCTCGCTCACCAGCTGCGCTTCCTCGCGGAAATAAAACGATGTGTGCGGATTGATCCAGAGCAATGCATGACCCGATGCCGAGTTCGCCGGCGCGATGGCGAATCCGTTCGAACCCGTGGGCTCCCGCGGATACTCGAGTCCGTTGCCGGCAACCGGCCGTGCGGACGCCCCACCGTAAAATGCTTCCAGCTGCTCCAGTGAAACCCGCTCGATGTCGCCGCCGATGCTTCCTTCGCTGAAGCTCAACGCCATCCACGGTTCGAAGCGCGTGATGACGCGCGGCTTCACGTCGGCATGCGTGGCCAGGTAGAAGTTGAGGCCGTCGGCCCAGGCATCCATCAACGCCCGCAGCCAATCGGGACTTTCCCGGTACTTCAGCCCCAGATCCTCGGGGTCGATGAAGAGCTTCATGCGCAGGTCGCGCCAGATCTCGCGCTCACCTTCCGCTTCGGCGAGCCGGCCCAGGCTCTGCAGGTAGTTTGTCTCGATGCGGTGGAAGTCGTCCTCGGCCTGCGCGTACATCAGGCCGAACACGACGTCGGCGTCCGTGCGACCGTAGACGTGCGGAACACCCCAGTCGTCCCGGACGATCGTGATGTTCTGCGCGCGGGCGCGCCAGCCCGCGAGTTCCGGGCTTTCCGCCGACTGGGGCGCGGGAGCGCAGGAAAGCACCAACAGGCCGAGCAGGCCCAGTCCGGGCAGCAGCGCGCAGGAGCGAAAACGCCGATGTTGCATGGTGTCCGCGAGTATGCCCGGCGCGGTCGCGAAGCGCGCTAGGAACGCTGCAGGAGAACGAGACGATGAAGCGGCTCGCGGCGTACGCGGCACTGATCGCCGTGCCCACCTTGATCGCCGGCATCTACGGCATGAACTTCGAGCACATGCCGGAGCTCGGATGGAAGTTCGGTTACGCCTCCGCCCTGGGCACGATGACCGCGATCGACGTCTATCTGTTCTACCGGCTGCGCAGGGCGAAATGGCTTTGGCACGTCAGCGCACAGAAGAGCCGATCGAAAAGGGAGTAGCCTCGGCCACGTGCTCCATGAATTTCTCAGCTCCAACAGGGCCGACCTGATCCAGCGCTGCCGTCTCAAGGCTGCCCGGCGCATTGCACCGGCGAGGGGCACGGCGAACCTCGACCACGGCATTCCCCGCTTTCTCGACCAGCTGATCCTCACGCTTCAGCTCGAGGAAACCGCGGATCCCGTCCGGAGCCTGAGAATCTCCGGCCCCTCCGGGGGTGGCCCCGCGGCATCGGAGATCGCCGTCACCGCGGCCCTGCATGGGCGAGAGCTGTCCGCACAAGGATTCACCGTCGACCAGGTCGTGCACGACTACGGTGATCTCTGCCAGGCGATCACGGACCTGGCGGCAGAGCGCAGCCTGCCGATCGACACCCACGAGTTCCGGACACTCAACCGCTGCCTCGACAATGGCATCGCCGATGCAGTGACCGAATACGTCTTTCAGCGCGACTCGCGGATGGAGAACCGCAACGGCCAGGCGTCGAACCAGCACGTCGGATGCCTGCCGCACGTGCTGCGCAATCACCCGCATACGGCGACACTGGCCACCATGGCGATCAAGGCGGGAAACGTTTTAACGACTCGCGCCGCCGGTTCCCGTCTAGATCGCTCCTTGATCGGCATGCACACACTCATCGGTCCGTCAC
>CADEED010000134.1:0-4322 GCA_902826225.1 uncultured Pseudomonadota bacterium | reverse complement strand
GAACGCTTAGCTGGCCAGCATGGCTGTCAAGCCGCGAGACGTCGGAACGACCGACGCCACCGGAGCATTCCCTGACCGCTCGTTGAACGGCATGCGAACTCTCATCGACCGTCCACTCGCCGGAGTCCGATTGACCGCCGGGATGCCGTCGCGGGCCCAGCTCATCTCTCTCTCGGATTTCATCGCCGACGTGAAGATCTCCGCCTCGCTCGAGGCACACGCGCGCGATTGCCGGTTCCTGGTGGGTGATGTCGATCCCGGCCTCGCTCTCGATGTGGATCGCGAGATCATGATGTCGGCGGTCGGAAACCTGCTGCAGAACGCATTCAAGTTCACACAGCCTCGCTCCGAGGTGATCCTGAACGCCTACGCGGCGGCGGATCGCATCTGCATCGATGTGGAAGATCATTGCGGCGGACTTACCGCGGGCGCCGAGCAGGAGATGTTCAAACCCTTCAAACAGAGTGGCCATGATCGCTCGGGGCTGGGGCTCGGTCTCGTCATCTGCCAGCGCGGCGCCGAGGCCAACCAGGGGACGCTGCGCGTTCGCAACATCCCGGGCCACGGCTGTGTCTTCACGATCGAATTGCCCCGGCATCAACTGCCTCAGGCTGCGTAGCGACACCCGACTGCGCTCAGCTGAAGACGACGGTCCGTCGCTCCTGCACGAACACGCGATGTTCGGCATGCCACTTGACCGCGCGCGACAGGACACGGCGTTCGATGTCGCGGCCCGTCGCCGCGAGCGCGGCCGGACCCTTCGCGTGCGTCACTTCCTCGACGTCCTGCGCGATGATCGGGCCTTCGTCGAGGTCGGACGTGACGTAGTGAGCGGTCGCGCCGATGACTTTCACGCCACGCTCGTACGCCTGGGTGTAGGGCTTCGCGCCCTTGAATCCGGGCAGAAAGGAGTGATGGATGTTGATGCAGCGCCCCGCGAGACTGGCCGCCATCTCTTCCGTGAGGATCTGCATGTAGCGCGCGAGGATCAAGAGTTCCGCGCTCTGCGCGTCGATGATCGAGCGGACCTGCGCCTCCTGGCTTCGCTTGGTCCCGGGCGTCACGGGCAGATGATGAAAGGGAATCCGCTCGGCGAGCGAGAGGTCGGGACTCTTCGGGTGATTGGAGATGATCGCGCGGACGTCGAGATTGATGTCGCCGACCCAGGCCTGATACAGCAGGTCGCGCAGGCAGTGATCCTGCTGGGACACCATGATCACCACGCGACACGGCGCGCGCGCCGACACGAGTTGCCACTCCAGGCCGAAACGCCGCGCCGACTCCGCCAGGCGCCGCCGCACCTCGGGCTCCCGCGCGCCGGGCAGGTCGAACGACACGCGCATGAAGAAGTTGCCGGAGATGTCGTCGTTGAACTGCTGCGCCTCGGTGATGTTGCCGCCACACTCGAACAATGCGGTCGAGATGTTGGCGACGATCCCGGGCCGGTCGACACACTGCAGTTTCAACACGTACGGCTCGCTCATCGGTGGCGAAGTTTACGCCCAAACGATTCCGTTTGACGGCCCGGACGGCGGGCCGCACGCTACCGCGCGGTGACTCTCGTCCTGATCAAGAACGCCGACGTCTTCGCGCCTCAAAGGCTCGGCACGAACAACCTGCTCGTCGGCGGCGGCCGCATTCTCTGGATGGGCAAAGAGTCGGTCGAGCTGCCCGTCCCCCTGCGCACGGTGTCCACGATCATCGATGCCCAAGGTTTGCGGCTCGCGCCCGGACTCATCGATGCGCACGTGCACGTCACGGGCGGCGGTGGCGAGGCGGGTTTTCGCACTCGCGTACCTCCCGTGCCGCTGTCGCGTTTCACCACGGCCGGCATCACCACCGTCGTGGGATTGCTGGGCACCGACGATGTGGCGCGCGGCCCCGCGGAGCTGCTCGCCACGCTCTACGCCCTGCGCGAGGAGGGACTCAATGCGTACGGATATGCCGGCGGGTATCACGTGCCGCCCGTCACGCTCACGGGCAGCGTGCGCGGCGACCTCGTGTTCGTCGAGGCGCTGATCGGCGTCGGCGAGGTCGCGATCAGCGATCATCGTTCGAGCCAGCCGACCTGCGACGAGCTGTTGCGCATCGCGTCCGAATGCCACGTCGCCGGCGTCATGACGGGAAAGGCCGGCATCCTCCACCTGCACCTGGGCGATGGAG
Organism: uncultured Pseudomonadota bacterium; assembly: GCA_902826225.1. GTDB lineage: Bacteria > Pseudomonadota > Gammaproteobacteria > Steroidobacterales > Steroidobacteraceae > CADEED01. The sequence continues at coordinate 2,159 of CADEED010000134.1, read as the reverse complement.
CGCGCGGGCTCGAACGGGTGCGCGAAGCCCTGGACAAGAGTGAGCTGCCGGCACGCGTCTTCAATCCGACGCACGTCAACCGGAGACGCGCGCTGTTCGAAGAGGCAATCGAACTCGCCCGACGCGGATCGACCGTGGACATCACGGCCTTCCCGGTTGCGGCGGACGAAGATGCCTGGCCCGCCGCGGTGGCTCTCGAGCGCTACCTCGCGTCCGGCGCGCCGCCCGATCGCATCACCATCAGCTCGGACGCCGGCGGCTGCCTTCCGTGCTTCGATGCGGACGGCCAGGTAACTCACATGGACGTCGGATCCGCCGGCGCCTTGTTGGAGACGCTGCGCGAAGCGATGGCGCGGGGACTCGCCCTCGAGGCCGTGCTGCCCGCGGTGACGTCGAATCCCGCAAAGCTGCTTAGGCTCACCAAGAAGGGAATCGTGGCTGTCGGCCACGACGCCGATCTGCTCGTGCTGGACGCGAGGGGTGCGGTTCATACCCTGCTCGTTCGCGGTGAAATCCACGTGCGCGACGGAGCCCCGGTCGTGCGCGGCACTTTTGAATGACGTATCGTTAGGACATGCCCAGCAAAGTTCCGGATGGCAGTACCCGCGGCTGGATCGTTCCGATCGGCGGCGCCGAGAATAAGGAAAACGATCGCCGCATCCTCGAACGCTTCGTGGCCGTGTCGGGTGGAGAGGCGGCCGACGTCGTCGTCATCCCGACGGCCAGTCGCATGCACGAAACCGGCCCGCGCTACGAAAAGCTGTTCCGCGAGCTCGGTGCGGCGCGCGTCTCCGTCATGGATTTCGACACCCGCCGCGATTGTCAGGAGCAGGGCCGCCTCGCCCGGCTCGAGGAAGCGACTGGCATCTTCTTCACCGGCGGCAACCAGCTCAGGCTGACGACGCTGCTAGGCGGAACGCCCATCGCCACGATGATCCGCAAGCGCAACGCGGCCGGCGCCACGGTCGGCGGCACCAGTGCGGGCGCCAGCATCCTGAGCGAACACATGATCGCGTTCGGCGACGAAGGGGCGTCGGTGATCTCCGGCAGCGTGCGGCTGGCGCCGGGCCTCGGCCTCACGAACCGGTTCGTGATCGACCAGCATTTCCGGCAGCGGGATCGCCTCGGACGCCTCATCACCGCGCTGGCTTACAACCCTTTCTCGGTCGGCATCGGTCTCGATGAAGACACCGCCGTATTCATCGGCCCCGACGAGACGCTCGAAGTCGAGGGCAGCGGCGGCGTTACCATCGTCGATGCCAAGGAGACGACCTTTTCGTCGATGGACAGCGTCTCCGAGGGGCAGCCCGTGTGCATGCTGGGCCTGAAGGTCCATGTTCTCGTGGCCGGCGCCACGTTCAACCTGCATACCCGGATCGCGTCCGCCGATCATTTGCGACCCACGAAGCAATAGGGCATGTTTCGGGGAAACGACTCACGACACGTCGCCCCGAAATGAAAATCCTGAATCGCTGGGTCTACGTCGGCCCTTCGCAATACGCCCACTTTCCGGTCATCCGCCTGGAACTGGATCTCGGTGAGCTGGAAAAATGGCCCACCGGAAAGCTCGGCCCGGAGTTCGTCGAGGGCCTTGCGACGGCCCTGCCCGGCCTCGCGCAGCATGGCTGTTCCTACCGCGAACCCGGCGGCTTCTTCCGACGCATGCGCGAGGACGAGGGCACCTGGCTCGGTCATGTGCTCGAGCATGTCGCCATCGAACTGCAGAACGTCGCCGGCGAAGCCGTCACCTTCGGCAAGACGCGCAGCGCGGGCAGGCCCGGCGTCTACACCGTCGTCTACGAATATGCACAACGCGACGAGGGCGTCGCCGCCGGCGAACTTGCACTGCGATTGCTGTCCTCCCTCCTGCCGGAGAATCTGCGGCCGGCGGACTCCGTTCCCGACGGCTGGAACTGGCCGGAGGCGCGCGACGACTTCATCCGTTTCGCGCAGCGCCGCGCGCTGGGTCCATCGACCGCCTCGCTGGTCAAGGCGGCGGAAGCGCGCGGCATCCCGTGGATGCGACTCAACAGCCAGTCGCTCGTGCAGCTCGGTCACGGCAAGTATCAGCAGCGCATCCAGGCCACGGTCTCGGGACGCACGCCGCACATCTCGGTGGAGCTCGCGAGCGACAAGGAAGAGACCAACAAGATCCTCGC